>SVSJ01000029.1 GCA_015064355.1 Oscillospiraceae bacterium | reverse complement strand
ATATCTCCGAAGGACAAGCATCACGAAACATTCTTTTAGCATAATACAGCCTGCTTTTGACCGTTCCTAACGGTATGCCAAGCTTTTCGGCAATCTCCGCCTGCTTATATCCGTCCATTGTCCACCGTAAAAGCTGTGCTACTTCTCGTGGCAATTTTGCTAAAATACTTGATACCGTGTCGTCGTAAACCAATTCTGTTACTTCAGCAACATCGCCAAGCGTTTCAATAGATACAGTTTTATTATAACTGTTTTTTCTATACCACATCAGGCACTGATTCTTGGCAATTGTAAGTATCCACGGTTTGAAGCGTTCAATATCTTTCAGCTCCTCAAAGTGTCTGAATGCAGCAAGATACGTTTCCTGTATAACATCGTCAGCGTCATATCTACTTCTCATACGAAAATTGATGTATCGCTCTACAACGGTACGGTGCTTCTCAAGCAGAGAGTCAAAAGTGCTTTCCGCTTCCATATTGTCCTCCTTTCTTATTAGCATTAAATCCGGATTCACTAATAAAGATGCATAGTTAACGAAAAAGGTTCAAACTATATACTTTTAAAAAAGGTGATACCGTTTGGTACCACCTTTTGTTTTGTTATTTTGGGATTACAGACCCTTCTTAGCGCGCTCGATGTGCTCAAGCTCGGTTTCGTTGTATGTTGTAACGTGTCCGGGAATGGGCATAAGCTTTTCGCTGATAACGTCGATAATACCTTCAGCCTGCGGGAAGTAGTACTTCTCGAGCTCGAATGCGGGTGTGATCCAGTTACGGGAACCGAATACTGCCGGAGGAGCATCAAGGTAATCGAAGCACATTTCTGTGATGTTGGAAGCCATGTCACGCATCATGGAGCCACGGTCAACAGCGTCACCTACGATGATGATCTTACCTGTCTTCTTAACAGATTCGATAACCTTTTCGTAGTTGAAGGGAACGAGAGAACGTGTGTCGATAACTTCAGCAGAGATGCCGTACTTTTCTTCCAGGATCTTAGCTGCGTCGAGAGCTCTGTAGAGAACTGCGCCGATTGTGAGGATTGTTACGTCCTTACCTTCGCGCTTAACATCGGGATCACCGAATGCAACTTCGTAGTATCCTTCCGGTACGCCTTCCTTGTGGAATTCTTCGCCCTTGTCGTAGATTCTCTGGGATTCGAAGAAGATTACAGGGTCAGTGCCGTTAAGAGCAGCGTTCATGAGACCCTTTGCGTCGTAAGGAGTGGAGGGGAAGCAAACCTTCAGGCCGGGAATGTGAGAGCAAAGTGCTGTCCAGTCCTGAGAGTGCTGTGCGCCGTACTTGGAACCAACGGATACACGAACTACAACGGGCATCTTCAGGATACCGGCGGACATGGACTGCCACTTGGAGAGCTGGTTGAAGATTTCGTCGCCTGCACAACCGATAAAGTCAGCGTACAT
This sequence comes from Oscillospiraceae bacterium, assembly GCA_015064355.1. GTDB lineage: Bacteria > Bacillota > Clostridia > Oscillospirales > CAG-272 > UMGS1696. The sequence continues at coordinate 27,215 of SVSJ01000029.1, read as the reverse complement.
AAGCTCAACGATAGCGCGGCCGCCTGCTACAGCGTAACCAACAGCGGAGCCAACGATAGCGGACTCGGAAATGGGAGAGTTGAAGAATCTGTGGTAAGGAAGCGCTTCTGTAAGGCCTCTGTATACTGCGAATGCTCCGCCCCAGTCACGGTTATCTTCACCGTAAGCGATGGTTGTGGGGTCTTCGTAGAACTTGTCGATGATAGCCTCAAAGAGACCGTCACGAACGTTGTACAGCTTCATCTTGGGAACAGCCTTGCCGTTTTCGTCGAATGCGTATCTTGCCTTGCCTGCGATCTGCTTAACTCTGGGGTTCTCTTCCTTGGGCATAAGTACTTCTGCTTCTCTTTCGGGATCCATAGACTTAACGCTCTGGTTGGAGAACATGATACCGGAAACCATATCGGGGTTCTTTTCAAGGTCCATTCTGGGAGACAGTTCGTCGTCGATAGCCAGCTTGATAACCTTTGTTGTACGTCCGATGATCTCTTCGTCGATTGCGTCGAATTCAGCTTCTGTAGCGATGCCGCCTTCGATCATCTTCTTGCGGTATGCAGCGATGGGGCAAACTGCCTTCCAAGCGTCGATTTCTTCCTGTGTTCTGTATGTGGAGGAGTCGGAAGGAGAGTGACCGGAAATACGGTATGTTGCAACTTCGAGGAATGCGGGGCCCTTGCCGTTAACAAGAAGTTCCTTCTTGCGTGTGGTAGCGTCGATAACTGCGAGAGGATCGTAGCCGTTTACCTTTTCAGCGTGCATCTGATCGGGGTTGAAGCCAGCTGCGAGGCGAGCGGGGTTAGTGAAGCCCATGGTTTCGCCCATTGTCTGGCCGCCCATGCCGTAGAAGTTGTTGAATACGTTGAAGAGGATAGGCATACCTTCGTCGGAGTACTTGCCGTCCATGCCCCAGAGCTTTGTGATCTGGTCCATAGAAGCGAAGTTGAAGGATTCCATAACGGGACCGCGGCCGAGAGCGCCGTCACCGGAGTTAGCAACAACGATACCCTTCTTGTGGTTGGATCTCTTATAGAGAGCTGCGCCGAGGGCAACAGGAGCTGCGCCACCTACGATAGCGTTGTTGGGCAGGATACCGAAGGGAATGAAGAATGCGTGCATGGAGCCGCCAAGACCCTTGTTGAAGCCAGTTGTACGAGCGAAAATTTCAGCGAGAGCACCGTAGAGGAGGAAGTCCTTTGCGAGGTCCTTGATGTTACCTGTGTGGTTGTGCTTTTCAACAACGGAAAGGGTAGCACCGCCGAGGAATTCCTTCATGATGTCGTAAACTTCTTTTTCATCAAGCTTGTTGATGGAGGAGAGACCCTTTGCGAGGATTTCGCCGTGGGATCTGTGAGAACCGAATGTGTAGTCGTTGATATCGAGGCAGTAAGCCTGACCAACTGCGGATGCTTCCTGACCGATGGAAAGGTGAGCAGGGCCGGGGTTGTTGTACTTAACGCCGTTGTACTCGGACTTAACTTTGACCTCATTGAGCATTGTTTCGAATTCACGAATGGTTCTCATGTCGTGATAAATGCGCATGAAATCTTCCTTGGAATAGATCTTCTTTTCCTCAGCGAGGGTCTTGTTGTAGCGGCACATGGGAATGCTCTGGAACTCAACGTAACCGGGCTGGAAAACTTTACCGGGATCTACATATTGACTCTTAGGCATGGTAGTATATCTCCTTGTATGTATTAATTTTTTATTCGCTTGTTATTCCTTCTTTTTCTCTTTAGCGAGAGAAAAAGAAGCAAAAAGAGAACTTTTTTCGAACGCCTGGGTGCTTCGATGACTGCGGTCATCGAGAAGGACTACGCTCCTTCACCGCGGAAACTTTTGAAAAAGTTTCATCAAAACTTTCCGGCAATAACGCTCAATTTAATCTTACTCGATTGTGAACATTGCTTCGCGGATTACTTCGCAAACCGTGGGATGGGGGAATACGATCTTCTGAACATCCTTGACTCTCTGACGTCTTGCAACCATTGCAGCTGCGCCGTAGATAATCTCGGATGCGTAAGAACCGATCATGTGTACGCCCAGGATCTCGTGATGTTCCTTGCCGTATACGATCTTAACGATACCGTCGCCGCCTTCGTTTTCTGCGATATATCTGCCGCTGTAACGGAGGCTGAGGCTTACTTCTTCAGCTTCGATGCCTGCCTTCTTTGCGGATTCAACTGTTTCGCCTACTGTACCAACCTCGGGGTTAGTGTAGATAACGGAAGGAATGGAACGGTAGTCTACAGCGTCCTTCTTGCCGAGCATATCGCTGACTGCAACTTCGCCTTCGCGGTAAGCAGTGTGAGCGAGCATGATCTTGCCGTTTACGTCGCCTGCCGCCCAGATACCGGGGACAGAGGTGCGGCACTGATCGTCAGTAACGATTGCGCCACGGTTAAGCTGTACGCCGATCTCTTCAAGGCCGATGCCCTGTGTACGAGCGCGACGGCCTGTGGATACGAGAACCAGGTCACATTCAACCTTTTCTGTCTTGCCGCCCTTTTCGTATTCAACAACGCCTGCACCGGGCTTGCCGTTAACGGAAGCAACCTTTGCACCGAGGATGAACTTAACACCCTTTTTAGCGTAGTTCTTCTCAAGTATAGAGGAAATTTCCTTTTCTGTGGGGCCTGCGATCTTATCGAGCATTTCGATTACAGTAACTTCGCTGCCAACGGAGTTGAAGTAAGATGCCATTTCAAGGCCGATAACGCCGCCGCCGACTACAACAACTCTTGCGGGAAGAGTGCGGAGGTCGAGGATCTCACGGTTTGTTACAGCGAGGCCGCCTGCATAAGACTCACGGAGACCGGGAATCGGAGGAACAACAGCTTCGGAACCGGTACATACGAGAACCTTTGCCGCCTTGTATGTGTTGCCGCCGCATTCAACCGAGAAGCCTTCGGAATCCTTGCCTGTGATCTTTGCAGTAGCGTTAACAACGGTAACACCAGCGCCCTTCATCTTTGCGCCAACGCCGGACACGAGGGTCTTAACAACCTTATCCTTGCGGTCAACGACCTTTGCGTGGTCGATCTTTGCGCCTGTTGTGGTAACGCCGTACTTTTCGCCGTGGTTAGCGTAGTCGTAGATCTTTGCGGAATAGAGAAGAGTCTTTGTGGGGATGCAGCCTTCGTTAAGGCAAACACCGCCGAGAGCTCTTTCTTCGCAAACGAGAGTTTTAAGTCCGCCGTGAGCAGCGCGTTCTGCCGCGTTGTAACCAGCAGGGCCGCCACCGAGGACTATCAGATCAAATTTTTCCATCGTATATCTCCTTTTCTCTTACTTTGCAAGAAGAAGATCGAAGTTTTCAAGTGCTGTGCAAAGCTCCTTCAGGAACTTAGCTGCGGGAGCACCGTCAACTGCTCTGTGGTCGAAGGTGAGGGAGAGACCCATTGCGGGGTAAACCTTACCGTCAGCACCAAGCTTGTTTGTTGTGCAGCATACGCCGAGGATAGCGGTCTGCGGAGGATTGATAACGGGTGTGAAGCTTTCAACGCCCATAGAGCCGAGGTTGGAAACTGTGAAGCTGCCGCCGCTCATTTCATCGGGAGTAAGCTTACCTTCGCGAGCCTTGCCTGCTGCTTCCTTGGTCTTTGCGGAGATCTCAGCAAGTGTGAGCTTTTCTGCGCCAAAGATTACGGGAACGAGGAGTCCGCGGTCTGTGTCAACTGCCATACCAACGTTTGCGTGCTTGAACTTGCGGAACTTGTTATCAACAAGGTTTGCGTTGATTTCAGGATAGTTCGGAAGTACGCGAGCAACAGCGTAAAGGATCATATCGTTGATAGTGATCTTGCCGAGTCCGAGAGCTTCTGCACCTGCCTTCAGCTTGTTTCTGTATTCGAGAAGAGCTGTAGCATTGAAGGAAGAGTTGAGAGTAAGCTGTGCCATCTCGGAGAGAGAGGAGTGCATAGCCTTTGCGATAACCTTGCGCACGTTGGACATAGGTTCTTCGTCGTAAGCGCGGAAATCGTCTGCGGGAACCATAACGGGAGCCGCCGCAACGGGAGCTGCTTCTTCGGCCTTTTCTTCGATAACGAGTGTGCCTGCGAGGAATGCTTCAACTGCGTCTGTTGTTGCGATAAATCCTTCGTCAAGAGCCTTGTTGATATCGCGCTCGATGATTCTACCGTGAGGACCTGTGGGAACAACCTTAGTCATATCAACACCGGTCTGGAGAGCGAGCTTCTTTGCTCTGGGGGAAATGAATACTCTTTCGCCGTTTGATTCGGATACTGTTGCAACAGCTTCTGCCTTAGGAGCTTCTTCCTTTACTTCTTCTGCTGCGGGAGCTGCTTCTTCACTTGCTCCGCCTGCGTTAAGAAGAGCGGAAATGTCTTCGCCTGCCGCACCGATAATGCAAACGGGAGTAAGGCAGTCAACAATGTCACCTTCGTTAGCGAAGGAGTGAAGGATCACGCCGTCAAACTGGGAGGGTTCGTCAAAAGCGGATTTGTCTGTTTCGTAGGAGAAAAGAATATCGCCTACGCTTACTGTATCTCCGACTTTCTTGTGCCAAGTCGTAACGATACAGGACTCAACGCTCTGACCCTGACGGGGCATGAGGACAAAATTTGCCATAATAAAAACTTCCTTTCGTATGTATATATTTTTTTTATTTTTTATTCTTTTGATACGTCAATCACGCGCACGTTTTTCGCCAGAGCTTCAGCCATGAGCTCGTCAGGCAGAGGCTGGCTAGTAATAAGCACGTCTGCGTCATCGAAAGTTGCAAAGGTGTAGGGCAAGGACTTATCAACCTTGGACGCGTCCATAAGGATAACCACAAGTCTCGCCTTCTCTACAACGATACGCTTCAGCTCGCATTCGCTGTAGTTGCCCACGGTGAATCCGCTTCTGAGAGATAATCCCGAGGGAGACAGAAACGCAATGTCGATATTTATATCCGCCAAAAATCTGGTTGCCTGAAGTCCGGCAATCGTCTGGTTGTCCCCCTCAAGTCTGCCACCCACTATGTTAACTATGGGCTGACCTATCTTGCAAAGCTCGATAGCGGCTGCGGGGTCCGTTGTTGTAAATGTGAAGCGCTCGTTTGGCACGTGCTTGACAAGCTGCTGCAGGGTGGAACCGGAGTCAATGAATATAGATCTACCGGTTTCAAGGAATTCAACAGCCCGTTCTGCGATCGCTTCCTTTGAGTGGACGTTCTTTTGCATACGCGCCGAAATGGAACCGTCACTCTGGTTCGTAATAAACTTCATACTTCTTGCGCCGCCGCGGACCTTTATAGCCTCGTGCTCGCGCTCGAAATATTCAATGTCTCGTCTGAGGGTCATGCCCGAAACGTCCGGGAACATTTCCTCAAGCTCCTTTATTGACACAAAGGGCTTGGAACGGAGAAGTGCGTGTATCTGCTCACGCCGTTCATTATACAAGTTCTCATCTCCCTTACAAAATACTCGTTACACTAAAAACAAACTACTGCCATAGGGGATTAACTAAATGTTTTTATATCACATTTTTCTTGATACATTTTAACACAAAACATGTGAAATTGTCAACGGTATTTCACAAATTCCCGGTGCGAAAATTAAATATTTTTCCTTATAATTTTACAAATGCTACCCTGCCCCGCAAAAAGCAAAAGAAGACCCGGGGGTCTTCTTTTTGTTTATTTACTGAACCAAAATATCGCCAATGTTGTAGTCAACACCGATGCGTCCCACCTCATTAAGCTGCTCATCTGTCATAACAGTACCGCAAGCCTCGTTTGCAATGACAAGTGCCTCTGCAATGGTGATGGGGTTCTTGTTTCTCTTTGAAATATAAGTGGTGAGTCTGTTTGTTTCAGCGGAAATGCCCTCAATCTCGGACACCTCATAGTAAGGAGCTTCAATGTCCATCATCCTCTGAGCCATATACTGCTGATTCGGCAGCCAAGTTCTGTATGTCTTGTCGTAGAAGAAATAGTTATCCTTGATCACGTTGTTGGCGGGAGCCTTGATATACATAGGATCGTAGGGATTTTCAGGATTGTACTTGCCGTGAATTCCCTTGAGCTCGGGGAACGCATTTTGCCAAATCTCGCTAAGAAGATAGTCCTTAACCTTTCTTTCTCTGGGCTTTTCAGCCATCCAGTCCTGAGTAAACGTGGTGCAGATAGACTGGAATGCAGTACGTCCGGCCTTGATTACCAGGTTGTTTGTCACCTGGCTATCGCGGGAGTATGCAAGGGAGAGGCCGTGACCTGTGCAGTTATATACAAGGTTGCCGTAGAAGTCAGCGCCAAGGCAGTCCATATCTGCTGTGATACCCTGCACACCTACGATGTCAAGGGGAGATTCAAAGCCTGTATTTGTTACCACGTTGTAACGTACAACAGAACCGTAAGCATATCCGTGAACGGAAACCGTCGCGCCGTCGCAGAAGAACTGGCAAGTGTCGTGTACGTAGTTGTATTCGATAGTATTGTAAGGACCTTCAATCTCGATACCAAGGTCACCGGAATATGCAACCTCGTTATGACAAACTGTCGCGCCGCACTGACCTGCGCTGATAGCGAAGTTCATTGTCTTACGAGTGCTCCAGTTATGGAAGTAGTTGTTACAGATAAGGTTACCTGATCTTGTGAGTGTTGCAGCATCGCCGCCGTCTACGTTAAGGCCGAGACCGCCGATGTAGCTCACTTCGTTTTCTGTGAAGAGGAAGTTGTTACCAACACCCTCGATTCCGCTTTCGTAAATGTCAGTGATCTTACAGCCCTTGATCGTAAGATTATCCGCCGTAAAGTTGATACCGTCATTCAGGGATGTTTCAAATGTCAGATTCTCAAGTGTAAGGTAATCTGCATTTGTGATGTTGATGATGCTGCCTTCGAGAATGGGGGTTGTGAAACTTGCAGTCTGGAAGTTTTCTTCGGGATAATAGTAAAGAACAGCGTTTGAGTCAATGTAGAATTCGCCGGGAGCGTCAAGCTCTTCGGGGATATTATAGAAGAACAGGAGGCCGTTTTCCACAGGCTCATAGCCGCCGGAATAAGGAACACGAATTTCGTCACGGTCTGTGTAGCGCTCTGTTATTTTTGTGTCATCACGTGCCCAGATGAAGCGGTAGTGACCTCTCACATAGATCTGTTCCTCACCCTTCCAGGAAAGAACTCTCTCCATGTGATCCTCGCCATACTTGACAACAGTCTGCTTTGCCTGAAGTTCCTTATCAACGTCATCGTTATCGGTATACTTTGTAGGATTGCCGTTTGCGTCGAGGAAATAGCCGCTTTCGATCTCGATCCAGCCCTCACTTGCGTTGGGATAACGTGCGAGATCCATTGTCTTGCCGTCAACGTTGATCATACTTGCATAAGTATAGTACTTCTGCTTTGATTTCATCGTTGCGATTTCCTCGGGGGTGTAGCCGAACTTGCCGAGATCAAGCATATAAAGCTTTTCCCTAACTTCCTCGGGGAAGAGGGCAAGTGTGTCGCCGGCAGCTTTTTCAAATTCAGTGTAGTCAAAGGATGTACCGCCGTTGATGGTAGCACCTTCTTCACCGATATAGCGGATGGGGCAATTTTCCAGGCCTGTATCCTCTTCGGTGAATTCAATTGTCTCTGTGATGTAGTACATACCTGCACCAATTACAACGTCGATGCCTTTGAGTCCGGACTTTTTCACGTCGCGGATAGCATCGCGGGCAGCCTCGATAGTACCGAAGGGATTTCCCTTTGTACCGTCGGCATTTGCCTTACCGTTTGTTGCAACGTATACTGTGAGTATGTTTCCCTTGAGCTCGCCGATAGTGGGCGCCTCATCCTCTTTTGCAAACAGGGTGCGAATAAGTCTTACAAGATTGAGTGTTCTTGAAAATGACGCAGAGGGAGCGGCGGAAACAGATACCACCATTCCGATTGCCATACAAAGAACAAGGAGCAACGCGATAATTCTTTTCATAGGTTTTCTCCTTAAGAAAAATTTTACACAATAATTATACCATATTCTCCCCCGTTTTGCAATACACATTTATTCCGTTTTCAGCTTGACCTTGTACTGGATTTCTCCGTCTTCAAGCACCGCGTCCACCTCATCTCCCGGGTTTATCTCCCCTCGAAGCATAGCTTCTGAAAACGAGTCCTCAACCCGTCTGACGATTGCCCGTCGGAGCGGTCGCGCACCGTACACCGTGTCAAATCCCTCTTTTGCCAGAGATGCAACCACTTCATCGGAGAAGGAAATCCCCACTCCAACATCTGCGATCCGCTTTTCAACTTCTCCGAGCATTATACGTGCGATTTTTTGGATATCCTCATCTGTCAGCTTGTTGAATATGATTATCTCGTCTACGCGATTGATAAATTCCGGTTTGAATGTCCGCTTGAGGGTGTCCATAACAGACGCCCTGATCCGCGCCTCCTCTTCACCTCGGTCTATGTGATCAGCAAAGCCCAGTCTCTTCGTTTCCGTCATTCCCGCAGCCCCTGCGTTTGACGTCATAATAATAACCGTATTCTTGAAATCCACCCGCCTTCCTTGGGAATCTGTCAAAATACCGTCCTCAAGGATCTGCAGAAGAATGTTGAACACGTCAGGGTGTGCTTTTTCGATCTCGTCGAACAAAACCACGGAGTACGGGCGACGGCGAACCTTCTCCGCAAGCTGTCCCCCCTCGTCAAATCCGATATATCCGGGTGGCGAGCCGATTATTTTCGACACGCTGTGCTTCTCCATATATTCGGACATATCGACTCGGATAAGAGAGGAGGGATCTCCGAACAAAAAGTCAGCCAAAGCTCTGGAAAGCTCGGTTTTTCCAACACCTGTCGGTCCAAGAAAAATAAACGAGCCTATAGGGCGGCCCGGGTCCTTCAGCCCCATTCTTCCCCGTCTGATAGCCCTTGCAACAGATTCGACAGCTTCCCCTTGGCCGATTATCCGCTCCTTCAGTATCTTATCAAGGTTGATAAGCCGCTCGCCCTCCTGCTCTGCCAGCTTCTGTACGGGAATCCCTGTCCAGCCGGTGACGATCTCCGCTATATCCTCCTCCGTTACAACAAGCTGACCGTCGTCATTTTTTATATCACTTTTCTTTTTCATAAGCTCTTCTGCAAGACGCTTTTCCTCATCTCTTAACCGCGCTGCAGTCTCGTAGTCCTCGCCGAGTATCGCCTCTTCCTTTTCCGCAGTAACACTTTTCAGCCGTCCTTCCAGATCCCGCTCTTCGTCACCCGGGGTGTTCGCAGATATCCGCTTTTTGCTGGCGGCCTCGTCTATGAGATCTATGGCTTTGTCAGGCAGGTATCTGTCGCTGATATATCTGACCGACAGCTCAACCGCTGCTTTTATGGCGCCGTCGCAAATTTTCAGCTTGTGATGTGCCTCGTATTTGTCGCGAAGTCCGAAAAGTATCTGCTCGGCCTCCTCACGGGTTGGCTCACCAACGGAAACCGATTGGAACCGTCTCTCCAGGGCCGCGTCTTTTTCAATGTGCCGCCTGTATTCGTCGATGGTAGTTGCGCCGATGACCTGCATCTCACCTCTGGCAAGGGCGGGCTTGATAATATTTGCCGCATCAACAGCACCCTCTGCTCCGCCCGCACCGATTATGGTGTGGATCTCGTCAATAAACAGGATCACCTGTCTGTTTCGCAAAACCTCCTGCATCACGTTTTTCATCCGCTCTTCAAATTCCCCTCGGTATTTTGCCCCTGCGATCATTGAGGAAATGTCGAGGGTAACGATCACCTTTTCCCGCAGGGTATCGGGTACTCGACCCTGGACAATAAGCTGAGCCAAGCCTTCCACCACCGCAGTCTTACCTACCCCCGGCTCCCCTATGAGACAAGGGTTGTTTTTTGTACGACGGGATAGTATCTGTACTACACGGGCTGTTTCCCTTTCGCGGCCGATTATCGGGTCGATTTTCCCCTCTTTTGCCATTTTACAAAGATTCCGCCCGTATTGGGTCAGGGTCGGGCATGAGTTCAACCCTTCATCGGGCTTAACTTGTAAAACGCGCCCCCCTTTTTTTTCGGCGGAAGTGCCAAAATATGACATTATGTCCTGCTTTATATCTGCCGGGGCAGCTCCCTGTTCGGAGATCAGCTTTATGGCAAAGCACTCGTTTTCGTCACAAACCGCAAGAAGAAGATGCTCTGTTCCAATGTAGCCGTGTCCCATTCCCACGGCAATAGTAGCAGAGGACTCAATTATTCTCTTTGTGCGTGGGGTTATATCAGCGGCTGTAAGGCTTGTCGGCTTGCCAAATCCCACGTCTGTTCCGATAAGCTGCTTCGTCTTATCAAAGGTCACTCCCCGCTCGTCAAGGACCCGTGATGCTATTCCGTCCTTTTCTGCGAGAAGTCCCAAAAGCAAATGCTCGCTTCCGACAAATGTGTGCCCCATTTCGGATGCAAATGTCAGCGCGCTGTTTAACGCGTTCTGCGCTTTCTTTGTAAATCCTATGTTCATTGACTCTCTCCTTCCGATCAGATACGTCAGATTCTTTTTTAATTATATTCTGTTTTTTCGTCCTGTTATTCACGCCCACCCCCAAACTCTTGCATTTCCAAACCTTGCCGCGCGAAAAACACAAAGAGACCTTATAAAAAGGTCTCCTTTTTTCACTGTGACACAAGGTTATTGAATTCCTCTGTTAGATGTCGCCAAGTGGTGCGATCTGCCTCCCCGGTTTGTAGAAGTCCGCGAATGCCTTGATATATTCGCACGGCATCTGCGGTTTGCTGTCCGTACACCCCTGATAGAGGAACCGGGGGATAATCATAAACTTGCCTGAGCGCACCAAGTATTACCTGGAGTATCATCACCACCTCGCTTCGCTCCGATAGCTTCGTAACGTGGTTGGGGTCGTCTGGAATCGGATAAATATAAACCGGAAGCCGCAGACTTGCCTCTCTGTCATAGTCACGCACAATGGAATCCCATGTCGCTTGATCCACCACACCTGTTTGCGGCAGAGAGTTTGTTTTCTGATAGTACCGAACAGCCGACGTTGTTGCAGGATCAAAAACTCCGCTGACACTGACACCAAGCCCATCATCTCCGCACACAAAGGATAAATACCGCAGCATTTTCTGTAAGATCTCAATTCTTACTCTGTCATCTGATATATTTATAAACATATTACCACCTCACTCCTGCAAACTGCCGCCGTATTGTGTTGCCGAGCCGTATTCCCCATCCACAAGGGATCGGTATGTACTTGCAATCGACTCCCAGGTATATGAAGCGGTAACACCTGTTTCCTCAAGGCCGAATATTTCCTGGTAAGCCCGCACCGCTCTTGCAGTACCTACTCCGTACACCCCGTCCACGTCAAGCTTGGGTATCGCGGGGTATGCATCGGATATACGGTTGAGATAATTCTGCAGGGCTGTAACGTACTCACCTCGCGAGCCTATTCGCAGGGGTGTGCCGGGATAAGGCAAGGTAGTAGAAGAAAAATACCCTGCCGGGAGTGAATCAAGAAGCACACGGTATGTGTCGTAGATAGACTCCCACGTGGTCTCGTCTACAACTCCCGTCACATCCAGGCCGTAGGTGTACTGAAAGTCCTCAACCGCCCCTCTCGTTGTACTGCCAAACACACCGTCAATTGTCACAGGTCGTATGGACTCCGAAAAGAACGCCAAGACCGCAAGGAGATACTGCAGCTCACTAACTGCAAAGCCTCGGTCTCCTTCTTGAAGTTCCTCACCGAACAGAAGAGTTACCTCCTCAATTGAGATTCCCTCGGAGTTTATGTCCGCCAACTTCTTTACAGCCGCGTAGATCCTGCCTATAGAATACCAGGTTGCACGGCCCACAACTCCGTCCTCCGTCAGATCGAACTGCCGCTGAAACGCCCGCACTGCAGCCTCGGTCTCTGATGCGAAGACCCCCGGCGGGTCTCCAATCTTTGGGATAAGGGGAAAGTTCTTCGATATCCTGTTGAGCCTTGTTTGAATCAAGTTCACCCCATCGCTGATAGTTCCGATACGCAACGGCACTCCGGGGTATGACTCATTAACTCCCGCCACAGGTACATTTTCCACTATGTTAATGTTGTCGCCGTAATAATACTGCAGGATTTCATACGGCACCAGCCCATCGTCCGCAAGACCTACGCTCCCCCATTGAGAAAGGCCGTCACACTGCACCTCGATCCCATCACAATACAAGGCAAAAAGGGGCTCCACGGATCCTTGCCTTTGTATGTAGGAGTCAAAAATATCGTCTACTATTTGTGAGATATTCTCAAAAATATCCCTGCCGTACACAAAGGACTGGTCGATGGAAGTGGAATTTGTTATCTGAAAGTCATACCCTCGGCTTCGGTAGTATTCCGTGTAAATGCGGTTTAAGGCAAAGCTGATCTGGGCATAAATGTTTGCGCGAAGTGCGCTTTCCGGCCATGTGGGATATATCTCGCTGGACGCCACGTTTTTTATGTAGTCAATGAATGGCACCGTTACGTTTTTCGCCACCGCGTCAGGCCGCCCCAGATGCACGGTTATGGTTTCCGGGATTATTGGCAGAATTGCACCGTTATTCATTCGTTTCACCCCCGCCTTCACTTATTGCCCTACCGGACAACTCACCGTTTTTGTTTCCGATGTCCTCCCTCCCCACGCCGCCCGGCTTGAGAGATTCCGACTGGGTCATTTCGTAGATTATCACCCGATCCCCCAAGTTGCCTGCGATTCGGTCGGCCTCACTGCCGGGCATTAGATCAACCGGTTGCACCGCAACAACACCACCGAAAACAGGAACCCCAACAAGCTCCACCGGATAGAACCCATTATACTTTACGGAAATATTGTAAAGGGCAAATGGCTGGGCGTTTCCCGGGCGAGTGCTGTCTGTAAAGGCCGGTGCAGGCAAAGACACCGTTTCCGTGAGCCCGCCCCGATCTGTCCGCAGAGAGTACAATATCTCGTCGTCAGCCGTGTGGTCGTTTACGTATTCCGAGATTGTGACCACCGCCCCCTCAACAGGCAAAGTTCCACCGGCTCTCGTTACCCGAACCTTTAAAAATCCGTTTACGGTATTTTCCATAGCATACCTCCCATAATCGAGTTCTTCTTCAGTTTATGCCGAGTGGTGAAAATTGCTCATATTATTTGCCTTACTTATTTATTTCTCGGGCAGAGCAACTTTTTCGCCATTTCCTCTTCCAACCGGGCAGGAAATGTGGTATACTATTGTGAATAACAATAAATAAAACGAAACGGAAAAAGATATGGAAAATATTAAAGAAGTAATCCTTTGTAAATTCGGCGAGGTAGTGCTCAAAGGAACTAACCGCGGCACATTCGAGGCACAGCTTTTGCGTGATGTTAAGCGTCGCGCAAAGCTTATCGGCAATTACAACGTGCGTTGCGCCCAGAGCACAGTTTACATTGAACCCAAGGATGAAGCGGCAGAAGCGGCTCTCGATGCAATGTACGCCCAGATGGGTAAGGTATTCGGTTTTGCCGGACTTTGCCGCGCCGCATCCTGCGAAAAGAATCTTGAGGCGATCCTTGAAACTGCAAAAGCATACTTGCCCGATCAGATGCGCGGCGTTAAGACATTCAAATGCGAATCCAAGCGCAGCGACAAGATGTTTCCCCTCTCATCTCCCGAGCTTTCCGGTGAGGTTGGCGGTGCTATTCTTGAAGCTATGCCCCACCTTACTGTAAATCTCTACGAGCCTGAGGTCGTTGTTCGCATTGAGATCCGCGATGAGTATGCGTATATCCACGCAGGTCAGGACAGAGGCGCCGGCGGTATGCCTCTCGGTTCTGCAGGAAAAGGACTTCTTCTCCTCTCAGGTGGCATCGACTCCCCTGTTGCGGGATATATGATGATGAAGCGCGGTATGGAAGTTGACTGTGTGCATTTCGAGTCATTCCCCTACACAAGTGAAGCGGCACACGAAAAGGTTATGCAGCTTGCGGCCGAGCTTACGGAATACTGCGGAAAGATCAAGGTTCACGTAATTTCTCTGACACACATCCAGGAAGAGCTTCGCGACAACTGCGAGGAGGACTATTTCACCCTTCTCCTCCGCAGATTTATGATGAAGCTGGCTTCGCGTGTTGCTGCTGAGCAGAACTGTCACGTACTTGTGACCGGTGAATCTCTCGGTCAGGTTGCGTCCCAGACTCTGAAGGCTCTTTGCGTAACAGACGACGCAGCTACCTGTCCCGTATTCCGTCCCCTCATCGGTATGGACAAGGAAGAGATCATTCGCATCTCTCGCCAGATCGGCACATTTGACACATCCATTCTCCCCTACGATGACTGCTGTACCGTATTTACACCCCGTCATCCCCGCACACAGCCCGAGCTTGAAAAGGTCGTAGCGGAAGAAGCAAAGGTTGACGTAGAATCCCTCCTCGACGAGGCTTGGGGAACCAGAACCACCGAAGTTTTCTATCAGGAAATATGATTACAACAAGCCCTTGCAACCTCTGCCCGAGAATGTGCGGCGCGGATCGCAGATCAACAGTCGGTCGGTGCGGCGCAGGCCGGGAGGTTCAGGTATCACACATAATGCTCCACCACTGGGAAGAACCACCGATCAGCGGAACAGACAAATCCCGTGGATCGGGAACGATATTCTTCACCCATTGTCCTCTCGGATGCGCTTATTGCCAAAACGGCAAGATCAGCCGACGTGATTCCCTGGGGCAAGGATACACCACTGAAATGCTTGTCGATGCCATGCTGAAGCTTCAGGCTGGTGGGGCGTATAACATAAATTTCGTTTCTCCCACCCAGTACACCCTACAGATCAAAGAAGCGGTTGCTCTCGCGAAAAGCCGAGGGCTGACCTTGCCTATCGTGTGGAACACAGGGGGATACGAAAGACCCGAGGTCATTCGTTCCTTAGGCAGCACCGTTGACGTTTTTCTCACAGATTTCAAGTATGCGGACAGCTCTCTTGCAAAACAATATTCAGCCGCACCGGATTACCCGGACTTTTCCGAGGCAGCACTCAAGGCAATGCACGAGATCACCGGCAAATACGAGATCGGCGATGATGGAATAATGAGTCGTGGGGTGATCGTGCGGCACTTGGTACTGCCCTCTCACAGAGACGATTCCATTGCCGTGCTTGGAAGAATTGCAGAAGCAGTACCGCCCGAAGAAGTGCTCCTCTCTCTTATGGCACAGTACACACCGGAATTTTTGCCAACCCCCGCAGATCCCGATCCATATTTGAAGATCCGCCGCAAGGTCACATCTTACGAATACGAAAAGGTGGTCAGTGAGGCGGCGCGTCTGGGATTTGACGGATTTTCTCAAGAACGCTCCTCGGCAACAAAACGATTTACACCGGATTTTTGAGTGGTAATAAATGAAAGGAGACTCCCATGTGTCTGATTTGTACGAGAATTGAAATGATCAAAAACGGAACAAACCCTTGGTTTGTGCGGGAGCTTGAAACCGGATACGTTGTTATCGGCGACAAGCAGTATTTTCACGGATACTGTCTCTTCCTCTGCAAGTGGCACGAAACGGAGCTCTACCATCTCCCAGAAGAAAAACGTGCAAAATTCCTCCTCGAAATGTCAATGGTTGCAGAAGCGGCGCAGATTGCATTCGGGGCTGACAAAATGAACTATGAGCTTCTCGGAAACGGAGACACACATCTCCATTGGCATCTGTTCCCGAGACGAAAAGGGGATCTTGAGGAGGACGGAATCGACTACGGCACGAAAGGCGTCGGTCCTGTTTGGTGGATCCCGTGGAATATTATGAATCACGAAAAGTACAAAGTGGGCGGCGATGAGCTTGAGAAAATGAAAAGTGATCTTTGCACCGCCCTTGACGAAGTACAACGTCGTCACGGAAAAGAATAAACTCCAAAGCACCCACAATAACAGAAAGGAAACGGCTATGAAGAAATGCAAAAGCTGCGGCGCACTCCAAAAGGACGAGCGCACAACCTGCATCGACTGCGGTGAAATGCTTGACAAATCCCTCACAGACAGAGAACTTGAATCGGCAGAAGAGATGTTTCATAATCAGCTTGAGGATATGACCGAAGACACTGACGAATTACGTGTAACGAAATTTGATCTTGTGCTGATTATCCTACACATTTTGCTGACCATCGCAATCACTGTTTTGACATTTATAAATCCCACGGGCGACGAAGACGTCGGCATAACGCTCATTGGCGTTTTGATATGGAACATTGTCTGCTTAGTCAAGTTGGCGTTCCCTGAAACTGTTTTGAAACTACACATCCTGTCTTTAAAATTCCGCTATTCCAAAGGACGAAAAATAGTATCAATAATATTCCTTCTCCTTGATGCGGTAATTCTCTATGAGCTTATAACATAAAACAACGCTTGCCGTACCGATTTGGTATGACAAGCGTTTTCTTTTTTTGATTAAATCTCGCCGCGGAGTCTGCGGATCACAAGCATCATTGCGTACATAGTGGTCAACAGGCGGATCTTTGCACGGTTGCGCTTTGAGCCAAAGTACTTTGTTTCCATGTAGGTGCCTTTTTCGTCAGCCAAGCCAAAGCAAACCATTCCGACTGGCTTTGTTGCGGTTCCGCCGTCAGGCCCTGCAATTCCCGTAACGGAAACCGTAATTCCGGCACCGGTCACCCGTCTTGCACCCTCTGCCATTTTCGCCGCACACTGTTCAGACACCGCACCGTACTGCACAAGCACCTCATGAGGTACGCCGAGTACGTTTTCCTTCACTTCATTTGCGTAAGAGACAATACCGCCGAGAAGCACATCAGACGCACCGGGGATGTCCCCCACCCTTGCGGAAATCATACCGGCGGTACAGCTTTCAGCAGTTGCAAAGGTCTTGCCGTTTTTGCGAAGCTCCTCAAGAAGAGTCAGCACCGTTGCGTTTTTCGCTCCAAAGGGAGTGTCCGTTTCGCAGTAAATGTACTTGCCTGCCTCCCCTGACTCAATGATCTTTTTCATATCACGGCACATTGCCTTAGCTGACTCAATATCCTTTGCGCGAGCAGTCACGCGGATCCGTGTTTCGTGCTCGAGGGCATATGGTGCAACTGTGGGATTGGTGTATTCCTCCATAATGGGGCGAAGGATCTGCTCTGCCGCGGACTCGCCGATATCTCTAAGGTGGAGGTTAAGGCTGTAGATCACGTCATCCGACATATTGAGAAGATAAGGTTTGGCGCACTCAAGGAACATAGGCTCGCATTCAGAGGGAGGTCCCGGCAAAAGGATCGCGTGCTTGGTTTCCCCACCTATCTCGCCGCAAACTGCGATGCCGGGTGCTGTTCCCCATTTGTTGTGGAATATGGTAGCACCCTCGGGGATCATAGCCTGAGAAATGTTGTTCTCGGTCATCACACGGTTAACAGCGGCAAAATATGCCTTTATCTCATCAAGCACTTCTTCGTTAAGCTTCATTTTCAGCCCGAATTCGTCTGCAACTGCCACCTTTGTAATGTCGTCACAGGTTGGACCCAGGCCTCCCGTGAGGATCAGTACGTCGCACCGACCGAGGGCAACTCTGATAGCCTCGCGGAGTCTGGCAGGGTTATCTCCGACCGTGGACTGATGATAAGAGGAATAGCCGATTGCTGCAAGCTCACGGGCAATAAATGCCCCGTCGGTGTTGATTATATCTCCAAGAAGAAGCTCTGTTCCTACGTTCAGAATTTCGCAAATCATAATACCCTCCTCGTGTTTGTTTATTATTCAAGCTCTTTGTAAATAAGCTCGGTCACGCTTTTCGTTGTGGCGTTTGCCAGTTCTTTGATCATGGGTACGGCGTTGTCCATTGCGTATGAGCGGAATTCACGGATCATATCCGCGTCATTGTAATTGTCGCCAACGGTTATCACATCCTCGTATTTTCCACCTACCTCTTCAAGAAGCGTGTATATGCCAACTGCCTTGTTAACGTCAAGGCGAACAATGTCGATACAATTTCCGTTTTGCAGAAAATTCAGCTCCTCGCCGTATATTTCCCTTAGCTTTTCTGCGGATTCCTTTGCCATATCAACCTCTGAAAAGGCGGCGCTGATCTGTGTGAATTTGTCGATCACCGGCAAGGTGGATGGGGTACATTCCCAGGGCTTTGGTTCTGAGCCCTCCGGGAGAACAATTTTTTCCGGGTACGGTCTGACCCAGCACCAGTTGCATCCTCGAGAGAAGAAATACTCAATGATCTCCCGTGCCACCTGCCCGTCGCACAATGCTTCAGAAATTACTTCGCCGTTTCCCCGTGCAATGGACGCACCGTTGTCTCCGATCAAAAAATCGCAGGTGATCCCATCCTCTTCCATGAGATCCATAATGTTTCTGATGCCGCGTCCGCTGATAATGCCAAACAGGTTTCCTGCCTCTCTCCAGCGTGTAACTGCAGCTCTTTTTTCATCGTCAACCCAGCCCTCGTTAAGAGTTCCGTCGTAATCGCTTGCTAAAATTTTCATAAAAACACCTATAAATTCAGAATACCATCATTCTCAGATGGTATTCTTTGTAGTTTTTTAGTCTATTATTCTTTTACCAGTAGATCTTCGCGCCGTCTTTTTCTACAGATTCAAAGGCGGTCATAATGATCTTGAGAATGCATCTCATCTGCTCGTGAGTTACAAGCTGTGTTTCAAGTCCATCGCAAGCACGAACAAAGTTGCGGTAGTAATCGTGTACGTCTGTTACGCACTTGTCGATATCGTATTCGTCAACCGTAATGCTGTCACGGGGAGCCATGGTCTTTGTAAGGCCGCTGCCGTTTACAACAGGAAGGACGTCAGATTCGTGCCAAGCCTTGCACTTTACAACGTGAGCAGGCTCATTCCACTTTCTGATCATGGCAGAACCCTTGGTAGCTCTCAGGTAGAAGCGCGGCATGTCAATGAAGTTGTATGTACCAACCTCGAGATAAGCCTTCTTGCCGCTGTGGTATTCGATCATAAGCTGGAAGCCGTCGTCAACCTCTTTGTTTGTAATATTGTCGAAATCGCAACGAACAGCCTTAACGTCATAACCGAGAACCATGCACGCCTGGTCGATAATGTGGATACCCCAGTCGTAAAGCATACCGCCGCCGTACTTCTTGATACCTCTCCAGTCGGAAGGGATACCGCGGCTGCCGTGAATACGGGATTCAAGGTTGATGGGCTCACCGATCTCACCGCTGTCAATGATCTTCTTGATGGCGTTGATGTCTATATCGAATCTTCTGTTCTGGTGAACGGAGAAGATCTTTCCTGCACGGTTTGCCGCCTCGATCATTCTCTCAAGACTTTCCATAGAGAGAGTAACGGGCTTTTCGCTGATTACGTTCTTACCGGCCTCCAGAGCAGCGATCGCGATCTCTTCATGAACGTCGTTGGGTGTGGCAATAGTAACGATGTCAATAGCGGGGTCAGCTAAAAGCTCCTCGCGAGTTTCGTATACCTTAACACCGCGGGATGCAGCAAGCTCTCTCTTTGCGGGGTCTATATCATAAATACCTGCGAGGGTCGCAACGTCACTTGTGAGAAGATTCTTACAATGGAATCCTGCGCCCATTCCGCCGTAACCAATTACAGCAACATTCTTTTTCATAGTGGTCTCCGTTCTCCGCCGAAAGGATCAGCGGCAAAAAAATGCTAATGAAATAATTTTCTGATTAAGTCCGGGGAAAAATTCTTCCCCTTTACAATAAATTATACAATCTATTTCGGACATGTCAAGAGATTTGACGTTTTTTTGCCGCGATTTCTTGTTTTTTTGCTGACAAGGAGCAAGCATTCTCTCCATATATTTGTTTTTTGTGCCTCTTGACAACGGTTTTTTCTTCTGTTATAATCTTATGTATGGGACACGCCCATGCAGTTATTCACGCACAGAGAGAAGCGGCTGCTGAAAAGCTTCCTTGAACCTGCTACGGGTACCACCCTGCCGAATAAAACGGCCCGAAAATAATAAAAAGTGAGTTAAAAGCTCGGGTGGAACCGTGTGGATCTTTCCGCACCCCGACAGATCTATCTGTACCGTGGCTTTTTTTGTTTTTCCACGGTACGCTATCTTATCAAACTAGGAGGTATATACCCATGTTTGAAATCAAATTTTCCGACAAGTCCATGCAGTTTGATGCGCCTATCACTGCATACGACGCAGCACGTGAGGCAGAGCTTATCTCCCGCGAGATCATTGCTTGCAAAATTAACGGCGAAGTAAAGGACCTCACCACCCTTATTACAGGCGACGCAGAATGCCAGCTTCTCACTTTCGCTGATGCAGACGGCGCAAACGTTTTCCGTCACACAGCATCCCACGTTCTCGCAGCTGCAGTTAAGAGACTGTACCCTGAAGCAAAGCTGACCATCGGTCCCGCTATTGAGAACGGCTTTTACTATGACTTTGATTCCGAAGTTTCCTTCACACCTGAAGTTCTTGAAAAAATCGAAGGTGAAATGAAGAAGGTTATCAAGGAAAATCCCAAGCTTGAAAGATTCACCCTCCCCCGCGCTGAAGCTCTCGAATTTATGAAGGACGAGCCTTACAAGGTAGAACTCATCAACGATCTTCCCGAGGACGCTGAGATCTCCTTCTACAAGATGGGAGATTTCACAGACCTTTGCGCAGGTCCTCACCTGTTCTCCGCCGGTGCTATCAAGGCGTTCAAGCTTACAAGCTGCACAGGCGCATACTGGAGAGGTGACGCAAAGAACAAGATGCTCCAGAGAATCTACGGTACTGCATTCCCCGCAAAGGATGCGCTTAAGGAATATCTCGAGCAGGTTGAAGAAGCAAGAAAGCGCGACCACAACAAGCTTGGCCGTGAGCTTGAGCTGTTCACAACGGTTGACTGCATCGGTCAGGGCCTCCCCGTAATTCTCCCGAAGGGCTCCAGAATCATCCAGACTCTTCAGAGATGGGTTGAAGACGAGGAAGAAAAGCGCGGTTATCTTCTTACAAAAACACCTCTTATGGCAAAGCGCGACCTTTACAGAATCTCAGGTCACTGGGATCACTACCTCGACGGTATGTTCATCCTCGGTGATCCTTACGACGAAACGAAGGAATGTTTCGCTCTCCGTCCTATGACATGTCCCTTCCAGTATCAGGTATATCTTAACAAGAAGCGCTCCTACCGTGAGCTTCCTATGCGATTCGGTGAGACATCCACCCTTTTCCGTAACGAAGATTCCGGTGAGATGCACGGTCTGATCCGCGTACGCCAGTTCACAATTTCCGAAGGTCACCTGGTTCTCCGTCCCGATCAGCTCGAGGAAGAATTCAAGGGCTGTCTGGAGCTCGCAAAGTACTGTCTTGACACAGTAGGTCTTCTTGAAGACTGTACTTTCAGATTCTCACAGTGGGATCCCAACAACACTGCAAAGTATGAAGGTACCCCCGAACAGTGGGATGAAGCACAGAGCATTATGAAGACTATCCTCGACAACCTTGGCGTTCAGTATGAAATCGGTATCGACGAGGCTGCCTTCTACGGTCCGAAGCTTGACATTCAGTGTAAGAACGTATTCGGCAAGGAAGACACAATCGTTACTATCCAGATCGATATGCTCCTTGCTGAAAAGTTCGGTATGTACTACACAGACTCCGACAATCAGCAGAAGCTGCCCTATATCATCCACCGCACGTCCCTCGGTTGCTACGAGAGAACCCTTGCTCTCCTTATCGAGAAGTACGCAGGCGCGTTCCCCATGTGGCTTGCTCCGCTGCAGGTTGAGGTTATCCCCGTATCCCCCGAATTTACAGGATACGCTCAGGAAGTTACAGATAAGCTGACAGATGCAGGCATCAAGGCTCATTGCGACGCAAGAAACGACACAATGCGCTACAAGATCCGCGAAGCACAGCTTCAGAAGACACCTTACATGCTCGTTGTCGGTGAGCGCGATATGAATAACGGCACAGTTTCTGTTCGTACTCGCACAGGTGAGGACAAGGGCGCTATGCCTACTGCTGACTTCATTGCTATGGCACTTGACGAGATCAGAACAAAGGCAAGATAAAATACTAAAACAAAAAAACCGCATCGTAACAGGTGCGGTTTTATTTTTTGAAAATGTTAATTTTTTGTACTCTTGTATATAAATTTTGGTATACTCCCGCAGTGGCGAGAATATAATCACAGAAGGATCAAATCTCTGCCTTCTGAATTTCAGAAAGGCACTTTTTGCAGATTCTTCTGTCCTTGAAATCAACGATATCGTTCATTTCTCCGCAGAAAATGCAGGCAGGCTCGTATTTTTTAATGATAACACGGTCTTTTTCCACGAAAATCTCAACAGGGTCCTTGGGTTCAAGGTTGAGACGGCGGCGTGTTTCGATAGGCAGCACGATTCTACCAAGTTCGTCAATTTTTCTTACTGTTCCGAGTGATTTCATCTTATATCCCTTTCGTTCTATGATTTCATTCATTATGCAGCTTGTTCTGCCATTAATTTTTGTGAATTTATTGTAACATACACCTTTCGCTTTGTCAATAGAGTTTTTGACAATTTTTGTAAAATTTATATATTATTCACCATTTGATAAAACAATTTTGTTCCTTTATGTTGACTCCCCGCGAGCCTTGTCGAATGCTGTCACGAGGTCACAGTCACCCTTCCATTTTTTGCCGTTTTTTCCCACTTCTGCATATGCATAAAAAACCTTGTCAAAACTATGAGTGAACTATCAAAAAACAGAAAGGCAGAATTATGTCAAGGGGATTTTGCAAGAAGATCTATCACGTCAAAAACACAGGGAGCCGTTATTTCGAGGAAGCTTATCTGGTGATCCGCGGTGACACCTCGGCTGCTACTCTGGCAGAGGAAGCGGAGCGAATAATCCGTGAAGCCGGCATGTGTATGGGCACAGGAAAGGAAAAAAGCCAGCCTAAAATCAGCCGCGCCTTGTTCTTTGTCCTTGGGGTGTTTTCCTCCTCCATGCTTATCGGAATCACGGCATTGTTAATAAGTTTGGGATAAAACTTTACAATGCCTTAATTCCCCCGACTTGACGAATGGGCAATTATGTTATATAATATAGTGGGTTGATTTGTGACAGTACGCCGCAAAGGGTTGCACAAATTCATTTTTCTATTAATTGAATATCGGGCTATTATGCCGCTTGATCCTGCCCCGCCGTCATGGGGTCAGCTCTCCGGCTCTCTCCATAGCCCCGTTTACTGCGCCGTACGCTTTTTGTGCAGTGTGTTTTTTCGTATCATCAGCGGTAGAACTCTGTCTTTTTTCGATCAACCACGTATTTTTTATATTTTTACGCGGAGTTTTTCTCCGGTTAAGAAAGGATATTTTATGGCAAAAAAACAGCATAGTAAGGTTCGCGTTATGATGCTCGGCGGACTTAATGAGATCGGCAAAAATCTGGCTGTTATCGAATACGAAGACGACATGATCATCATCGACTGCGGACTGGCGTTCCCGGATGAAGATATGCTCGGCGTTGATCTCGTAATCCCCGACTTCTCTTATCTTGAAAAGAACGTTGACAAAATACGCGGAATTCTCCTTACACACGGTCACGAAGACCACATAGGCAGCCTCCCTTATCTTTTGAAAATGATCAACGTACCTGTTTACGGTACACGTCTTACCCTTGGTATTCTTGAAAACAAGCTTGCAGAGCACCGTCTTCTCGGTGAACGCGAACTTGTAACCGTAGAAGCAGGTGCGACAGTTAAGCTTGGGGTGTTCAAGTGCGAATTCATCCGGGCAAATCACTCAATAGCTGACGCTTGTATGATCGCAGTCCGTACCCCTGTGGGTATCATTCTCCACACCGGTGACTTCAAGCTGGACGTTTCCCCCATCGGCGGTGAAATGATGGATCTGACCCGAATCGGTGAGTACGGCCGCGAGGGTATCCTCCTTCTCATGTGCGAGAGTACAAACGCAGAGAATCCCGGATTCACCCCCTCCGAGAGAAAGGTCGGCGCGTCTCTTGACCACATTTTCATGACAAACACCGACAAGAGAATCATCATTTCCACATTTTCTTCCAATGTTCACAGAGTACAGCAGATCGTTAATTCCAGCATCAAGTTCGGACGCAAGGTAGCGATCACAGGCCGCAGCATGGTAAACGTAGTCGGCGCGGCTGTAAGACTTGGATATATGGACGTTCCCCAGGGCGCACTCATTGATATTTCCGAAATCGGCCGCTATCCCCAGGATAAGCTGACTATCATCACAACAGGTTCTCAGGGTGAGCCTATGTCAGCTCTTTACAGAATGGCGTTTTCCGACCATTCACAGGTTGAGCTGACTCCCAAGGATCTGGTCGTTCTCTCATCCCACGCGATTCCCGGCAACGAAAAACTCGTCAGCCGTATTATCAACGAAATGTACCGCCGCGGCGTCAGCGTATATCACGATGAAGCGGTAGTTCACGTTTCCGGACACGCTTGTCAGGAAGAACTGAAACTGATCCACGCCCTTACAAAACCCAAATACTTCATGCCCATTCATGGTGAGTACCACCACCTTATGCAGCACAAGGAGCTTGCAGAATACATGGGTATGGAAGCAAATCACATATTCGTAATGGATAACGGTCAAGTGCTTGAGCTTGACAAAAAATCCGCAAAGAAAAACGGCACAGTGCCCTCAGGTAAAGTTCTGGTTGACGGATACGGCGTTGGAGACGTTGGTAACGTTGTCCTCCGCGACCGCCGCCATCTTGCACAGGACGGTCTCATCGTAGCTGTTGCTACCATTGACATTGCGGAAGGAACCATTATCTCCGGTCCCGACCTTATATCCCGCGGATTTGTTTACGTAAGAGAAAGCGAAGAGCTTATGGACGACGTGAGAGAATACGTCCGCTCCATTCTCCAGGATTCTCTGGACCGCGGTATCACCGAATGGACACAGCTCAAGGGCAACGTAAAGGACGGTCTCTCAAAATACCTTTACTCAAAGACCAAGCGTAAGCCCATGATCCTCCCCGTTATTATGAATGTATAACCGAAAGGCCAAATAATGAGCTATAATAAAAAAGCGGAGCTTTTGTCTCCCGCAGGTAATTATGAAAAACTGAAAATGGCGGTGCTGTACGGCGCAGACGCGGTATACCTTGCCGGCAAGAATTTCGGTATGCGTGCCGCAAGCGCGAACTTCAGCCGCGACGAGCTGATAGCCGCAGTATATTTCTGCCACAGCCATAAGGCAAAGCTGTACGTTACCGTAAACGTAATGCCTCACACAAGCGAATATAAGGAGCTTGCCGACTATATCCGCTTCCTTGATGCTATCCGTGTTGACGCAGTTATCGTATCTGACATTGGCGTGCTTGAATTGGTAAAAGAGATCGCGCCAAGACTTGAGATCCACATCTCCACTCAGGCAAGCACCGTTTCCGCCCAGACCTGCAACGTCTGGCATAAGCTGGGTGCGTCCCGTGTGGTACTGGCGCGAGAGCTGACTCTCCGGGACATTCGCGAGATCAGAGAACGTATCCCCGACTCACTGGAGCTTGAAGCTTTCGTTCACGGTGCTATGTGCATTGCGTACAGCGGACGTTGCCTCCTCTCCAACTATTTCACAGGACGTGACGCCAACCACGGTGCTTGCGCACAGTCCTGCCGCTGGAAATATTCTCCAACGGCTATGGATCTGGGCGAGGCAAACCGTCCCGACATTCCCTCCGTTGCAGTTGCGGAAGAGGAACCCAATGGAGAGACCTTCTTCATGAGCTCCAAGGACACTTCAATGATCAAATATATCCCCGAGCTTGAAGAGTCCGGCATCACCAGCTACAAGATCGAGGGTCGCGTTAAGAGCGCATATTACACAGCAGTTGTAACAAATACCTACCGCATGGCAATTGACGCATACCGCCGCGATCCTCAAGGATACAAGTTCGATCCCGCTTGGGAGAATGAGCTTGACGGCGTAAGCCACAGAGAATACGGCACGGGATTCTACTTCACTCCCCCACATCTTAACGCAAACACCGTTACAGAGCTTGGCTACATACGTGAAAAGGCTTACATCGCGTCCTGCGTTACCGATTCAACAACACCGGACAAGGACGGAATGTACGACACCCTCTTCATCCAGAGAAACAAGCTGGCTGCAGGGGACCCGGTAGAGCTTATCTCCCCCGGCAAGGTTGGCAGGGGATTTGTGGCAACCGACCTCCGCGACGTGCGTGGTAATCCAATAGAATCCGCCCCCCACCCCTCAATGTACTTCAGGCTCAAGGTTCCATTCCCTGTTTACGCAGGCGACATTATGAGACTTGGATAAGGAGGCAAAATGAATATTATTGAATTTCTCAAGGCACTGTTCCTCGGTATCGTGGAGGGCATAACCGAATGGCTCCCCATCAGCAGTACCGGACACATGATTCTTGTTAACGAGTTCATAGGAGGAAACGCAGGCTTCTTCGGTGAGGACTTGTTCCTTTACGGAATCCAGCTTGGTGCGATCCTCGCTATCGTTACATTGTATTTCAGAAAGCTCAACCCCTTTGCCATCTCGAAAACCAAAGAGGAAAAGGCGGCAACCTGGCAGATGTGGTTCAAGGT
The DNA here is from genome assembly GCA_015064355.1 of Oscillospiraceae bacterium. Classification (GTDB taxonomy): domain Bacteria; phylum Bacillota; class Clostridia; order Oscillospirales; family CAG-272; genus UMGS1696. Next base: position 762 of record SVSJ01000029.1, on the reverse strand, counting down.
TATCGTAGCCTGTCTGCCCGCCGCAGTTATCGGCCTTGCCCTCAACGATTTTATGGATAAGTTCGAGAACTGGCAGGTCATCAGCGCAACTCTCATCATCTACGGTATCGCTTTTATCGTTATCGAGAACATCAACAAGAAAAAGAGCCCACGAATTACCTCCATCGCAGGAATGAGTTACAAAACAGCACTCCTCATCGGTGCGTTTCAGGTGCTCTCCATCGTTCCGGGTACTTCCCGTTCAGGTGCTACCATCCTTGGGGCGATCATTCTGGGCTGTTCCCGTGAGATAGCGGCTGAGTTTTCCTTCTTCCTTGCAATTCCCGTTATGTTTGGCGTCAGCGCACTGAAGCTGGTCACAAACGATTACGTTATGACCGGCACCGAATGGCTGATACTTGGTCTTGCAATGGTAGTTGCTTATGCGGTTTCCATGGTAGCGGTAAAGTTCCTCACAGGATTTGTAAAGAAGCACGATTTCAAAATCTTCGGCTGGTATAGAATAGCCCTGGGCATTATCGTAATAGCGTATTTCCTTATAGCGAATTGAAAATAAATATCCACCCGCATAGCGGGTGGTTTTTCATTTTCGGGCATAGCCCTATCTAAACTGGCTGCGTACAAGTACGCTGTTTTTGGACCTGTCAGTCATGCATTTTTTACTTGCTACCCGTAAACGGGATGTCTCAACAATTGTATTGTAGGGGGCGACGTCCCCGACGCCCCGCTTGTGCAAAAATCGCAATACTCATTAATGATGTA
>SVSJ01000057.1 GCA_015064355.1 Oscillospiraceae bacterium | reverse complement strand
GGGACAGCATGAGCGGCGAGGGAGGCTCTTCCACCACTGCAAACTTCCTTTCCGGTATGATGAAATCCATTCCTCCTCTTAACGAGACCATGAAAATGGCGGGTATCCAGATGCCCGAATTTCTCGGAAAAGAGATAGCAGCACCTGAAGTTAAGGCTGAGTAAAATTTAGTAATTTGTTGAGGGAAGCTTCAGAAGGAAGCTTCCCTCAAGTCATAAATCCCGAAAGGAGTAAAAAATGATTGAGAAACTAAAGAAACTGGTGAAAAGCACGAAGTTTTTCATCGCCGTGTATGCTGTGATATTCTTAGGACTCATAGTTTTATTCACATGGCCGCTACCTTATATTTGGGTCGTTAATTCCTTTTTGTATATCAAAGGCGTTACCACGCTCTATTGGCGTTTTTTCCTGCTGGTGGCAGCATTCGTGGCAGTGCTATTTGTGATACCGTTTTTGATGTTTGTTGTAAGAAGGATATTTACGTACTTACGCCTTTGGCTTGCCTGTCTTAGAAAAGGTGTTGATTTCAAGCTTCTCCGCTTTCCGTTTGCCTCCCTCGGAGGAATCAAAGAAAAGGGCGATATTCTCATAACTACACCGCGCGAAGCCTACGTAATTCACTTTGCCGACGTGGTTCATCGGTTTAGAAGTATTATTTCTGTAGCAAACGGAAGGGAATACGTTATAACAAAGGTTGGAGCCGGGAAAATCCTATCAAGCGGTTCTGTTCGATTCGTTGGCGGACCAAGAGGGATCAGATCACAAAACACCTTCTCACGTTCAGGTTACTCTCTTGATGGGAAGGATAAGAGCTTTATACTTCCCGAGACTTTTGATAATGCTAAGCACGTTCACGTTATGATGCTTCATACAAGACCCGTTGATGCCGTAAAGGTTCAAGGCACGACCAAATCAAATCTTACAAACGGAGATACCGTTGGAAATATGGTATTCTTTTATCCCGGAGCATTTATTAAGAGCCTGAATGATCGGCAGAATAATTATTAAAATATTGTTAAGATTTTTAATGTAAATTATTGAAATGATGTCTGAAATGTGATAGAATGTACTTGTAAATTTTTCCGTTTGATATGCGGAGCAAAAAAAGGAGTACGTTATGTATAAAAGTACGGCAGTTAACGTTATTACAATCATCGCGGCAGTCTTTCTTGCGATCTCACTTGCATGTCTCGGTACGACCACAGTAAGTTCATACGTTGTATCATCAATCTTCACACCCGACACAGTTGTTAAGATGTTTCAGTCAAACGAATACGAAGATATGCTTAATGCTGATGCAATTACCGATAGTTTCTCCGATGAATATGAATTTGATGACGATATCGTTGATGATCTTATTCAGAGCTCTGTGTTTGAGGATATTTTAAGCGATATTTCTGAAGGTATGTTTGATGCTCTTTCGGGCAAAGGCGGGGATGAGATAGTCAGTGAAAAAGACATCCGCAAATATATCAAAAAGAATATCGACGAAATAGTTGATATTATCGACGATAATATCGAAACAGATCTCTCAAAGGCAGAGATTGAAGACGAGATTCTTGCTAATGTTGACGATATTGCCTATGAAATTTCTGAGAACTGTCCTACAGCCGATGAGATCGCTGAGGAAATTGATCCGGGAATGCGTGCTGTTTTCTCATTCATTACAGGTGGAACTTTGCTTCTCATTTGTATAATTTTTACGCTTATCGTAGCAGTCGGTCTTTATTTCCTCAGGTTTAAATATCTCAGAGGCTTTATCTGGGTAGGTTCCTCCGGCCTCGCTGTTTCTATCTTCTCCTTTATTTCCGGTCTGTCCAGCAGCTTGATCGTTGCATTGCTTGAAGGAGAGGTTTACTATGAAGCTGATCTGGCATTTATAAACTCCTTTATTGATATTATATCAGGAAAATATATTTTTGCAGGTGCTATAGTCGGTGTAGTTTCTCTAATTCTTCTCCTCGTTGGTATTATTGTAGGAAATATTCTTAAGAAAAAGAGTAAAGAGAAAATTTTAAGAACCGCAGTTCCCAATGCAACAATTCCTAACTAAATTCTGAACTAAAAATAACGGTACCTTTCACTGAAAGGTACCGTTTATTTTTTTATTTAAAGGATCGAGCAGTTTACAACGATTGCCGCAAATACGATGGAAACCATCGAAAGAAGCTTGATAAGAATGTTGATCGCGGGACCTGAAGTATCCTTGAAGGGATCGCCTACAGTGTCACCGACAACTGCGGATTTGTGGTTTTCGGAACCCTTACCGCCGTATACACCGCTTTCGATGTACTTCTTGGCGTTATCCCATGCACCGCCGGAGTTGGACATGAATACTGCCATAAGGAAACCGGAAGCAGTAGCACCTGCAAGCATACCTACGACACCTGAGCAGCCGAGAACGATTCCGAGAACAATGGGAACTACAACCGCAACGATCGTAGGAAGGATCATCTCACGAAGGCTTGCCTTGGTGCAAAGGTCAACGCAGGAAGCGTAATCTGCTTCTGCTTTACCATCCATAAGTCCTTTGATCTCACGGAACTGACGGCGAACCTCCTTAACAACACTCTGTGCAGCACGTCCTACGGAGCTCATTGTGAGTGACGCGAAGAGGAAGGGGAGACAAGCACCTACAAAGAGGCCGATAAGAACTGTGGGATTTGTAATGCTGAGGTTGGCGATCTTTTCAGCGCCGCCCTCTATGGAATTTACCTTGTCAATATAAGACACCATCAAAGCGAGAGCCGTAAGAGCCGCAGATCCGATCGCAAAACCCTTACCGGTAGCGGCAGTTGTGTTACCGAGAGAGTCGAGCGCGTCAGTTCTTTCTCTGACTTCCTTCTCAAGACCTGCCATCTCTGCGATACCGCCCGCGTTGTCTGCAACGGGGCCGTAAGCGTCTGTAGCAAGCGTAATTCCGAGAGTAGAGAGCATACCGACAGCCGCAAGAGCAATTCCGTAAAGTCCCTTAGCGGCACTTGTGTTGCCACCTGATACATAGTAAGCAACAAGAACGCAGAGACCGATAATGATAATGGGAATGAAGGTTGACTTCATACCAACGGACAGACCGTCGATGATAATGGTGGCTGTACCGGTTTCGGAGGTGGAGGCAAGATGCTTAGTAGGCTTGTAGCTGTCAGATGTAAAATGCTCGGTAGACTGTCCGATAAGCACACCTGCAACAAGACCTGAGAGGATAGCGAAATAAATAGTCCAATCGGATTTACCGAGAACGAAGTAAACGAGGGGAAGTGAAACGATAGCGATAAGTATTGCTGAGAAGTTGGTACCGCGGGAGAGAGCTTTTAGGAGCTGTTTCTGAGTCGCACCTTCCTTTGTTCTTACAAGGAAAGTTCCGAATACAGAGCAGAGGATACCGACAGTTGCGATGAGAAGGGGAAGAGCCATAGCGTTGAAGCTTCCGTTAAATGCCGCAACACCGAGAGCGCAGGCGGAGATAATGGACCCAACGTAAGACTCGTAAAGGTCGGCGCCCATTCCGGCTACGTCACCAACGTTGTCACCGACGTTGTCGGCAATAACTGCAGGGTTTCGCGGATCGTCCTCGGGAATACCTGCCTCGACCTTACCAACAAGGTCAGCACCTACGTCAGCTGCTTTGGTGAAGATACCGCCTCCCACTCTTGCAAAGAGAGCCATTGAGGAAGCGCCCATACCGAAGGTGAGCATTGCGCTTGTGATCTCAGCCGCACCGAGACCGAAAGCAAACTTAAGGATGAAGAACCAGATGGAGATGTCGAGAAGTCCGAGACCAACGACAGTAAATCCCATAACGCTTCCTGCGGAGAAAGCAACACGGAGACC
>SVSJ01000056.1 GCA_015064355.1 Oscillospiraceae bacterium | reverse complement strand
GTTTTCTTAAACAGGGGAATGTTGTCGGGAACGCTTTTTGTGGGATCGGCACCGGCTGATAGGCAAACTTTGTCACAGCCGAAGAGGTGCGCGTTTTTGATGAGTGTTTCTACATTGCGATATACGGATTCATCGCACATTGTGTTGCCGTAGACTGCGATTGCAGATATCTTGCGACCGTCTGCGGCATCGAGAGCTTCTTTTGCGTACTCGGAAATATGGGAAATTTCAGCATCTCCCGCAAAGTATATTTCATAACATTCAAATCCCTTGGGGTTCAGCTGACGGATCGCGGGGATTGCGGCAAATGACGGAAGAAGTGTACCAACCAAAATATCAAACATATTAAAACCTCCGATTATTTCTATGTTTTTTACAAGGATATCATATCCTGCTCTGAATGTCAATAAAACAGAAAAAAACGATTCTATTTTTTGAAAAAGATTTTTATTTGCTATTGAAAATCAAATAATTTTATGATAGAGTGATGTTAGCAATAATTATCCGCAAAGGAGAATAAAAATGAAAAGAATTATCGCTTTTGTTCTTGTGATTTGCATGGCATTCGGTATGATCGTAACCGTATCTGCAGCTCCTAGAAGCTCTTTCTCAAGAACACTCAATCTCGTTCGTCTTATTCGCGCTATGTTTTCGCAGGACGAAACCGCACCCGAATACGGAGAGCTTGATGACGGTGTGCTGACTATCTATGTTGCTACAAACGGAAAAAATGGCGCTAATGGTACAGAGAAGAATCCTCTGCCTACCATTGAATCCGCACGCGACATTATACGTACACTTGACAAGTCCGACTTCGACGGTATCAACGTGATCATCAAAAAAGGTATTTACATCATTGACAAAGCTGTTATGTTCACTGCAGAAGACAGCGGTACAAAATCTTGCCCGATCACTTACATCGGTGAAGAGGGCGCTGTCATCAACGGCGGTGTTCACCTTACAGCTTCTGACTTTGCTTCTCCCGACAAGACAACCGAATCCTGGCAATATTTCCCCGAGGAAGTTAAGGATAAGCTTGTCATGCTTGATCTTCACAAGCTCGGCTATAAAGCAGCAAACGAAAAAGATTTCCTTAATATATTTGTAAATCTCAGTTCTTTTACTCCCCTTTACTGTGAGAGTGAAAAGCTGACTGTTGCCCGTTATCCTAACGACGAGTGCGCAAGAGTCAGAGAGGACGGCTGGTTCGACGTATACGGTGAAACTCCCAGAACAGAGGTTGAGGGAACAAGCAAATACTACGTGCCGTACTACCCTGAACTGAGTGAAAAGTTCCGCTCCTGGCACGACGTGGGAGATGCTATGGTTTGGGCGCGTCTTGGCGTTCTCTGGGCTCCCGATAACTCCCAGATCACTGATATAGACTACGAAAACTCTGTATTTGAGATGCCTTTTGTAGGTGGTTACTGCGCTAAGGAAGCTATGTTCTTCTACTTCTACCACGTTCCGGAAGAGCTTGACATCCCCGGCGAATATTACATAGATGAGGCTACAGGTTACCTCTATCTCTACCCCAAAGATAACCATGCGACCGCTTCCTACTCTATGCCCAAGGCTAAAAATATTATTAAGCTTGATGGCACTTCATACGTTAACTTTAAGGGACTTACCTTTGAAGCATCCAATGACGCCATCGTATACGGCGATAAGCTTGACAGCGTAACAATCGACAACTGTACCGTTCGCAACGGTATCAGACAGGGTATTGAAATTAACGGTACAAATCTGACTATCCAGAACAGCTTTGTAAGAAGCGTGGGTAGGAGCGGTATCGAGATTTCCGGTGGCGACGTTGAGAATCTCATTCAGGCAAACAACCTGGTTTACAATAACCTTATTACCGACTGGTCCAACGTACGCGGTGTTATGGAATCAGCTATTAAGTTTGATGGTTCCTGCGGTCTCGTAATTTCCAACAACGAAATGCACTCCTCCGTTGACTGGGGTATCGGTGGCAACGGCGCTTACGTTACCATTGAGTACAACTATCTCCACGACCTCGCAACATTCGAAGGCGACGGCGGTGCTATCCACGTTACAGAATGCTTCGGTACAGTGATCCGCTACAACCTGGTCGATAACATCGGTTACTGGGAAGAGGACACAAAGCAGGTTGACAACGTTGGCGTAAACGCCGTCAATATTGACTTTGACTACTGTGATCTTGCTATCTACGGCAATATATTCAAGTCGATCACAGGTGACGGTGCTCACTGCCCCGGTCCCGGCGTAACTTACACCGACAACCTCCACATCAGCGTAGGCAGATCCGTTATTCAGCAGGGTAGCAATGATGAAGATGACTGGGCACCCTACATGGAAGGCGGAGAATTTGAGGGCCAGGCTTGGACATATACTCCTCCGAGCTATGCTCTCAGTGACAAGTGGCTTAATGCGTTCCCCGGTATCAAGGATATTGTATGGTCTGCAACTTATGAAGAAGGCGTTGATAACCGTTACTTCATTCACAACAACGGTAACGCAACCATTCTCAGAAACTTCACTTACTTTGATAAGGCTAATCGACTCAACCACAATGTGAGCGATGTTTATGCATACAAGTTCTATGAGGACGCATACAGATTTGACACCGTTGACAATCCTACTCAGGGCGATGGAATTATCGTTTACACTTCCAAGCGTAGCGGACATCCCACATATGCTGAAGCTATCAAGGCAGCAAACGAGTGGGGCTGCAAGATTCCTATGGAAATTCTCGATAAGATCGGCCGCATCGGCGTAGGCATTCCCGAAAAGGGCGTTGAGAAGTAATCTGATTTTCAACTAAAATATAAAAGAGACTCTTCGGGGTCTCTTTTTGGTTGGGGAAAGGTTCAAGTGCAGTTAATAATAGCGCTGTGTTTGCATTTAAATTCATGTCAAAATGTGACATAATATATATAGAATAACGAGATAAATAGCATGGAGAGGATACCATGACGTTCTCGATAACTGGAGCGACTGCTTGATGAAAGAGATCGATTCTATGGCTGTGTAGGAAAGAAAACCATCGAGCCGGCAAGCGTGGACCGAAAATCGACAAAAAGGGAGGCATAAATCCCACTACTTCCGAATACATCAAAATGCAAAATAAAATTAAAAAGCCTTAGAATCACTGAGATTCGGGGGGGCTTTACTAGCTCCGAGGGAAGGGATTTGCCATTTCTGCGGAAACGGCCAGTCGCGGCTCTGACAGTCCCCCGGACTGTCATTCACTACCGCTCCATCAAATCCCTTGCGACCTTACAGGCAAAACAAAACAGCCACGCGGAAGTGACTGTTTTCTTTTTCGATTGCGGGGAAGGGAGCCCCACCACATGACCTCAGGGTTATGAGGGGCCGTCGACGCCAAAAATGGGCAATTTTAGAGCATAAAAATGCGTTTTGATATGGTTTTGGAGTGACTTTTCGACTGATTATTCGCCTGTTTATTAGCACGAAATAGCACATTGGCGTCGGAATTGGCGTCGAGAGTAAGTGGCGGCAATCAACAGCTTTTACCTCTCACTCATATTTGTAAAAAAGCTCCGAGCTTGATGAGAAGCCCGGAGCTGTTTTCGTTATTTGACTTTTCGATCGATTTTATCAGAAACCGTAGCAGAGGTTCTGGGCGATAACGCTGTTGATCTTCTTGGGGAGCTGGGACTGCTTGTACATGCCGATACCGGATGTAACAGCAAGGGGCCAAAGAACGAACCAGGAAACTGTCATTGCAATGCCCTTGTCAACCCACTTGCCTTCGCCGATGTCAACGCTAACGTGAGTTTCGGAGATGGGGTTGATCTTGACTGTGATAGCCTTGTCGAGCCCTACGAACTGCTTGATCGCGCCGCCGCGGGATCTTGCCTGAATAACTGCTCCGCCTTCCGGTGTAGCGAAAGTCTGGGATTCCATACCTTCGTTCATTTCGAGATAGTTTCTAACGATCATTGCGATGTCCTGTGTTGTTTTTCCGTTAAGATTGTAAGTTGTTGTCATTTTGTTTT
>SVSJ01000028.1 GCA_015064355.1 Oscillospiraceae bacterium | reverse complement strand
CATCAAACATAACAGTAGTATCTGTCATATCCCATTGATTATCTTTTATTTGCCACTCTAAAAGGCCCTCGAATTCCAATTCTACAACAGCATCCCAAATACTGGTGACAAGTATTTTGACTACTAACTTTGTTTGCTCAGAATTAAAAGAATGTCCATGCTCTATCTTAGATATTCCATTATTTATATACTGGACACCGATGATATACCCATCGTGCAGTGAGTTGACCTTCTCAAGAAAGTACCGAATATCTTCGTTTGATGTTATGGAGTTATACACTGTTCGTCCTCCTTCGTCAAATTCAAGTTTGCCGGTTAGTTCGCCCTTGTTTGCAATTCCTTCGTATATACAGCAATTCGTACATAACCGCCGACCTATTCCCGAGACAAAAGCACGACGCATTCTACGTGATTTGTGTGTGGGAACATGTCAACGGGCTGTATCTTCTTTGCGGAGTAACCCTTCTGCCCGAAATACGTCAGATCATGTGACAAAGTCTCGGGATTGCAGGAAACGTAAACAATTCGCTTCGGGTTAAGCTTTACAACCGAGCTCATAAACTTCACGTCAGATCCGGCTCGCGGCGGGTCCATTATCACCACGTCAACCTGCTCGCCCTCATTTGCCATGTCAACCATAAATTCTCCTGCATCAGCCGCATAGAACTCAATGTTATCCCGTCCGTTCCGCCGCGCGTTATCCTTGGCATCACGAACCGCAGCCTTGTTTGATTCCACCCCAATGACACGTCCTGCGTTTCGAGACGCAAGTATACCGATAGTGCCCGTGCCGCAGTAAGCGTCAACAACAGTTTCGCATCCTGTGAGACCCATAAATTCTATGGCCTTGCCGTATAGTACCGTTGTCATCTGCGGATTAACCTGATAGAACGACTTTGGGGATATTCTGAAATAGCATCCGTCAATAGAGTCCTCAATGTATCCGGCACCGTAGAGAACGATGTCCTTTTCGCCAAGTACAAGGTTAACAGCCTTCTTTGAAACATTCTGAACAACAGTAGTGATCTCCGGGTGTCGTCCAACAAGCGCGTTAACAAACGAAGTAACCGAGGGGAACTCTTCGCCGGTTGTAACAAGAACAACCATAACCTGACCTGTGTAATAACCGCGGCGAATCAGAACGTGGCGGATAAACCCGGTTTTCGTTTCCATATTGTAGGGTTTGATCTTAAAAGATTTGATCAGCTTACGGAGAGTGATAACAATTTCGTCAGCTATCTTGTCCTCGATCATACAGTTGTCCACAGGCACGATCTTGTGCGTGGACGACTGGAACACACCGGACACAATGTTGCCGCGCAGGGAAGTAAACGCCGCCTGAACCTTGCAACGATAGTGATACGGGTCAGCCATACCGATTATCTCGTCAACGTGCCCTGCACGTCCGAGAAGTTTAATGCACTTCACCTGCTTGTGCTTCAGCTGCATCTCATAAGAGAGATTCTGAAGCTGACAGCCGCCGCATTTCTTGTAGACAGGGCAACCGTTGCCAACCGCTTTTTTGTTTGTATTATTCTTCATTAATCTCTCCACTATCAATATCAATCACATAGCTTGCCATAACCTGATGCTCTTTACCCGTGAATTTTACGTAAAGCTTGCCACCGCTTATAGTTAGTGCAGTTCCCCAAAGATCGTCTTCATAATAAGCCGATCCAACAACAACAGGGAAGCCGTGAGGCATAAGGCTGTTTTCATCATTTTTCTTGAGCAGATATGCACGATGCACGTGACCGCACAGCATGAACTTTACTCCAAGTCGCTCAAGTTCCGCAACCCATTTTTCGTATATATCACCTTCAATAGCAAATCCGCTATCTTTACTGTGGGCTGTTTGGGCAGGACAAACGTGACTCACTGCAAATGTCAGCTTATCGGAAGGCATGAGTGATTCAAAATACTTTGTCTCGCGGCGTCTGAAAGGCTCAAAAGCATTGGCTCCGCCGTATTCCGCGTGAGAATCCCGTTTGTCTTCACCGCAGTCAAGTGCAACCCCGTAGAGTGGGCCAACGTCAAACTCAAAATATGTGTTCTTTCCGTTTGCGGGGAAGTAGTCAGCGTACATCTCCGCCAATTTGCCGCGGGTGTCGTGATTTCCGCGAACAAATAAAACCGGAACCTCACCCTTGGATATATCCCCAACAAATCTGGCAACCTCACGGTAATGATTCATTTCGTCCACTTCACCGATGTCACCGTTAACAACGAAAAGGTCAGTATCCTCACCAAAGAATGAAGCGGTTTTCACACCAACATCAAAGCGGTAGTGAACGTCCGAAATATGATAAATGTTGATGTTGTCACTTTTCGCGAGAGGCCTAAAGTTAAAATCCGTTTCTACCGCGTCACAGAAAACGGGGAAGTATGACTTTCGCTCGACAGTCTTGCGGAACACAACGGTATACCGTTTAGCCAAGTCAAGGGCACTCTGCGGAACACGTATCTTCGCGTAATTCTTTTCAGAGGACAGAGGCCCGGAGTTCTCCTCGTAGTACTTTTCGTTGTCAATTTCAACAGCAATTATCCCGTTTTCATTTGTGTTTACAAGTATTTCGTATTCATCGCCGATAACAAAAACGGCTGGTGTGCAATAAAGAAAATCCATAATATCCCTTTCTCATATAAGCGCAATTTCGCGCAAAACCTGCGTTGTCGAATAGCCTTTATTCAAATATTCAAGCTCATCAAAAGCAAACGGTAACTCGGCACAGCCGTCAAGCTTGATTAACCTGTAGTTAAGCCGCAGTCTGTCAACAGAAGCTAAAACCGAAGCTCTCACCGAGGGCTTTTTAATTTTTTTCGCATTTGCAATAACACCCTCAAGAGTGCCGAATTTGCGGATCAACTCCGTGGCGGTCTTCGGTCCAACCTTGTCCGCTCCCTTGATGTTGTCAGATGAATCTCCGGTGAGAGACTTGTGGTCTGCGTACTGTCCGGGCTCGATTCCAAGCTTGTTTCGTATGTAATCCGGCGTGCAGATGACCGTGTTGTCTCCGCGATACCGTAAAATTGATACATGGTCTGATATAAGCTGAAAAAAGTCGCTGTCAAATGAGGAGATTACCACATCAAATTCAGAGCCGAAAGTAAGCGCATAGCCTGCAATAATGTCGTCCGTCTCGCATACTGTGGTCTCTGCGTGTTTTATTCCAAGGAAGTCGAGCGCGGCATATATCCCCGGAAGCTGTGAGAAAGGAATCTCATCTTCGGCTAATTCTGAAAAATCCGGTCGATTTGATTTGTACGCAGAGTCAAGCTCCTTACGCTCATTTTTGCACTCTCCGTCAAAAAACACAGCAACGTGGCTGGGAGATACCTGACGAATGATCTTCAGAAGCGCCCCAACAAAACCAAGAGTACCTTGGATCGCTGACCCGTCCTTGCCAATAATTCTCGACGGCATACCGTAGAACATCTGAAACAACAAATTACTGCCGTCAACCAAAAGAAGCTTTGTCATTTAGTACTCCTGTTCAGTTCTTATAACATTCGCTCGTGAGTGAACATTCCTCGCAAACATCAACTTTATAATCTTCCAAAAATTTTTTTCGTTTCATTGTTTTGCCACATATAGGACAAACACGAAGACGAATACCGTCAACATCATCAAATTTGATCTTTTTACCGAAGTCCAAACAATCAAAAATATTGTAATAAACCTTGCAACCCATTTTTGAACTGATTTGTTTAGCAATTTCAAGACCGTCTTTATTGAGTTTTGACGTCGGGTCAACAAGTTGCTTGGCGGCATATCGTTCATACGTTCCGTTATACCAAAGTCTGTCCATTGCTGCAAAGTTCTCTTGCCAGCTCAACAGATAATAATGGTCATCTTGCTTATCCAGGTAAGGAACTTCATAAAGCGCGATTGCTTTCCCGCAGTCGCAACAGGTAAAGATACTATTAATATCTGCGAAGTATGTCTGCATCTCGATAGCACTTCTGCTTTTACAACAACAATACTCGCTGCACTCAACGTTTTGACCAACAACAGTAAGCTTATAGTCAAATAATTTTTTAATCTTTGCACGATCACGCTTTACGTAGATGTTATCGTATTTTTCTTCAAAAGAATCTTCCTTTGGCAAAGTAACGTATAATGTGTAGTTTTCGCCTTCAACAACACTGTATTTCTTAAGGATTCGCCCGCTGTTTCTTAACGAGTTTAGAAAAGTCCAAAGTAAATCTTCAACTTCATCATTTTCAATTACTTTTTTAGGAAATAACTCAATTTTACAAAACATATTTACCTCTCCAAACTTACCACGCACTCACAATGTGAGGTCAGCGGGAACATATTAACTGGTACCGCACGCTTGATTTCGTAGCCGCTTGATTTCAATGAAGCAAGGTCACGCGCCAAGGTCTGCGGATTACAGGAAACGTAGATTATCCTCTCGGGAGATAGCTCTGTGAGCCCTTGTCTCATTTCCTTTGACAAACCTGCTCTCGGGGGATCAACAACTATAAGCTGAGGTTTTGCATTTCCGCCGATTTTCTTTTTAAACGAAGCAGAATCACCGCAGAAGAACTCGATATTTTCCAGTCCGTTTTCCGCCGCATTAAACTTTGCATCCTTGACTGCGTCAGCGTTTATCTCAATTCCGTAGAACTTGACATCGGGGAATCTCTTTGCAAGAGACAATCCGATAATACCCGAGCCACAGTATAGGTCAGCGCCGCAGGAGAAGTCTGATTCTTCCGCAAACTGGTGAACGATGTCGAGAAGCTTCTCAAATGCTTCTCCGTTAACCTGGCGGAAAGCTTCGCTTGAGAATCGCATGTCTATTCCCATAATCTTATCGCTGATATATCCGCCGCCTTTTCTGTTTACGATTATATTAACTCCGCTGATCTCCGGCACGAAATTTGCTAGTCCGAAAACAAATTTCTGCACATCACATTTTTTCTCGCAGTACAACGAAACTGATACTTCACCGGTCGCTGAAGTTCTGACGCAAAGGGAAGTGGGCATCGCATATTCAACCAAATCAACGTTTTCGTTACAGAACTTTACAACCTTATTCATAACGCCCGAGCAAATCACGCATCCGAAAAATGGTATCACATCGTTTGTGCCTTCAGCGTAAAGCCCAAATGCTCTTTGTTTTTCTGAATAATGCACCGTTAGCTTGTTTCTATATCTCACACGATTTTCGCAAAATACCACGTCCTCTACCAGTGAGTAATCGAGGCCGGCACGTCTGAACGCGTTTCTGACCGTGTTTCGCTTAATTTCATTTTCAAGCTCGTATGATACATGTCCAAGGCTACAGCCGCCGCACCCGTGAACCTTGCAAACAGGCTCTGTGCGGTATTCTGAACTAACAAGAATCTCGACGCATTCTCCGGTGTAATAGTTCTTCTCGCAGGCTGTAATGCGAACACTTGCGGTGTCACCCTTAACGGTACCGGGCACAAAAACAACAGCACCGCCTGTCTTGCCGATTCCAACTCCGCGCTCATTTATATCTTCTATATTCAGTTTAATAATTTCACCGATATTCATAATTTCCTCAAGCTAAAGTACTTCAAAATAATTATATATTAAATAAGCACTATTGTCAATCGAAAATCAAGCAATGTGTCAAGGAGTCCACCGCCGTCATATACTGCCTTTGATTAATTTATAAGTATAAAACGAAAGGAAAAAACAATGGCGGACTGTGTAATTGCAATGAAAAGTCAGACTGCAGCAGAACAAGCAAGGCGAGCAGCGAATCACGAAAGGATCTATGCGGAGATCGTGTCCATTGATCCGTCCATCACAAGGAGAGGATGCTCCATGGGAATAAGATTGTCATGCGCTAACATTGATAAAATGAAACGCATTCTCGAGAGAAAGAATATTCCATACGGTGATATTGTCGGCAGGAGTGAATCATTATGAGCGGACTGATCTATCTTGATAACGCCGCAACAACATTTCCAAAGCCCAAATGCGTGTCAGATGCAGTGCGCGACGCAATTCTTTACACAGGCGGGAATCCCGGCAGAGGATCACATAAACTGTCTGGAAAGGCTGCGGAATTAGTCTATGACACTCGCGAGACTGCCGCAGGAATGTTCGGGGCAAAAGCAGAAAATGTTGTATTCACAATGAACGCAACGCAAGCCTTGAACTTCGCCATAAAAGGTCAGGCGACTGACGGGTGTCATATTCTTCTTGATAACTTTTCTCATAACGCAGTGTACCGACCGGTGATAGCCCTCCACAGAGAAAGAAAATGCACTTACGATATTTATGACGCATTGGGTACAACCGAAGAGACTCTCAATAACATCAGAAGAAAACTCTGCCCGGAAACGCAAATTATCATCGCGACTCATCAATCAAACATTTGCTCAAAAATCTTGCCGATCCGCGAGATAGGTGAGCTATGTAAACGGTGCGGCAAAATATTCATTGTTGACGCGTCGCAATCGGCAGGCCATGTCTCAATTGATTTGGAGCGAGATAATATCACATCACTTTGCTTGCCGGGGCACAAAGGTCTCTTTGGCCCAATGGGCGTAGGAATGCTGATTTCTGGAGCAAATGCGAAGTATAACCCAATTATCGAAGGTGGAGCTGGCATTTCTTCTCTTGACTCAGGCATGCCTGATGTTCTTCCCGAAAGACTTGAGGCAGGAACTCTGCCTCTTGCCGCAATTGCCGGACTAAATGCGGGAATGAAATGGGTACTCGAAATTGGCCAAGACCGTATCCACGCATACGAAAAAATGCTTTCTGATATTGTAAGCAGAGAATCGCGTCGCGTTAACGGCATAAAAATATACGGTAAGGCCGGTGGACCTGTTGTGAGCTTTAATATTCTGGGTCACTCTCCGGCAAAAATAGGCGAATATCTGTCCTCAAGAGGTATATGCGTCAGAACAGGGTATCACTGCGCACCTCTTGCTCACAAAACCGTAGGCAGCTTTGAGAGCGGCAGCGTGCGCATAGGACTTTCATATATGAACCGACCGTCAGATATCTACACTCTGTTTGAGTCGCTAAGAGAACTGAATTAAAATCTGAATGTTTGCCTTGACATACACCCAAAAGTGTTGTATAATAAAATACTGAATAGTAATTTTATTGAAAGGGAATATTGTATGGCAGACTGGGTAATTGATAAAAAAGATGTTGATTCTACAGTTGACGGCGATTTCGTTCTCTACAGAAACCGTCCTCTTGTTCGCGAGGATAACATAATTTGCTACGGCAATCTTACTGATAAATATATTCTTCAGATGATAATCATGACCGAGAAAGAGTATAAGGGTCAGAAGGTAGCAGATCAGGTATACATTCAGCTTCTAAAGACTGACACAACACTTCCTATGAGTGAACGTGTTGTTAAGGAGGGCATGAAAACAGGCCTCTCCGACGCATTCGAGGTTGGTGTAGTTTGGCTTGAAAGATATCTTGCGTCATAAATAATTGATCGGGTGTGCAAGTGCATATCCGATTTTTTATTTCTTGTTACAGTCGGGAATAAATGTACTCTCCAAAGAGTAAGTATGTAGTAAAAATACTGTTTCGGAGAGATTAATATGAAAAAGACTATGTCTGTAATACTTGCCTTTTTGATGATAGTGTGTTCCTTGCCTGTTTTTGCAGAGATAAAGGACTCGATCCCCTTTGACGTTAACGCACAATCTGCTGTGCTGATAGATACTGCAACAGGAACAGTTCTTTACGCTAAAAATGCAGACCTTGCTTTGCCGCCTGCATCTGTAACGAAGATAATGACACTGCTTTTGTTTTTAGAGGAGGTTGAGCGTGGGAATATTTCTCTTGATGAAAACATATCCGTAAGCGAATACGCAGCGTCAATGGGAGGCTCGCAGGTTTACCTTGAACCCGGAGAAACAATGACCGCTGAAGAAATGCTGAAATGCGTGATAATTGCATCCGCAAACGATGCCGCTGTGGCTTTGGCTGAAAAAGTCGCAGGCAGTGAGGAGGCATTCGTCGCGCGGATGAATGAGAGAGCAGGTGAACTCGGAATGGTCAATACCCATTTCGAGAACGCGACCGGCCTTGATGACGACACCGTAAAGCACCTGACAAGCGCTTACGATATAGCGCTAATGTCCAGAGAGCTGCTAAAGCACGAAATAATCACAAAATACAGTACGATCTGGATGGATACCATACGCAATGGGGAATTCGGACTCACAAATACAAACCGCCTTATCAGATTCTATGAAGGCGCAACAGGCCTTAAAACCGGATCAACTTCAAAAGCGGGATTCTGTATGAGCGCATCAGCCAAACGTGACGGACTTCATCTTGTTGCGGTTGTTATGGGTGCTGATTCCCGTGACATTAGAAACGCAGTCGCCAAGCAGCTTCTTGATTACGGTTTTGCAAATTACTCACTCTACGAAAACAGCGGCGGTGAGGCAGGGGAGATTCCGGTAACCGGCGGTGTAAATAGAACCTGTAAAGTCGAGTACGAGCCGTTTAACGTACTTTTGCCTAAGGGCAAGAGTAAATCTGTTCAAGTTGAGTTCCTCCTTGATAGCTCCGTTGAAGCTCCTGTGGCAGCGGGGGATAAGGTTGGTGTGGTCAGATACATCTGCGGCGAAGAAATCATCGGAGAGGGCGATATATTTGCAAGTGCAAGCGTTGATAGAATCAATTTTCTGGAGCTTCTTTGGAGAATGGTGGGAATATATTGCCTTAAATGAGTAAAAATATTAAAATAACTATTGAAAAATAACAAAAAATGTTGTATGATATATGTGATGAAGTATTAAATCTGCATCATCGCATATACAGTGTGCCGGTTGAATGGCAATTGGCACTTACCCACGGAGGACAATTAAATAGGCATGTCAGTTAAACTCAGCGAAAAATACTTAAAAGGCTTTGTTTCACCTACAGAGGTAGACAAAATCTCTCACATTGCCGAGGCTGCTTACTCTGTAGTTAAGAACAGAAGCGGCGCAGGCTCCGACTTTCTTGGATGGGTTGATCTTCCCGTAAACTACGATAAAGAAGAGTTTGCAAGAATTAAGGTCGCAGCGGAAAAGATCAAAAAGATGTGCGACGTTTTCGTCGTTATCGGTATCGGCGGTTCTTACCTCGGTGCAAGAGCAGCTATTGAATTTGTTAAATCTCCCCTTTATAATAATCTTAAGAAGGACACCCCGGATGTTTACTTCGCAGGAAACTCCATCAGTTCTTCGGCCCTCAGCGATATTCTTAAGCTTTGCGAAGGCAAAGATGTTTGCATCAACGTTATCTCCAAGTCCGGTACAACTACCGAACCTGCAGTTACCTTCAGAATCTTCCGTGAACTTCTTGAAAAGAAGTACGGCGAGGACGGTGCAAGAGAAAGAATCTTCGTTACAACAGACCGCGCACGAGGCAAGCTTAAGGAATTCTCCACCGATAAGGGTTACGAAACCTTCGTAGTGCCCGATGACATCGGCGGCAGATATTCAGTTCTTACAGCAGTAGGCCTCCTTCCCATCGCAGTATCCGGTTGTGATATTGATGCTATGATGAAGGGTGCGGCTGATGCAAGAGAAAAGTATTCCGACCCCTCTGCAAAGACTAACGAATGTATCCGTTATGCTGCTATCCGCAACATAATGTATAATAAAGGCAAATCCATTGAGATCCTGGTAGCATACGAGCCTGCCGCACAAATGCTCTGCGAATGGTGGAAGCAGCTTTACGGCGAAAGCGAAGGCAAGGACAACAAGGGACTTTATCCCTCATCCGTTATCTTCTCAACAGACCTTCACTCTCTCGGCCAGTATGTTCAGGAAGGTCTCCGCACAATGTTTGAGACAGTCATTGATTTCAAGAAGTCTTCCGACACAGTTGTGATCCCGGACGACCCCAATAACATTGACGGACTCAACTTCCTCTCCGGCAAAGAACTCCATGACGTAAACAGAATGGCAATGACCGGTACACTGTTTGCTCATAACGACGGCGGAGTTGCAAACGTAGTTCTCGAAGTTGAAGACAGAAGCGAGTATTCATTTGGCTACCTCGTGTACTTCTTTGAACTTGCGTGTGCTGTTTCCGGATACATGCTCGGCGTTAACCCCTTCGACCAGCCCGGCGTAGAAGCTTACAAGAAGAATATGTACGCACTTCTCGGTAAGCCCGGCTATGAAGACCAGAAAAAAGCTCTTGAAGCAAGAATTAATAAATAATATAAATATACCTTAAAACGGAGGAAAATCATGATTAAGTTAATTATCGGCAAGAAAGGTTCCGGCAAGACAAAGACACTCATCGAAATGGTAAACAATGCACTCGCAACATCTAAGGGTTCCGTTGTTTGCATCGAAAAGGGCGACAAGCTCAAATTCGACATCAACTATAAGTGCCGACTCATTGATACTGAAGCATATAACGTAGATTCCGCTCGCTCTCTCTACGGATTTATTGCAGGTATCCTTGCAAGCAATCACGACGTTACCGATATTTTTGTTGACTCTGCTCTTAAAATCTGCAAGGATGACACAGAAGGCTTCGATATGTTCCTTAACGAGCTTGATGCACTGAACTGCAAATACAATATCAACATCGTAATCACATCTTCTCTTGCAGTTGCTGACGCTTCCGCAACAGTTGCTAAGTACGTTGGTTAATCTGTCGAGTTTATCAAAATTACATTCAAAAAATAAGGCCGTCCGTATTGGACGGTCTATTTTGTTGTCAAATGTATTAATGCTTGCATAGTATAATAAGGAAGAAGCACCTGTATTAGGTGTAGCTCTTCGCAAGAGTCAATAACTATGGAAGGCATGGAATACAAAATGGCTGAATTCAGAAATACATGCGGTAGCTCTCGGGATCGCGATATGGTGTGTATTGACGCACATCGTGTTCTCGACTCGTGCCGCGATAAAGATTGCTTTGAGGATGTACGTGTATATCTAACTTGCATTGGCCAGGAAATAATTGAGCGTACATCGGTTGTCAGGGCGAAATGTGCAAAAGTAGTCTGGTCTAACATCAATATCGAGAGCGTACCTTTTAATAAAGGTTTTTATCAGCTTTTCATTAAGATATATACAAAAATCACATTTGAAGCATGCATAGGACCCGGAAATATACAGGAATTTGAAGGCGTAGGAGTTGTAGAAAAGAAGGTTATTCTGTTTGGTGGCGAGGGTAATGTAAACGTATTCAAGAGCGGAGATCAGTCGTTCTGCCCGAATTCTTGCGGTGTTAAGGCGCCGCATAAGCCCTCATCGCTTCCAATAGCAGTTCTTGAGGTGGTTGACCCGATAATTCTTAACACTAAGGTCCAGGAGCCTCACAGACCTTGCAAGTGTTGCTGTTGCTGCACAATTGATGAAATACCCGACTGTGTGTGCGCCAACTTGTCCCATGATCTTGTTGACACCAGGGACTCAAGCGTACTCACAGTATCACTTGGATTCTTCTCGGTTGTGCGTATTGAACGCCCGGCACAGTATCTTGTAAATGCTGTTGAGTACAGCGTTCCGGAAAAAGAGTGCGTACTACCGGCGCCCGATGATCCTTGCAGCCTATTCAAGAAAATGGCGTTTCCCGTGGCAGAGTTCAGCACATCGTGCGGTATCGCGGAGCGAGGTTGCGCAGAAACAGACAAGAAATGCGGCTGCTGACCGTCAGCTAAACGCTCATAACTGAATAATAATTTTATCGGGGGAGGTGAGAGATCATATCCCCCGTTTAATTGCGTTCAGACGGCAAGCAGTAGCAAAAAATTAGCTCATATTTCGATAAATTTTTCTTTTATCTCTTGCATTTACGAGAAGTATGGTATACAATATATAAGGCTAAATTTGTAAAAAATACTATATGGTGTCCCAAGGAGGCAATTATGACATTATTTATTCTTGCAGGCGGTATGGGTTCCCGTTACGGCGGACTCAAGCAGATCGATTCTTTTACCGAAAACGGTGAATTCATCATTGACTTTTCCATTTATGATGCGATCAAAGCCGGATTTGATAGAGTAGTGTTTCTTATTAAGAGAGAAAACTATGATGTTTTCAGAGATACAGTAGGCAAGCGTATTGAGGGTAAGGTTAAGGTAGAATACGTGTTCCAGGATATGGACTACGCAGTACCTGCTGACAAGATCCCCGCAGAACGTGTTAAGCCTTGGGGTACAACTCACGCCCTCCTTTGCGGACGTGAAGTTCTTAACGACGGTTTCTGCGTAATCAACGCTGACGATTTCTATGGCAGAGATGCATATATGAAGGCAGCAGAATTCATCAAGAATACTGACGTAAACTCCAATCACTTCTGCATGGTTGGCTACAAGCTCGGCAACACTCTCACAGACAACGGCAGCGTTGCAAGAGGCGAGTGCTACGGTGACGAAAACAATATGCTCGTTAAGATCAACGAAAGAACCAAGCTTTTCAAAGAAGAGGGCGGCGCATACTATACCGACGATAACGGCGAGACAGTTCATCTTCCCAACGATACGATCGTTTCCATGAACTTTTGGTGCTTCAACCCTAACATTTTTGAAGGCCTTGCAGAAGATTTCGATACATTTATCAACGATCCCGATCGCGAACCTTTAAAGAGTGAATGTCTCCTTCCCAATACAGTTGGCAAGATGATCAATGCAGGCAAGTGCGACTGCGAAATTCTCAAGACAAGCGCAAAGTGGTTCGGCGTTACATATTCCGAAGATAAGCCCGACGTGATCGCAAAGCTCAAGAGCCTTATTGAGTCCGGCGAATACCCCAACGGCCTTTGGAAGTAATTTAAAGTAGTATAATAACGGAGGAATAATACTATGGCAATTCTTGTTACTGGCGGCGCAGGATATATCGGTTCTCACACCGTTGTTGAACTGCAGAACGCAGGATATGAAGTAGTAGTTTGCGATAATCTTTGCAATTCCTGCAGAAAGTCTCTTGAAAGAGTAGAGGAGATCACAGGCAAGCCTGTAAAGTTCTACCTTGCTGACATTCTTGACAGAGCTGCGATGGAAAATATATTTGAAAACGAGCAGATCGAATCTGTAATTCACTTTGCTGGCCTTAAGGCAGTTGGCGAGTCTGTTGCAAAGCCTTGGGAATATTATAACAACAATATTTCCGGTACCCTCGTTCTTCTTGACGTTATGAAGAAGTACGGATGCAAGAATATCATCTTCTCGTCCTCCGCAACAGTTTACGGCGACCCTGCTTTTGTCCCGATCACTGAGCTTTGCCCCAAGGGAACATGTACAAACCCCTACGGCTGGACAAAGTCTATGCTTGAGCAGATCCTTACAGATATTCAGAAGGCTGATAACGAATGGAACGTTGTTCTTCTTCGTTACTTTAATCCTATTGGCGCGCATAAGAGCGGTCTCATTGGCGAAAATCCCAACGGCATTCCCAACAACCTTATGCCTTACGTAACTCAGGTCGCAGTTGGCAAGAGACCCTTCCTCGGCGTATTCGGTAATGACTACGATACACACGACGGCACAGGCGTTCGTGACTATATTCACGTTGTTGACCTTGCTGACGGCCACGTTAAAGCTATAAAAAAGCTTGATGAAAAGTGCGGTCTTAAGATCTACAACCTCGGCACAGGTAACGGCTATAGCGTCCTCGACATCGTTAAGAACTTCGAAGAAGCAACCGGCGTTAAGGTTCCTTATCAGATCCAGGCAAGACGTCCCGGCGACATCGCAACATGCTATGCAAGCGCAGACCTTGCTCTTGAAGAACTCGGCTGGAAAGCACAGAACGGTATCCGTGAAATGTGCGAAGACTCCTGGAGATGGCAGAAGATGAATCCCAACGGATTTGAAGAATAAAGGCGGGGAATAATCAATGATTACAAAAGAATTATTCGGTTACCTTCCTTGCGGATGCAAAGTATACTCGTACACTCTTGCTAACGAATCAATCACCTCTGCGTCTATCCTCAATTATGGCGGTATTATCAAGAATATTTGGGTAGAAGACAAGACCGGAAATGTTGCTGACGTTCTTTGCGGCTACGACGATATTGACAGCTATTTGACTGCAAACGGCTACCAGGGCGCACTTATCGGCAGAGTAGGTAACAGAATCGGCGGAGGCAAGTTCACCCTTGACGGTGTTGAGTATCAGCTTACCAAGAATGATAACGGCAAGAATACTCTCCATGGAGGCAAGTACGGCTTCAACGCAAAGATCTGGAATGTAGAAGAAGTTGACGGCGAGGAACCTAAGCTCGTTCTCACATACACCAGCCCCGACGGAGAAGAGAACTTTCCAGGCACTCTTGAGGTTACTGTTACATACACCCTCACAAAAGACGGCGGTCTCTCTGTTCATTACGAAGCCACAACCGACAAGACAACTGTTGTTAATATGACAAGCCACGGTTACTTCAATCTTGCTGGCTACGCAGCCGGTGTTATTGACAACCACACACTCTGGCTTGACTGCGACAAGATCAATAGCCTTGACTCCGAGCTTATCCCCGACGGCACGCTTATCGACGTTGACGGAACACCCTACGACTTCCGTGAAGAAAAGGTTGTAGGCAGCGTGTTCGGCGCAGATCATCCTATGATGAAGGAATTTGGCGGTATCGACAACAACTTTGTTTGCACTGACTACGACGGAGAGATCAAGCTTCGCGCTGTTGTAACAGAGCCCGTGTCCGGCAGAAAGCTCAGCGTGTTTACTGATGCTCCCTGCGTTCAGGTTTATACCGGTAATATGATCGTTCTCACTGACCCTGCATTCAAGGGCGGTGTACCTCAGTACAAGCATTGTGCTATCTGTCTTGAAACACAGGCAATGCCCGATTCCATGAATCATGAAGGCTTCACCAACATCGTTCTTCGTCCCGGCGAAAAGTACGACACAACAACCGTGTACGCATTTGCTAACTAAATAAACAAAAAACCGAGCGGCGTAAAAACCGTTCGGTTATTTTTCTTTTGTGGTAATATAATCACCGTCCCGCCTCATATATTTGGAGTGTAAGAATATCTCCGGAGGAGCATATGAGGCTTGACTATAACTCGAGAAGCGTAGAGCTTGGAAGATACATAATAGAAAATAACTGCACCGTCAGGGAAGCCGCCGCGTGGTTTGGAATCAGCAAATCCACCGTACATAAGGACGTAACCGATAAGCTGCAAAGATCAAACCCGGGCTTGTATAAGGAAGTGAAAACGATACTTGACAAAAACAAAGCAGAGCGTCATTTACGCGGCGGTGAAGCTACCAGAATCAAATACCTGTCGAAAAATCAGAAGATATAAGTGAACGGGGAAGTGCGGAGATCAAACTCTTCGAGAGCTTCCTCGTTTACTGTTACTTCGGTAGCAAAAGAGTCAAGATATTCACCAAAGAGCTCGTTAATAGCTGCAGATTCAAATCCAGAGAGAAAATCACTGTTTGCTGAGTTTTTCCAAGGCTTCTCATCCATCTCGAATCTCATCACGTAATGTGTACCCGCACTCGATTCGACTTTGATCCACTCGCCAACTTCAAGCTCAAATGCGGCACGTACTACCTCGTCAACGAACTGTGTGTTTTTTGTGAGATAGTAGCCGTTTTCATAGAACTTGTCTTCGGAGAATGCCTCGTGAACTTCAAGGAAATTTCCGCCTTCTTCAAGTGACTCGTCAATAGCAGATATAATAGCATTCTTTGCGTCGAGCTCCTCACCGGTCATTTTTACGGTGACTTTTTTGCCGTCATCGTCATAAACCGGGTTGCCGCTTGCGTCTGTCAGATAGGTGTACTTGTTGTTCACATAAATGTGATATATCCTTGCGTAATTCCTTTCGAGATACTCCTGCAGACCGTCATCACCGGCGCCGATTTCGTCTCTGTCATCAGAGAGGGCGACCATAAGCTCATAAGTCATCTCGTCTCGGAGATATATGTCAAAAAGTTCCTCATCGGTAATGCCAAGCTTGTTCAAATCGGACTCGAACGCAGCCTCATCGTCACTGAATTTTTCATAAATGATATCGTCAATGTAATATTCAATATCACTTGCGAGATCATCGGTGATCTTAAGTCCTCGTTCCTCAAAAAGAACTTCGCTTATAAGAGTTCTCTTGACATTCTGAACTACCATATTAAAAAGCAGCTCTTCAGCACGTACTCCGTTGATTTCTCTGTCGTAAAACTCGTCTGTGTCATCAAAGTCAGAATAAACCTCGGCGAATCTTGCCTTGTACTTCGCAAGATAGAACCCAAATTCAGAAGCCGTGATCACTTTATCCTTATAGGTCATAACCGCAAGGTTGCCGTCCGCGGGAGTGTCATCATTGGTGCATCCAATTAAAGATAACAGGGAAACAGCGATCAATATGAGTGCTAAAAATCGCTTTATAAACTTAGCCATTGTTTGTTTCCTCCTGTTCATTAATAAAGTCCAGATACTTTTCTAATAGCTCAAGCAAGAATTCCGTATTCCGCTCGCCGGGTTTTGATTTCATAATGATGAATGGATTTTGACCAAGCATCACTTTAACACCAAGAGTTGGATAAGCCATAGCAAGCTTCTGAACGGCACGTGTATTGAAATTCTGCGAATACAGACGGATTCGTCCGTCTTTTTCTTCGATCTTCGTAAAGCCTGAAACGCGTCCCATGGCGCGAATCCACGCAATCCTGCAAAGGTTAACCGCTTGTGAATTAGGCTCGCCGTATCTGTCGCACATTTCGTCAATAATATCATCGTAATCATCTTCGGTCTCAATTCGTGCGATACGCTTGTACATATCCATCCTTTGAGGCGCAGATGCAATATAGGACTTGGTGAGATAAGCATCGCATCGCACGTCAACAGCGCACTCCGGCAAAGGCTTTTTAATTTCTTCGCCTTTTTCGGTGACAACAGCCTCCTCAAGAAGCTTCATATATAAGTCGTAACCAACAGCATCAAGATGGCCGTGTTGCTCAGCCCCCAGCAGATTTCCGGCACCGCGTATCTCAAGGTCACGAAGAGCAATTCTGAATCCCGCACCAAACTCCGCATATTCGCGTATTGCCGAAAGTCGCTTTTCTGCTACATCGGTAAGCTGCTTACCTTTGCGGTAGGTGAAATACGCAAAAGCTCTTGTGCTTGATCTGCCGACACGTCCTCGGATCTGGTGAAGCTGTGACAAACCATAGTTTTCAGCGTTTTCAATGATAAGAGTATTTGCATTGGGTACATCAATACCTGTCTCGATAATTGTTGTACAAACGAGAATGTCGATCTCCCCGCGGATGATCATGTCCCACACTTCTTCAATGGATTCACGATCCATTTTACCGTGTGCAACCGCAATTCTCGCATCAGGAATAGCGTTTTGAATCTTATCCGCAACGTGGTAAATCCCTTCAACTCTGTTGTAGAGATAGAATACCTGGCCGCCGCGGCGAAGCTCTCGTCTGATCGCCTCGTTAATTATCGCATCATCATGTTCCATAACGTAAGTCTGAACAGGTGAACGAAGCCCGGGAGCTTCTTCAAGGACGCTCATATCAACTATGCCACCCATTGCCATATTCAGCGTACGAGGGATAGGAGTAGCCGTGAGCGTCAGTATATCAGCATTGACTGCAAGCTGTTTCAGCTTTTCTTTCTGTGCAACGCCGAATCGTTGCTCTTCATCAATAATTATTAGTCCAAGATCCTTGAACTCTATATCCTTTGATATAAGCCGGTGGGTTCCGATGATAATATCCGTCTCACCGCGGGCCACACGCCTTACAGAGAGGGCTTGTTCATTTGCAGTACGGAATCTTGACACCATATCAACGGTGATAGGGAAGGCTCTCATGCGACTCTGGAAGGTCTGGTAGTGCTGATAAGCAAGAATAGTAGTCGGTACTAAAACCGCAACTTGCTTGCCGCTCATAACTGCCTTGAACGCCGCACGAAGCGCAACTTCGGTCTTGCCATATCCAACATCTCCGCAAAGTAACCTGTCCATAGGATAAGGCTGCTCCATATCACGTCTGATATCATCAATGGCAGCAAGTTGTCCGTCAGTCTCTTCGTGCTCAAAGGTATCGGCAAACTCACGCATCATGGCGTCATCAGGGTCAAAAGCGATACCCTTTGTGCGACGACGACGGGCATAAAGCTCGATAAGCTCTTTTGCCATCTCCCGTGTAGCAGTTTTAGCTTTTGTCTTTACTCTGTTCCAGTCCGTGCCACCCATTTTCGATAGCTTTACAGCCCCTGTATCACTTCCGGCACCGATGTATTTTGAAACATGATCCAGTTGATCTACGGGAAGAAACAGCTTGTCGGTACCGGCATACTTAATGTGTACATAGTCACGCGAGCTTCCGTCAATTGTAAGATTTTCAAGTCCCATATACTGACCTATTCCGTATGCATCGTGAACAACAATGTCTCCAACCTCAAGATCAGCATAGGACATGATAGCTTCTGTTGCCTTTGCGCGTTTCTTGAGCTTTCGCATATATCTACCTTTAGTCGGCCGTGCTGATTCCTTTGAGAAATCCATCAGGATGAACTTTGGGTGTGTTAGCTCAAATCCACCGCAGTATTCACCTGTCATTACAATAACAGGGAGCTTTTTGTATTGCAGCAGGTCTTTGATACCAATGTCACTTTTATCAGCGGACATAATTGTGTAGCCCTCATTTGTGAGAGACTCCATTATCGCTGTCTTCTCGGCGTCTGTTGAACAAATGACCGTGCAGAGATATTTCTGCTTCGTGAATTTACCGAGATCTTCGTTGAACAAAGAGGTATTGCCCGCATATGATGGAAGATGGCGGGTCTCAAACACGAATATTCCGTCAGACTTACCGGAACCCTTATTTCTCGCAAGCATATCACAGAACACTGTGGGACCTGCCTGTCTCTCACAGATCTCTTCATATTCACGCATATATATTCCATTTTTCTGGTTAGGCATTTCAAGCTGATCGTACATCTCCGCAATACTTTGTTCAGTAAGAACCCTTGAAGCATTTGCGCGCTCTTCGATAGATGAAGAATCAACCAAAACTACAGTACCCGACAGGTAGTCGAGAGCTGCGGTACCTTCGGGGAATATAGTAGGCAAATACTTGTCGGCAAAGTTGATGTCAAGGCCGTTTTCAAGTGAAGACAGCTCGCCGTGTAATGTCTGCATAGCACGTGCTACTTTGTCACTAGGTTCGCTTGATCCAAGCTTTTTGATCTGTTTTCTGATCATATTGCAAAGGGTCTGGCGACAATCGTCTGTCACTGCAATCTCACGAACAGGCGGCAGAACAATTCCGTTGTTCATCATCTCGAGAAAACGCTGTGTCTCAACAGAGAACGTGCCAAATCGGTCAACCTCGTCACCGAATAATTCAATTCTGACAGCATCGCTTTCCGGCGGGTATACGTCGATAATCCCACCGCGGATCGCAAATTGACCAACAGCTTCAACAAGATCAACACGAGTGTATCCCGCAAGAGAAAGTCTTTCTGCGAACTTGTCTGTGTCAATGGTCTCGTCTGAGCTGATTCTAATGCAAAGCTCGCCGAGCATTTCCTCAGTCATAGTGATCTGGAGTAGTGCCTCGGCGGTTGTGCAGATCACACGAGCACGCTTATCCTCTGGCATGAAACCAGCAAGTCCTGCGAGTATGCCAAGTCTGGCACATTCAAAATCATGGGATGAGGTAATATTTGAAAAGCAATATTCTCTCTCCGGAAAATACGCAGATCGTATGCCGATTGACTGAAGAAAATTGTTGAATGAATCAGCCTTTTTTGATTCCGAAAAAACAAGAGTCAATGGTTGCTCGCCGTTTCTTACGTCGCGAGCCAGAGAGGTGAGGAAGATAAACTCCGCTCCCTCAGTAAGACCGCTTACGTAAATTGGCTTTCGTTTCTCGAAGACAGGGGCGCGTAAGCTTTCACGCAGAGCAACAAACTCACGTCCGCGACTGAAAATATCTGATAATAAATTATAGTTCATAAATTACCCAAAATTAAAACTTAACACCGTTGAACTTGCCCATTGCATCGTCGATTTTTCCGTCAAGAAGAAGAGGCAGGGAATCGCTAACGCATCCAAAGATAGAAAATAGCTTCTTCTGATCCTCTTCGGGAATCTTTCCTAAAACCCAGTCTGCCATATCATATTCGGGATTCGGCTTCTCGCCAACTCCAATACGGATTCTTGGAAACTGATCTGTGCCAAGGTGAACAATTATGCTGTTTAGTCCTTTTTGACCGCCGGCCGAGCCTGATTTGCGGATTCTCATTCTGCCGGGAGCCTGGGCAACGTCATCAGAAATAACAATAATCTTCTCCGCGGGGATCTTATAGAAATCAGCGGCTTCTCGAACTGCCTCACCGGAGTTGTTCATATAAGTTTGTGGCTTCATAAGAAGAGCTCTGTGACCACCAATAGTGCAATCACCAACGAGAGCCTTGAACTTTACCTTGTTAACCTTGCAGCCGATCTTCTGGCAAATATAGTCCATCGCGAGAAAACCTGCGTTATGTCGGGTGTATGTGTATTTTTCGCCGGGGTTGCCAAGTCCAATAACCAGGTACTCAATGTTACCGGAGTCGGTTTTCTTCTCGGTGGCGATCTTCTTAAATAAGTCAAAAATGTCAGCCATATATAGTCTCCATAATAATAAAATATTTACTGTAACGCGCAAAAAGCCCGTTTTAAACGAGCAGGGGGTATAATATTGTTCGGGCTCAACTGTCAGATGATTTAATTATAATTCTTGAATATGAACAAATCAAGCAAATTATCAGCGAATATTGGTTTTTGACCCGGGTGTTAAGGGAATTATTTTGTTTCTGTAATCACGGGAGATGGGATCATAGATCAAATCCTCGCAGATCTTTGCAGAACCGAAGAAATGCATAGGTATGGCGTGGTTAATCTTAAAGTTCTTCATGTAATAATCAAAACCAAGGAAAGAATAAATACCCTGTCTTGTATCTAGGGGCAAGAACGCAGTATCAATATTGAAATTTTTTAACCCACGGGTGTATTCCTTGAATTTTGTTGCCATTTCAAAGACTTCACCCTCTGTCATGCCTTCCCACAGCCAAAGATTAAGGTCACCTGCGTGGTAAATGTTTCTGCCGTTACAGCCTGCGAGATAAGCAACACCGCAGTCGGTGGAGGGAAGTGCTTTGATCCTGAACCTGCTTTCAGTCTTAATATCCATTCCGGGAGTTGCCATAATATAGTCGGTAACGCCAACCGACTTTATAGCAGACTCACGAATATCGTTTGATACTATGAACTTGACATTCGGATGCTCTTTGCAAATTCTGAAGATCTCAGGGTTGAAATGATCCGAGTGAGCGTGACTTACGAATACGTACATCTTTTTATTCTCGGGAAGACGCGGATAATTTCCCTCGGAATAGTCGAAAACCAGCATGTGTGTTTCAGACTCCACGGAAAATCCGCTGTGTCCGAGATAGTTAACAACGATCATACAATTTCACCTCACTATATGTCAAATTAATCTTTTCAGCATATTATATATTATCATTCTGCGGATAATTTGTCAAGACTGCGAACGATATGTGACTAAAAGTAAAATATTATTAATTTAAAATTTGCTTTACTTTTTGATAAATATGTGCTATAATTACTAGGAACAACTATACGCTAATGATAATCACGATATAAAACAACCACAGAAAGGGTTTTTATATGAATAAGTCCTTTGCAGAAATGCTCAATCACTTCGATCTTGGAATTGACGTTGCTCCTTACGGCAACGGTCATATTAACGATACATATCTCGTTGGAGTTCCCGGTCAATTTATTGTTCAGAGAATCAATAAGGTAGTATTTCCTCATCCCGAATATGTTATGGACAACATTATGGGTGTTACCGAATTTTTGCGCAAGAAAATTATTGAAGCCGGCGGAAATCCCGACAGAGAAACTCTTACCTTTATAAAGACCAAAGACGGAAAGCCTTATTATATAGACGAAAACGGCGATTATTTCCGTGTATATAAGTACGTTGATAATGCAGTATCATATACAGTTGTTGAAAAGCCCGAACAGCTTTACAGTGCAGCCAAGGCTTTCGGTAAGTTCCAGAATATGCTTGCCGATTATCCCGCGCACACCCTTCACGAAACTATCGTAAACTTCCACAACACAAAGGACAGATACAGACAGTTCAAGGAAGCTGTTGCAAATGATGCAGCAGGCAGAGGTAAGGACGTACAGGACGAGATCAAGTTCGTTCTTGACAGAGAAGGAGATGCCGGAATCGTTGTTGATGCAATCGCTGAAGGAAAGATTCCGCTCCGCGTAACACATAACGATACCAAGCTGAATAACGTTCTTCTCGATCCCGTAACCGGAGAGGGCGTTTGCGTTATTGACCTTGATACAGTAATGCCCGGTTCTCTTCTTTATGACTACGGTGATGCTCTCCGTTTCGGTGGATCATCCGGCGCTGAAGATGAAAAAGACCTTTCAAAGATCTGGTTTGATGTTGAAAAGTTTGAATCATTTACCCGCGGATTCATCGAGGAACTTCCTTCAATTACAGACGAAGAGCTTGCTCTTCTGCCGTTTTCAATCAAGCTTATGACTCTTGAGTGCGGTCTCAGATTCCTTGCCGACTACCTCAACGGTGACGTATACTTCAAGACTCATTACGCCGATCACAACCTGGTTAGATGCAGAACACAGTTCAAACTTGTTGCTGAAATCGAAGAAAAAATGGATGAGCTTAACGCAATGGTTAAGAAGATCGCAAATAGATAAAATTACGATCCCCGTGAAATATCGGGGATTTTCCACTATCTTTGGTAGAAGGAGACTGAAATTATGATCATATATAAGCTTTGGGAAAATGCTCCCGGAATGTGCTACGAAGAACCCGTACTTGATTATTATCCAGCAGAAAACCGTCAGTCAGACGCTGCTGTTGTAATTCTGCCCGGTGGTGGATACAACCACAGAGCACAGCATGAGGGTGAAGGTTACGCTAAGTATATTAATTCAATCGGCATCGACGCATTCGTTTGCCAGTACAGAGTTTGGCCCCACAAATTCCCACTTGAGCTTCTTGATGCACGCCGTGCTGTCAGATTTGTCAGACATAAAGCCGCGGAGCTTGGACTTGATCCAAATAAAGTCGCTCTTATGGGCTCTTCTGCCGGTGGACACTTGTCTGCGCTGACTTCAACATACACAGACCCTATTGAATTTGAAGATCAGGATGAGATCGACAAGCTTCCCGCTGTGCCCAACGCAACGGTCCTTTGCTATGCAGTCCTCCATTGCCCGGACGAGCTTGAGGTGGCACACTACCAGAGCTTCGCAACTCTTCTTCCTGAGGGTGTCGACTTCAAAACTGTCTCACCCGACCTTCTTGTAACAAAAGACACACCTCCCGCTTTCATCTGGCATACATCAGGCGATCCTGTTGTAAACGTAATGAACGCATATCTCTATGCATCAGCACTGAGAAAGTACGAGATCCCACACGAAATGCACGTTTTTGCAAAAGGGGGACACGGCCTGGGCGTAGCTGCAGGTTGGGATTATATCAACCAGTGGACAACCCTCCTAGCAAATTGGCTCAAGCATATCGGCTGGCTTCCCGAAGGGGGACAGACATGGAGATAATTCATCTATGGGATAAGGTTCCAGCCCTTGACGGGGAAGAGCCTGTTCTTGAATATTATCCCGCAGATAACAAAACCACCGATGCCACGATGGTGATTTTTCCCGGTGGCGGTTATGCGTTTCGCAGCGCTTATGAAGGTGACGGATATGCAAGATTTCTAAATACTCTTGGAATGGATGCATTTGTGTGCGAGTACAGAGTGCTTCCTAACAGATTTCCCCTTCAATTGCTTGACGCACGTCGCGCTGTCAGATACGTCCGCGCCAATGCCGAAAAGTACGGTATTAGCCCTGATAAAATCGGCGTAATGGGCTCTTCTGCCGGCGGACACCTTGCTGCTCTTGTTTCAAATTATCTTGATAAGATTGAGTATGAAGACGTTGACGAACTTGATATTGTAGATCATAGCCCAAATCTCGCAGTGCTTTGTTATCCAGCTATTCGCCAGGTTAACGAAGAGGACACTGCCGTTTACGGTTGCTTTATGAACCTTGTTCACGATAGGCCTCACGAAGATATTTACGTTGATCGCCTGGTTCATGCAAAGACCCCTCCCACGTTTATTTGGGCAACTTACGAGGACACTTGCGTAAACGTGATTAGCAGCTATGTATACGCAACCGCTTTGAGAGATCACAAGATTCCTCACGAGGTTCACGTATTTACCTGCGGCGAACATGGTCTTGGCCTTGCCGAAGGTGACGAATATGTTGGCCAGTGGACGGGTCTCTTAATTAATTGGCTTAAACGAGTAAACTGGATAAAATAATTACCCCTCTTGCATTAAAGGAAAAACAATGAACACAGACAATAACGCAGTAACGAGAGATGATAAACCGCTGTTGCTGCAAATAACTAAATTTATTTTGCCACTGATGCTGACAGGCATTTTGCAGCTCTTGTATAACGCCGCAGACAGTATCGTTGTTGGCAGATGGGACGGTCCTAACGCACTTGCTGCTGTTACTTCGGTTGGCTCCCTTGTAAACCTTCTTCTCAATGTATTTATGGGGTTCTCCGTCGGTACTGCCGTAACCGTTGCACACGACTATGGTGCAAAGGACGAAGCCGGAGTGCAGAGAACCATTCATACTTCAATTACACTTAGCCTTGTGAGTGGTATTGTTGTCGGAATTATCGGCTTTATTTTCTCCGGAACCTTTCTCGAATGGATGGATTCCCCAGAGAACGTAATTGATAGCTCCAAACTTTACCTTATGATATACTTCCTTGGCACACCTGCCAACATGGTGTATAACTTTGGTGCATCCATCCTCCGCTCAATTGGAGAAACAAAGAAACCTCTTTATTTCCTCACCGCCGCAGGAATACTCAATGTGATTCTCAACCTCCTCCTTGTTATAGGCTTTGGCCTTGGTGAGCGCGGATATGGTGTTGTTGGCGTTGGTGTTGGTACTATTGTTTCTCAGTACGTTTCCGCAATATGCGTTATCGTATATATGATAAAACGTAAAGACTCTGCGCACCTGGATATAAGAAAACTGAAGTTCCACCCGGATAAGCTTCGAAAGATCATTACCGTCGGTTTGCCCGCAGGCCTCCAGGGAATCGCATTCTCTCTGTCCAACGTGCTTATTCAGTCGTCTATCAATTCTTTCGGAGAATTTGCAGTAGCAGGGAATGGTGCCGCAGCTAACGTTGAAGGCTTCACCTATATTGCTATGAACGCACTGTACCACGCGACATTGACCTTTGTTGGACAGAACGTTGGCGCCCGCAAGTATCACAAGATCAACAAGGTGGTCGTAACCTGTATGATCCTTGTTATAGTTGTTGGCGTTGTGCTCGGATCACTAACATACATCTTCGGAGAACAGCTCCTCTCACTTTATCTTAACAAAAACGACGAAGGCTTTGATCTCGCCATCGCTTACGGTCAAGAAAGAATGTTGTACATCTCATTAACCTATTTCCTATGTGGCGCAATGGAAGTTATGGTAGGAGCACAGCGAGGGCTGGGCATGTCATTAATACCCATGGTCAATGCGCTTGTCGGAACCTGTGTCCTTCGTATTGCATGGATAAAGGTAGTGTTCGCGGCTCTTTTGACCTTATCATCGGTTTACATTTCTTATCCGATCTCTTGGGTGTTCACAACAACTGCTCACTGCATATTCTACGCCGTGAGACTGCACAAACTGAAAAAGCAAAACGCCTTACAGCCGGCATAAATCAGATAAAATAACAGCTACGCATAAAAACGTGTGGCTGTTTTGTTTTTGTTGGAATATTTCTGAAAATTATTTGACTTTAATTTCATAATGTTATATAATAATATTTCGCGGTGACCAATAATATCTTACATAAATATAAGGAACGATAGAGCAATGAAAACTTTAAATAAATACAAAACTGTGATCTTCGATCTTGACGGAACACTTCTTGACACTCTTGATGATCTTCATAACGCAGTTAATCATACAATGGATGTGTATGGCTATCCCCATAAATCAAGGGAAGAGGTAAGAAGCTTTGTCGGAAACGGAGTCGATAAGCTTATCGAGCTGTGCTTGCCCGATGGAGCAGATGACAAGAATCTTGTGGCAGCAATTGCTGAATACAGACGATACTATAATGAAAACTCACAAATAAAAACAAAACCGTATGATGGAGTTATCGAGGTTATTGATAAGCTTATCTCCGGAGGCATAAACGTTGCCGTGGTTTCCAATAAGATTCATAAATCTACGGTTGAGCTTTGCAAGAAATACTTTCCCAGAATTGAAAATGTATTCGGCGAGAGGGAAGCGGAGGGCATTCGCCGCAAGCCTTATCCCGATATGGTAATTAACGCTGCCGAGACTATTGGCACCGCTACACATGATTGTGTGTACGTCGGTGACTCTGAGGTTGACGTTGAAACAGCCGCAAATGCCCGAATGGATTGTATTCTTGTTTTGTGGGGGTTCAGAGACAAGGATTTCCTCGTTGAACGAGGCGGCAAAAAGTTTGCTAGCAGTGCTCGGGAGCTTCTTGATCTTATAGTTAATTCTTGCGATATTGAGTAATTATTACCATTGTGTAAAATTAAATTCTTTGTCGAAATATGGTTTACAAAAGAGAGAATTGATGATATAATATTTCTGTTAATCAGTTTTATTAATTTAATCATTTAATTATATATTGAAAGGCAGTAGGAATGGTTTTCTCCCACCTTTTATTCATTTATCTTTTCTTGCCATTGTTGCTATTGGCATACTATATAATAAAGAACGACGCGTATCGCAGAGTGGTACTTGTCGCTTTTTCGCTTTTGTTTTATGCGTGGGGTGAACCTATCTGCGTGTTTTTGATGATTGGGCTTGTCCTTGCCGACTACTTGTTCGGTTTGCTGATAGACAACACATTGTCTCGCAGATTGCGTAAGTTCTGGCTTGTTGTAGCAGTTGCTGCCAATCTCGGCATCCTCGTTGTATTCAAATACCTTGGATTCTTTACCGAAACTGCCAACTCAATTTTCTCTGCGTCTCTGACAGTACCACAGATCGTAATGCCTATCGGTATCAGCTTCTTCACATTCCAGTCAATGTCATACGTGATTGATGTTTACCGCAGAGATACCGACGTTCAAAAATCATTCTTCAGCCTTCTGTTGTACGTATCATTCTTTCCGCAGCTTATCGCAGGTCCTATTGTGAGATATAAGGACATTGCAGATCAGCTTCCGTCTCGTAAGGTTGATATAGCAAAATTCAACGATGGCTTGTTCCGCTTCTCTGTAGGCCTTGCGAAGAAGGTAATTATCGCTGACTGCTGTGACACTGTTGTGACCGCCCTCTATGGAATGTCCGACGTAACAGTTCTCGGGCGCTGGGTTGGTGCCCTGTTCTTCACCCTCCAGCTTTACTTCGACTTCTCAGGCTACTCTGATATGGCGATAGGTCTAGGCAAAATGTTCGGATTTGGGTTCCGCGAGAACTTCAATTATCCTCTCATCTCAAAGAGTGCTACAGAGTTCTGGAGAAGATGGCATATGTCTCTCGGAACATTCTTCAGAGACTATGTTTATATCCCCCTCGGCGGTAACCGTCACGATCAGTGGAGAAACATTATCGTTGTTTGGTTCCTCACAGGCATGTGGCACGGCGCATCCTGGAACTTCATAATCTGGGGTCTCTACTACGCGTTCTGGCTGATTATCGAAAAAACGTTCCTGCTGAAGCTGTTTAAAAAGATGCCGAAGGTGATATCGTTTATCGTAACTCACCTTTATACATTGTTTATTACCGTATTCGGCTTCGTTATCTTCTATTTCGATAAGGACGTTCTCACCAACATAGGATATCTTTTCGGAATAGGCGTGAGTGGCGGAACAAGCCTGTTTACCAATTCCTACATCCTTGGTAACATAATCCTACTTGCGGCTGCCCTTGTTTGCTCCACACCTGTTGCAAAGGTAGCTATAGATTGGCTCAAGAGCAAAAACGCATTACCGTATCCTGTTGAGAGAATACTCAAGACAGTAGTTGTAATAGCGTTTATAGCCCTCTGCACAGTAAGACTTGCAGGTAACACTTATAGTCCGTTTATTTATTTCAGATTCTGATTTGAACCAACAGTTATTCAGAAGGGAAGACAAAGTTGAAAAAAGTTATAGATATAATTTGCGTCTGCCTTGTGCTTTTGATGATTTTTGGCTTGTTCGCCTTAAACATCCTTCAGCCCAATAGGCCGACCGTTTCCGAAGCGGAAAAAAGGGAACTGGCAAAATTTCCTGAATTATCTGCCGCGTCACTTGCCGACGGATCATTCTTCTCGGGAATTTCACTGTTTATTTCTGATACTTTCATATTCAGAGATAAACTTGTGACTCTCTCAAAAGAACTTGATTCACTTAAAGGATTAAAATATTCCCTCGGCAACGGTGATGATTTCGTTGTAATTGATCCCAACAAGGGGAACAAAACCGAAGATGACGACGGTCAGATGGGAAGCACCCTTGACGATTTGCTCAACAATCTCGACAATCCTTCAACGGAACCTCCGCAGACCGAGCCTCCGGTAACTGAAGACCCGGAAACCGAACCTCCGACAACCGAAGTGTCCGATACCGATTCTCCGG
The DNA here is from genome assembly GCA_015064355.1 of Oscillospiraceae bacterium. GTDB lineage: Bacteria > Bacillota > Clostridia > Oscillospirales > CAG-272 > UMGS1696. The sequence continues at coordinate 2,310 of SVSJ01000028.1, read as the reverse complement.
ACACAGAGCCCGAGTATGTTGAGATTCCCAGCGTAAATGCTCCAGGACAGATCCAGCTCGATAACGGAGACATTGTAGAAATCGTTGGATATATTAAAAATGAAAAGTACGAGGTTACAGAACTTACACTTTCAAAAACCTCGCTCAATCTTTCCGAGGGTACCGGTGCTGTTGTTACCGCTAACGTTAAAGCAACCGGCAGCGGCGGCGCTGCACTGAAGTGGCACATCTCAGATTCTGAAGTTGCAACCATTTCAATGAATACCTCCGGCGGCGTGTCCATTAAGGTTGTCGGCAAAGGGGAATGCACCCTTACTTGCGAAACTGTAAACGGTGTTTCCGCGTCTTGTGTAATCAAGGTTGCGGAGATCAACTCTCCTTCAACAGACGGTAACGAGGGCGCAGATTTCCTGCCAAACGGCCTGTTCCTCCACGGCGGCGCAGTTTATACCGTTACAGGATACAACGAATACCACGCAAAGAATTACGTTCAGACAGCCCTTTATTATAAGAAGCTGTTTGGCGACGATGTGCGCGTCAGCGTAGTTGTCGCTCCTGTATCATCAATGGTAATTGACAACCCCACACTTAAAGCTCAGATCTCTGACCAAAAGGTTATCCTTGATAAAATGGCTGCTCTTGCAGATCCATCTGTAAACTTTGTTGATACACATACTTTGATGTATGAGCACAGAAAAGAATACCTCTTCTTCAAGAGCGACCATCACTGGACAGCTCGCGGTGCATATTATGCTTATGCTGCTTTTGCTGAGTCGTTAGGATTTGATGCAACTCCCCTTGAGCGGTTTGAGTACTCGATCCTCAGCGAGAACTATAACGGTAGTATGTATACCTACACCCAGCGCCCTGAAGTTAAGAACTACCTTGATACTGTAGAAGCATTCTATCCCACCAAGGCTCATACAATGACTATTACAGACGTGTATGGTAGAGTGCATAACTTCAATTCCAGTATCGTTGCCGGCCACAGAAATTACCTGTCCTTTATCTCCGGTGACCATCCCTTTACCGTAATTAACGTTCCGGAGAATCCACAAGACAGAAACATCATCGTTTTCAAAGACTCCTTCGGTAATGCTTTCGTACCTTTTCTCTGCGAGCATTACGGAAATATCTTTGTAATTGACACCCGTCACACATCAATGAACGTGTACGAGTACTTCAAGGATTATGATATCACCGATATAGTTTTCGTGAATAATATTCAGGCTGCTAACTCTGCTTCCTGGTACCAAATGTATCTTAAAGCAGCAGGCGCAGCAGTTAATTAAAACTATGAGTAGCCCGAAGGATAAGAATCTCCACGCTGATCACAGAAAGAGAATGCGTGTGAGATTCCGCAAAAACGGTTTCTCCGAATATCACTCTCATGAAGTTCTTGAACAAGTGCTTTTTGAAGTAATACCGCGAAGCAATACAAACGAAACAGGGCACCTGCTTATTAATAAGTTTGGTTCTATAGATAATGTTCTGAATGCCTCTCCCAAGAAACTGGAGAAGATAGAGGGCGTCGGTCCCAAAAGTGCAGAATATCTTGCGTCATTGTTTGATAGAGGTAGTGAGATTATCAAAGAACAGTACCGTACTGTCAACAATCTTTCCGTATACCAGGTTGCGTTTCTTGCCGATTGGTTTATGAGCAGTAAAGATCGTTGCATTGGTATGATCATATGCGACGCTGATAAAACATTTGTCGACTTTGCTTTCCTTGACAATAAGAACGTCAGGGGATTTTCAGAATCCGATTGGACGAAATACCAAGCTTCTCTGTGCGAGGAGATCGTATCGACTGTCGGGTCAGGCACGTATATTCTTGTGTTGAAGAGTATCGTGTTCGAAAGATCTTTTCTATATCGTCTTGTGGATATGACCAAAGCTGAGGGATCGATAATGCTTAATGCATACGAAATGATAAAGCGCAAGCCTGTTTCATTAATATTCAATAAATAATATTTCAGCCTGCAGGATATTGAAATTCTGTAGGCTGTCTTATTGTTGGTTTTCGATGATATAAAGCAAAGAATGAAGGCGAGTTGGAGTATCAGCTAAATTTCGATGTAAAATTTCGGCAAAATTGTATAAAATATTTTTAAAAAACTATTGACAAAATAAAGAGGTGATGATATAATAATAAAGCTGTCGCGCAGGGGACTGTGCGGGAAGCGATTGCTCATTGAAAATTGAACAACAACGAAATGTACTAAAAGACTCCGAAAATTCTTTTGAATTTTTAAAAAAACTCTTTTAATATAGTAATAGAGTACAGAATCACTCTGAAAGTGATATCAT
>SVSJ01000027.1 GCA_015064355.1 Oscillospiraceae bacterium | reverse complement strand
TAGCTCGCCGCGCAACAGTGCCCGGTCAGCATGGCGCAGGTCGTAAGAACGTAAAGGAATACGGTCTCCAGCTCAGAGAAAAGCAGACAGCACGCCGCTACTATGGCGTACAGGAAAAGCAGTTCCTGCATTACTATGAACTGGCTGATAAGAAGGAAGGCGTAACAGGTGAAAACCTCCTTACCATTCTTGAATGCCGTCTTGACAACATCGTTTACAGAATGGGTCTCGCATCCAGCCGTAAAGAAGCTCGTCAGTTCGTTCGTCACGCTCATTTCACCCTTAACGGTAAGAAGGTTGACATCCCCTCCATCATTTGTAAGGAAGGCGATGTAATCGCACTTAAGGATAAGAGCAGAGCATCCGATAAGTTTAAGGCACTCGCTGAACAGATGGAAACAGCAGTAGTTCCGAAGTGGCTCGAAGTTAGCACAAGCGATCTTAGTGCTAAGGTGATCGCTCTCCCCAAGAGAGAAGATATCGACTTCCCCTTCGAAGAACAGCTTATCGTCGAACTCTATTCCAAGTAATAACCTTCTGTGGGAGACTGCAGCAGGTTATCTTGGCAGAGTTATGCGCAGATTTGCACGGTCTCACACACAAGTTTTGCAAAAATCAAAAAAAATTTTCGTGAATCACGACAATATGGGTTTGGCAAAAATATTTAGACGGAGGGTTGTTATTTAATGATAGAAATTGAAAAGCCGAATATTGCGACTATTAATTTAAGCGATGACGGAAGAAACGGAAAGTTTATAATCGAACCCCTTGAAAGAGGTTACGGTATTACCCTCGGCAACTCACTTCGCAGAGTGCTTCTCAGCTCCCTGCCCGGTGTAGCTGTTACAAACATCAAGATTGACGGTGTACTGCATGAAATTTCCACCATCCCCGGTGTGAAAGAAGACGTTCCCGAGATCGTTCTCAACGTAAAGGGAATCATTGCTAAGCTGCATACCGATGGCCCCAAGACTGTCGTTATCGACACAACAGGTGCTTGCGATATTACAGCCGGCGATATCAAGCAGGACGCTGATATTGAAATTCTTAATCCCGATTTCCACCTCGTAACTGTTGAAAACAATGTTCGCTTCTACATGGAGCTCACATTCGATCACGGCAGAGGATATGTATCTCAGGATAAGAACAAGCAGATCTATGCTCAGAATAACCAGGGTGTTAGTGCCCCTGTTGGTACAATCTTTACCGACTCTATCTACACTCCTGTTTACAACGTTAACTACACAGTCGAAAATACCCGCGTTGGTAGCAATACCGATTACGACAAGCTCACACTTGAAGTTCTCACAAACGGCGTAATTTTGGCTAAAGAAGCGATTTCCCTTGGAGCCAAGATACTCAACGAGCATCTCAATTTGTTCGTCGATCTCTCCGACGAGGCAAAGAATGCAGAAATCATGGTTGAACGTGAAGAAACAATTAAGGAAAAAGTCCTTGAGATGACCATTGAGGAGCTTGACATGTCCGTACGTAGCTTCAACTGCCTGAAGCGTGCTGGCATCGACACGGTTGAAGATCTTATCAACCGTACTGAAGAGGATATGATGAAAGTTCGTAACCTCGGTAAGAAATCTCTCGAAGAAGTTATCCAGAAGCTCCATTCTCTCAATCTTGATCTTAGAAAAGATGATGAGTGAGCCGTGTCTCATTCAATAACTTAAACAATTACTAAATACTGATATAGGTTACTAACAGTAACCGACACTTTTGCAAAAGGAGGACATGGAAATGCCCGGTACCAGAAAGCTCGGCAGACCTACAGCGCACAGAAATGCTATGCTCCGTGGTATGGTAACATATCTCATCGAAAACGGTTCTATTGAGACAACACTTACCAGAGCAAAGGAAGTTCGCGCTATTGCCGAAAAGATGATAACCCTTGGCAAAAAGAATACCCTTGCAAGCCGCCGTCAGGCTCTTGCATACATCACCAAGGAAGATGTTGTAACTAAGCTCTTTAACGAAGTAGCTCCCGCTTATGCTTCTCGCAACGGTGGTTACACACAGATCTTCAAGCTTGGCCCGCGCCGCGGTGACGCAGCTGAAATGGCTCTCATTAAGCTCGTTTCCACTGACGCTAAAGCTGAATAAGCTTGTCATCTGACAAATTAATAATTAAGCCATGCACTTACCGTGTGTGGCTTTTTTGTTTGGTTTTTGGGAGGAAGGAAACCCGCTTTCTTGAAAGAAAGTTGTGAAAAGAACTTTCATAAGGGAAGGGCAAGGGTGTGCCGACGGTTTGTGATATAAAATTCTGACTGTATATGTCTTTGATGTGTTTCCTTTCCCATAATTAGCAGTCACTTTGTTCGAGAGTGGGGAATACTTTGGAAAAGTTGTTAATAAAATGTAAACTAGTGGAAAAACCCTTGATTTTTAAGGTGGTTAGGGTTATAATATCCCCGTAAGGTTAGCAGTCGATTGTTTTGAGTGCTAACAACAACAAAGTTCACAACACCAATTTTTATATAAAGGAGAAATTAAAATGACACTTAAGCCTCTCGCAGACAGAGTTGTAGTTAAACTCGTTGAAGCTGAAGAAACAACAAAAACCGGTATCGTTCTTCCCGGTGCCGCTAAAGAAAAGCCCCAAATCGCTGAGGTTATCGCTGTTGGCCCCGGCGGAATCGTTGACGGTAAGGAAGTAGTTATGACCGTTAAGGTCGGTGATAAGGTTATCACAAGCAAGTACGCAGGTACTGAAGTTAAGTGCGACGGCGTTGAATACAACATCGTTAAACAGAACGACATCCTCGCTATCGTTGAGTAATTATTGAGGGCACTTTGCGAGAAAACTTTTTTGAAAAAAAGATTTTCTCGCGCTCTTTCAAAAAACTATATGAGTGGAAAGAAAAATGGTACTCCAGATCTAGTTGTCTTGGATTTGCACAGACTCCCCGTAGAGTGCGAGTAGGGTCTCGGCGGTCCCTACGAGCTCGCTACAGGTTTTCTGAGGGCTCGGACGGAACTAAATTGGTGTAACATAGCACTATACAATATGTAGAAGCAGGTACCCAATAGATCCACCCATTATAAAAGTTTTTGCGGAGCTTTTTTCAAAAAGCGACCGTTCCCCACAACAAACATACTAAAGGAGAAATAATACTATGGCAAAAGATATTCTTTATGGAATTGATGCAAGAAATGCGCTGATTGCCGGCGTTGACAAGCTTGCAAATACAGTTAAGATCACACTTGGACCCAAGGGTAGAAACGTAGTGCTTGACAAGAAGTACGGCGCGCCCCTTATTACAAACGACGGTGTAACAATCGCGAAGGAAATCGAGCTTGAGAACGCTGCTGAAAACATGGGCGCACAGCTTGTTCGCGAAGTTGCAACAAAGACAAACGATGCAGCAGGTGATGGTACAACCACTGCTACACTTCTTGCGCAGGCATTCATTCACGAAGGCATGAAGAACGTTACTGCAGGTGCTAATCCCATGGTGATCCGCAAGGGTATCCAGAAGGCAGTTGACAAGGCAGTTGCATCTCTTGTAGCAGCTTCCAAGACTGTAAACGGTAAGGAAGACATCGCTCGCGTTGGTACAATTTCCGCAGGCGACGAAGTAATCGGCACACTCATCGCAGACGCAATGGAAAAGGTAACCTCCGACGGCGTTATCACTGTTGAAGAATCCAAGTCTGCTGAAACATACAGCGAAGTTGTTGAAGGTATGCAGTTCGACCGCGGCTATCTGTCTCCCTACATGGCAACAGACACCGACAAGATGGAAGCAGTTCTTGATGACTGTCTCATTCTCATTACTGACAAGAAGATTTCCAACGTTCAGGACATTCTTCCCCTTCTCGAGCAGATTCTCCAGTCCGGCAAGAAGCTTCTTATCATCGCTGAAGACGTTGAAGGCGAAGCTCTCACAACTCTCGTTCTCAACAAGCTCCGCGGCACATTCACTTGCGTAGCAGTTAAGGCTCCCGGCTTTGGCGATAGACGCAAGGATATGCTTCGTGACATCGCTATCCTTACAGGTGGTGAGGTTATCTGCGACGAGCTCGGTCTTGATCTCAAGGAAACCACAATCGACCAGCTTGGTCAGGCTCGCCAGGTTAAGGTTAACAAGGACAACACCATCATCGTTGGCGGCACAGGCGACACAGACGAGATCAAGGGCAGAATCTCCCAGATCAAGTCCGCAATCGAAACAACCACATCCGATTTCGACCGCGAAAAGCTCCAGGAAAGACTTGCAAAGCTTGCAGGCGGCGTAGCAGTTATCAAGGTTGGTGCAGCTACTGAAACCGAAATGAAGGAAAAGAAGCTCCGCATTGAGGACGCTCTCAACGCAACACGCGCTGCAGTTGAAGAGGGTATCGTTCCCGGCGGCGGTACAGCTTATATTAACGTAATCGAAGACGTAGCAGCTCTTCTGCCCACAGTTGAAGGCGACGAAAAGACAGGCGTACAGATCGTTCTCAAGGCTCTGGAGGCTCCTATCCGTCAGATCGCTGAAAACGCAGGCTTCGAAGGCTCCGTTATCGTTGACAAGATCCGTTCCTCCGGTAAGAAGGGCTACGGCTTCAACGCATACACAGAAGAATACGTTGACATGATCGAAGCAGGTATCGTTGACCCCACAAAGGTTACACGTTCCGCGCTCCAGAATGCTGCATCCGTTTCTTCTACCGTTCTCACAACAGAGGCACTGGTAGTTAACCAGCCCGAACCCGAACCGGCAGCAGGTGCAGGTATGGGCGGCGGCATGGGCGGCATGTATTGATAAATTGAATAAGTGAATTATGCGGGGAGAAACTTTTTGAAAAAGTATTCTCCCCCCCTTGTTTTTTCAAGTATTGTCCTTTTCAATGGTTTTTCGGGGGGGGGAATATTATGGTGAGGTTTGTATTCATTATCGCATGTATGCTAACAAATATCGGCGGATGATTGTTTCCTCTGCCGATTTGTGCTATAATGGAACTAAGCTGATGTCTTAATACACAAAGGTGTACAGTAGATTGCGACAAAGCGGAATGATAAACAACGATGGATCGAGAGGTGATTTATATGACTGAAAACTGTGTTTGGAAAAGGGCGCAGGAATTAGAACTGAAAGTTTCTGAAAACATCTTGCCTGAATTCGTTATCGGGTTTGACAAAGGAATCTCCGAAGAAGTGAAACAAGAGCTTCGTTCTTTTGTAACTTGGATGGAGCGCAACTATCGTATACCGATCACTTTGTGCGTTGATTTTGAATATAAACACTATTTGATCAGCAGGAGCGGTAAACGAGTCGGATATTTGTTCTATTGGACAGATTTTTCGTCTTATCCGATGTTTGACAATGCGGAGGATATTCCTTATATACGGCTTCCTGTGCGAACAGAACACTGCAGTATTGAAGAAATACTAACGTCTTTTATTGAGGCAATTACTGATTATTACGCATGGCTCTGTAATGAGATATGCGAAGAATATAAGATAAATAAAAATGACGTGGAAGAAATATTGCAAGCTTATCTTAGCTCCTCACGTTTACGTTGACAAAAAAACGGACTTGGTGATATAATTCCGGAAAAGACTGGAGGGCAGGTTAATGTACAGAATCGGATTATCGACAACCGAAAAAGAAATAAACGAAGAGCTGTTTCGCGCCTATGCCAGTGGCGGAATCGGGCAAATGGAGCTCGCCATGGACGCACCCCGGTGGTATGAGATAGATTTCAGAAAAATCGGCAAGTGGGCTGGGGAATACGGCGTAAATCTGTGGTCCATGCACCTGCCGTTTGGTTACGGAGCGGGGACTCCATTCGACCCCTCCGAACCCGACTTTTGCAACGAGACGGTACAGCGCCACGGTGAATTTATGAAAAAAGGTGCCGACATTGGCATTGACAAATTCGTTATACACGCCAGTCTCGAAAACATAGATGACGACCACCGCAGGATGAGAATGGACTGTGCGAAAGAGAGTCTGGCGCGCCTCGCACAAACTGCCCGGGAATGTGGTGTAACCGTTGCTGTGGAAGCCCTGCCCCGCACCTGTCTCGGACGAATTTCCGAGGAGATGGCGGAGCTGACCGGTGTTGACGATTCCCTCCGGGTTTGCTTTGACACCAACCACATAATGCTTGAGGACAACGCTGACTACATTCGCAAGGTGGGGGACAAGATAATCACCCTGCACGTATCGGATTTTGACTATATCCGTGAGCGTCACTGGCTTCCAGGCGAGGGCAAGGTTGACTGGAGGGGAGTTCTTGACGCCTTATCCGACGTTGGCTACGGGGGAGTGTGGATGTACGAGGTGGCTTTCAAAGCTCCGTGGACCATCATTCGCGAGAGGGATCTTATGCCTGAGGATTTCGTCAGAAACGCCCGTGAGATTTTCGCAGGAGCGTCACCCACTCTGATCTCAAGGGTGAATCCCGAGCTTTACAAATAAAACAAAATAAAAAGGGCGGACACATTTCGGCGTGCCCGTCCTTTTTTGCGCTCCCCTGGATCGGTTTATATATAAACTTGGAAGTCGTTATTTATTATTGCCTGTCGGCTATGATTTTATCCCTCTTTTTTCTCGGGAATTATAAGTCCGTATGCTCCTGCGTTTCTCTTGTAAACAATGCAGGTGTCCCCGGTGTCTGCGTCTGCAAATACGTAGAACGCGTGTCCGAGAAGATTCATCTGGAGTATTGCCTCCTCAGGTGTCATGGGCTTCAGAGCGAAGGACTTGGTTCTGATGTCGAACTCGCCTTCTTCTTCAACCATAGCGTCTCCTTGCGCCACCATTGCCGCTTCAGCTGCAGCAAAGGAGGACTTCATGCGTTTTTCAAGTCTGGTCTTGTTCTTGCGGATCTGTCCTTCGATAACGTCGATGCAGCGCGCCAGGGACGTTCTGAAATCTGCCGAGCTTTCCTCTGCCCGGAAGAGAGTTCCTACAACTGAGATGGTAATCTCCATGCACTCATTGTCGCGGACACGTCTGAAGGTCACTGTTGCGTCAGCACCCTTGGGGAAGTATCTGTCGAACTTGGACAGTTTCTTCGTTACCAGTTCCTTAAGGTCGTCTGTTACGTGTACTTGTCTGCCGATAATGTTGATGTTCATAGTTGTACCACCTTTTCTGAATTTGCCGAAGCCGGATCGCGGTGTACGTTTTCCTCTCCGGCAATATTATTATACCACAACTCCCCAAAAAAGAAAATATATATTTTGTGAATTTTCACCCCAAAATAGAATATTTTTTGCGCAAAATGGGGTAATTTGCACTATTTTTAATTTAACACAAAACGATAATGGGTAAAATTCACCTTAAAACTTTGGGCGAAGTCAGTGAAATATAGGCAAAATTGTCGAATGAATATGCATACAAGTGAAATAATATTCACTCATTGTGCGATACGCACAGAAATAACGGCAGGCAAATACTAACAATTTGTCATATATTCGTTTGACACTTTTCTCGGACGGTGATATAATGTTAATGTGTCAGAGTGAATCTATCGGCGAATAACTCAGGCACAACATGACCAATAATATATGAAAAAATTCAGATTAATAAATAGGAGGCATAAAATGAGGGATAAATTAAATTGCGTCGTAGTTGGCGCTACCGGTATGGTAGGTCAGAGATTCCTTACACTTCTTGACGGTCACCCTTACTTCACTGTAACAGGTGTTGCAGCAAGCAGTCGTTCTGCAGGTCGCAAGTACGCTGAAGTGGTAGAGGGTAGATGGAAGATGAGCACTCCAATTCCCGAAGCTGTACGTGATATGGTGATCATGGATGCTGCGAACATTGATGAGGTTGGCGCAAAGTGCGACTTCATTTTCTGTGCGGTTGATATGCCCAAAGACGAGATCAAGGCTCTTGAGGAAGCATACGCAAAGGCTGAGATCCCCGTTATCTCCAACAACTCCGCTAACCGCTGGACAAGTGACGTTCCCATGGTTATTCCGGAAATCAACGCAGATCATCTTGAGGTTATCGAAAGCCAGCGCAAGCGTCTTGGCACAAAGAGAGGCTTTATTGCGGTTAAGCCAAACTGTTCTATCCAGAGCTACGTTCCCGCTCTCACACCTCTCCGCAAGTACGGTATCAAGCAGATCCTCGTAACAACTTACCAGGCAATCTCCGGTGCCGGTAAGAATTTTGAAACATGGCCTGAAATGGTGGACAACGTTATCCCCTACATCGGCGGTGAAGAAGAAAAGAGCGAAAAGGAACCCCTGCGCATTTGGGGTGAGGTTCGTGGCGGCACTATCGTTCCTGCCAAAGAGCCTGTTATCACAACACAGTGTATCAGAGTTCCTGTAACTGACGGTCACACAGCGGCTGTATTTGTATCCTTTGAGAACACACCTCCCCGTGAAACGATCCTGGAAGAGTGGGCATCCTTCAAGGGACTTCCTCAGATGCTTGAGCTTCCTTCTGCGCCCGAACAGTTCATTACCTACCACGAAGAGGACAACAGACCTCAGGCGAAGCTGGATCGCGACCTTTACAAGGGTATGGGCGTTTCCGTGGGCAGACTCCGTCCCGATACTATTTTCGACTACAAGTTCGTGGGTCTTTCCCACAACACACTCCGCGGAGCGGCAGGCGGTGCTGTTCTTATCGCAGAGCTTCTTTACAGACAGGGATACCTGGACTGATAATTTAACCGAATACTATTTTCACCTGATTTGGCTCCTCGCTGCCGGTCAGGTGATTTATTTATGTTTTATATGTATTGTTTCTAAATGACAGTCTTGGCATTAATAGAATAGCCAAATTGCGGATATAGCCCAAGGCGCCCTTGTGTAAAGGGAGCTGTCACTGAGTTTGGCGAAGTCATGCTCAGTGACTGAGGGATTGTTTTGCGTGAAATCAATTTTAAAAATCCCCCCGTCAAAATCTTCGATTTTGCCACCCCCCTTTAACAAGGGAGGCTTCTTGTATGCCCACAATTGTGGTTTTCTCTAAATTAAAAGCGGAGTAAAGAAAAAACCGGTATGTAAGTGATTACATATCGGTTTTTTTGCTGATTTTAAGCATACTACGTTCTTGTCTTATTCGATTACGGTAATGCTTTTGATCACAACGTCCTCTTTGGGTTTATCCTGAACCCACATAAATGTGCCGGTGGGAACACTTGCGATCTCGTCAACGACCTCAATGCCTTCGATTACTCTGCCGAATGCAGCGTACTGACCGTTGAGGTGAGGTGCGTCCTTGTGGCAAATGAAGAACTGAGAGGATGCGCTGTTGGGGTTAGAGCTTCTCGCCATGGAGATTGTGCCGCGGGTGTGAGAGATGGTGTTGTTCACACCGTTTGCGGCAAACTCGCCCTTGATCGTTTCTTTTGATCCACCGGTGCCTGTTCCAGTGGGGTCGCCGCCCTGGATCATAAAGTTCTTTATAACTCTGTGGAAGATCAGCCCGTTGTAGAAGCCTTCCTTCGCCAGCTTTTCGAAGTTTGCGCAGGTGAGGGGTGCCTGGTCGGGATAAAGCTCCAGCTTAATGATGCCGCCGTTTTCCATTTCAATTTGAATCATAATAATTTCCGCCTTTCTTTAATTAACAGATATATTCTATCAAAAAAACTCATTAAAGTCAAATACATTATGTGAAGATTTCGCCTGTCATGGTAATAATATAGTTATATACGGTGCGGGAGGCGAAAAAATGGACTCAACGAACAAAAATCCTCTCTGGATAGTTTTTTATGTAGCGGCGGGGGTGATTGCTGCCGGACTTCTTGGGGGGAAGATCGGCGGGATAGTTGTTCCCCTTTTGGTGGCGTATCTGCTTGCCAGAATTGCAAGGCCGTCGGCTTTGGTCATAAGTCGGGCATGCCACGTTGACGTAAAGGTCGGTGGCGCTGTTTATGCCATAGTTTTGTGTGGAGCGGTGGTGTATTTGCTTATTTCGATATCGGGGCGCTTGACTGATCAGCTGGGAGCCCTTGTGGAACGGCTGCCTGAGTATGCTGATGATGCGGGGGAGATGGTAAATGGGCTGGCGGAGAAGATACCGTTTCTTAAAAAAGACGGTGGGGCGGCGTGGGCTGACTGGGTGGATGTGTTCCGCGGGACCCTTACAAAGATCACAGAGTACGTCGGGACTCTTGTGGCTTCATTCCTGGGGGACGTGGTGCAAAGATTCCCGGGTGTTGTTATGTCAGTGTTTGTGGCGGCGGTGGGATTTGTCTACCTTACTGCGGATATGGACGGGGCGGCGCGGAGCATAAATCTGCTTTTGCCCGAGAAATACGCGGACAAAATACGCTCAGCCTTTGCGGACGTAAGCGGGGCGGTGTTTCAATATCTGAGGGCTTACGCGACGCTTATGACGGTGACATTTCTTGAACTGTCCGTTGGATTTTCAGTGATCGGTGTGGAGAATCCCATGGCGGCAGCGCTGATCATTGCGTTTATTGACGCGCTTCCTGTGTTTGGCTGCGGCTCGGTGATAATCCCCTGGGCTATATGGTCATTTTTATCGGGAAGCATTGTCAGGGGCGCGGGGCTTTTGATCCTGCTTGGCGTGGTGTACGTGGTGCGGCAATTTTTGGAGCCTCGGGTTATCGGGCGAATGACGGGGGTGCACCCCTTTGTGGCTTTGGCGTGCGTGTTTATCGGTCTTAAGGTAGGCGGTATCGGCGGAATGATCGTTGCTCCTATAGCCCTGTCCTGTGCGGTGCAGGTGAAGAAACAGAAGGGTAATAGATAAAAGATACTGGTGGAAACCTATTGTACGGTTTAGCAACCTGTGCTAATTCTAACCTAAATAAGCAGTTTAATCTTTACGAGATTGGAGCATCCTCGGACAGCAAACGAGTGAGTTTCCGCCCTTGTAGAAAGTAAAGGGGGAATCCTTAAAAGGGAAAATTGAGCCTGCGTCTTTCCCCCTTTAAGTGCGGGGATTCACAATGGTGCGGCACGAGCATCCTTGTGTGCCTCACGCATAGTGCAAAACCCAAGCTCTCGGACTGTCGAGGACACCAGTTCCTATGAGTGTAAGATATGTCGCCCGGCGCGCAGCTCTGTACTAATTAACATTTTTAGATTGATTTTTTGCGTTTATGGTGTTATAATTATAATGACTACATTTTGATTAAATACGGAAGGGCATATTCTGTGAGAAATCATAAAGACCTGATAGAAAAAATAGAAGCCTCTATGGGCGACCTTTCAAAGGGACACAGGCTTATTGCTAAATATATTATTGGTAACTACGACAAAGCGGCGTATATGACCGCTTCTGCCCTTGGTGCAGAGGTGGGGGTATCCGAATCCACCGTTGTACGCTTTGCTATTGAGATGGGCTTTGACGGATACCCGGGACTCCAGCAGCAGATCCGCGAGACTGTCCGCGTGCGGCTTACGTCGGTTCAGAGACTTAATGCCGCCAATCACCGAATGGACGAGGACGAGGTCCTTGACCTTATTCTCACAGCAGATGCAGAGAGAATCAAATCCACCCTCGATACCATCGACAGAGAAGCTTTTGTCAAGGCGGTTGATATGCTCCTTGGGGCGAAGAACATCTATATTCTCGGTATGCGCTCATCAGCCGTGCTGGCAGATTATATGCGCCACTACTTCGGACTTATGTTTGACAACGTGCGCCTTCTGAAGCCCTCAAGCGGAAGTGAAGTTTTCGAAAACCTTATGAACGTTCAGCCGGGGGATGTGTTTGTTTCCATAAGCTTTCCCAGGTACACTACCAGTATCGTTAACGCAACGGAGTACGTTTCCAAAACCGGTGCTTCGGTTATTGCTCTTACAGACAGTATGTCCTCTCCTATAGTGCCTCACGCAGATGTTGCCCTTATTGCAAAAAGCGAGATGGCGTCTTTTGCGGATTCACTTGTAGCGCCTATGAGTATCATTAACGCAATGATAGCTTATATCGGTAAGCGCAAGCAGGCAGAGGTGGCAGAGACTCTCTCAAAGCTTGAGCAGGTGTGGAAGGAATACAACGTATACACAATAAATAACAAATAACGGAAATAATATGACTGAATATAAGATACCGAGAATTGTGGTTATTGGCGCAGGGGCTGCCGGAATGATGGCGGCTATTACTGCAGCAGAGCTTGGTGCGCGGGTGACTGTTCTTGAACGAAACAAATTCGCGGGCAAAAAGCTTCGCATAACCGGAAAAGGCCGATGCAACGTTACAAATAACTGCACGCCCAGAGAGCTAATGGATGCTGTGAATCGCAATCCCAAATTCCTCTACGGCCCGCTGAACAGATTTACCCCTGCCGATACTATGGAGTTTTTTGAGGGCCTTGGAGTGCCACTGAAGACCGAGAGGGGCAGAAGGGTGTTCCCTGTGTCTGACAAGGCTGGAGACGTTCAGGAGGCTCTGGTGCGCCGTATGCGCGAGCTTGGAGTACGTGTGTTTTACGGTGCCCGTGCAACTGCAATTGTTCCCACAGACGACGGTGGATATATTGTAAAAAACGGCGACCACGACACCCTGTGCGATTCGGTCATCGTTGCTACAGGCGGCCTGTCTTATCCTGCAACGGGCTCTACCGGTGACGGATTCAAGATGCTTTCCCGACTTGGTGTTGAGATAACGGACTTCAAGCCGTCTCTCGTGCCCATCGTAACGAGGGAGGATCTTTCGGAGCTTACCGGCCTTACACTCAAAAACGTGCGCCTCACAGCCCGCCACGGAAATGAGATCGCCTACTCCGAAATGGGAGAGATGCTCTTTACGCACTTCGGTATATCCGGACCGCTTGTGCTCTCGGCTTCAGCTAATATGCAGAAGCATCCTGTGGACTCATATACACTTGAGCTGAATCTGAAGCCGGCACTTGACAGAGACGAGCTTGACCGCCGTGTTATATCCGATTTTGCAAAATATTCTGCAAGGGATTTTATTAATTCCTTGTCTGATCTGCTTCCGCAAAAGCTGATCTCTTACGTGGTGGATCAGTCGGGAATCGACCCCAGAAAAAAGACCGGCTCTGTGACCCGCGAGGAACGCGCAGGACTTGTTGAAGCTCTCACGGCATTCAAGATAACGCCAAAGGAGTTTCGCCCATTAGATGAGGCCATAATTACCTCTGGCGGCGTGGACGTCGCTGAGATCAATCCCAAAACCATGGAGCTCCGAAATCACCCCGGTATATTCGTGGCAGGGGAGATAATTGACATTGACGCTTACACCGGCGGATATAATCTGCAGCTCGCCTTTTCAACTGCAAGAGTGGCAGGAGAGGGCGCGGCTTACAGAGAATGCTGAATATTTACGGCGAAACAGGTGAAAACTAATCGGAATAATAAATATTTGGAGATAAAAAATGAAACTCGAGAAACTTCGCGTAGCACTTGACGGCCCCGGCGGTGCAGGAAAAAGCACGGTTGCGAAGGCGGTTGCCGCAAAAACAGGACTTATCTACGTTGACACAGGCTCCCTTTATCGCACGGTTGGCCTTTATATGGCTCGCCACGGCATTGATGCTTACGATGTCGAAGGAATTATCGCAGCCCTGCCGCAGGTTGACATTAAGCTGACATACGAGGATGGCAAGCAGTGCGTTTCCCTTTGCGGTGAGCAGATCGGAGACAAGATCCGCACGGAGGAAGCATCGTACTATGCTTCTGCGGTGTCAAAGATCCCGGAAGTGAGAGCATTCCTTCTTGATATGCAGAGATCTCTTGGAGACGCCGGCGGAGTTATTATGGACGGTCGCGACATCGGCACGGTTATTATGCCTGACGCGGAGATCAAGGTCTTTATGACCGCAACGGTTGAAGAGCGTGCAAGACGCAGATTCCGTGAGCAGCAGGAGAAGGGAATTGACGTTACCTTTGAGGATGTGCTTTCCAGTATTATAGCCAGAGATAAGCAGGACTCCGAGCGTGAGGCTGCACCTCTCAAGGCTGCTGATGATGCCATCATATTCGTCAACGACGGTCACACTGTTGAGACATCGGCTGAGCATATTATAGGTCTCATGCAGGAATATGTCGCGAAAAACTCATAAGATTTATTATACCGAGGATAGGAAATATGAAATTATACGAATGGGCAATGAAGCACCTGCGAAAGCCTGTTATGTCCCTTTACAGAATAAATGTGGTGGGAGCGGAGAACATTCCCGAAGGAGGCTGCATCGTGTCAGCTAACCACACAGCTTTTTCAGACGTGCTTGTTGTGACCGCAGCTCTTGGCAGACAGGTTAAGTATATGGCAAAGGCGGAACTTTTCAAAACCCCGCTCAAGCCCCTTATAACTGCCCTTGGCGCTTTCCCTGTTGAAAGAGGAGGGGCAGACGTGGGCAGCATCAAAAAGGCCATCGCACTCCTTGAAAGCGGGGACTTTGTGAGCCTGTTCCCCCAGGGACACCGTTACGGAAAGCGTGACCCCAGATACACAGAGATCAAGTCCGGCGTGGGTATGATCTCCTACCGTGCAAAGGCTCCCGTGTTGCCTGTGTTTATTGATAACAAACGTATGAAGGTCGGAATGTTCCGAAGAAATACCGTAATTATCGGCAAGCCCATATCTTTCGACGAGCTTGGCTTTGAAACCGGCGGGAATATTGAGTATATGAACGCGGCAAAAATTGTATTCCGCCGTGTGTGTGAGTTGAAATACGGAAGCGCAGACACTTGGGATGAAAATCCCTTTGCGATCACACCGAAGGACGGTGGTGCAGAATGAGTATTCGCATTGCTGAACACGCCGGATTCTGCTTCGGAGTGAAGAGAGCCACGGGGGAGCTTGAAAACGAGCTTCTCAAGTTTGGTGGCAAAAGACGGATCTGCACACTGGGCAGAATCATACATAACGATCACTATGTTGACCACATAAAATCTCTCGGCGTTGAGGAAATATCCCGTGGGGATGTTCCCGGAATAATCGAAGCGGCAGACCGTGGAGAGGAGATAACAGTGGTTATCCGCGCCCACGGAGAGCTTAAGTCGGTGGTTGATTTGCTTATTGCTTGTGCTGAGCGAAATTCCGGCTTTAAGCTTCTTGACTGCACCTGCCCTTATGTACGTAAGGTCAGAAAGATAGCTGAGGAAAACTCGGGCGAGGACAAGCTGTTTTTGCTTCTCGGCAGCGCAAATCATCCCGAAGTTGAGGGAATTATGAGCTGCACACGGGGCAAAGGGGTGGTTTTGGCCGATTCCGGGGAAGTTGAAGAGTGGATCGAAGCGAATAAAAGTGAATATAATTGTGAAACTTGCATAAGTTTTGCAGCACAGACCACACAGAATTTAGCGGAATGGCAAAAAAGTATTAAATTTATCAAAAAGGTATATACAAACGCATTAATTTTTGATACAATATGTAATGTGACTCAATTAAGGCAGGAAGAGGCTGCAAGACTGGCCGGCGAGTCTGACGTAATGATCGTTATCGGCAGTCAGGACAGCTCAAACTCCCGCAAACTCCGCGATATTTCGCGAGAGCATTGCGACGAAGTTTACTTTATTTCTCACCCCTCGGAATGTCCCAGATTAGAGTCCGGAAATATTAATATGTCAATTACTGCCGGTGCATCAACACCGTACAGTTTAATACAGGAGGTATATAAAACCATGATCGAGCAAAACGAAAACTTTGCTGAACTTCTCGAGTCGTCTTTCAAAACTTTAAATACAGGAG
This sequence comes from Oscillospiraceae bacterium, assembly GCA_015064355.1. GTDB lineage: Bacteria > Bacillota > Clostridia > Oscillospirales > CAG-272 > UMGS1696. The sequence continues at coordinate 17,834 of SVSJ01000027.1, read as the reverse complement.
AAATCGTCGAAGGCGTTATTACGTCCATCTCACAGAATGAGATCCACCTTGACCTCGGTGCTAAGACCACCGGTGTTATCACACACGACAAAGCTACCGACGATCCCCAGGCAAAGCTGAATCAGCTTTACAAGGTTGGCGATGTTATCAAGGCAAAGGTTATTAAAGTAAGCGACATCGACGGTATTGCAACCCTTGACAAGACAAGAGTTGATTCCGAGGCTAACTGGGACAAGATCGTTGCTGCTTGCGAAAGCGGAGAGATCCTTGAAGGTAAGGTAGTTGAAGTTGTTAACGGCGGCGTTATCATCGCTATCTACTCTGTTCGCGTATTCATCCCCGCATCCCTTACAGGTATTCCCAAGAGCGGTGATCTCCACGAGCTCGTAAACACCACACAGAAGGTTAAGATCATTGAGATCAAGGCTGATCGCAAGAGAGCTTACGCTTCTATCCGTGCCGTACTTCGTGAAGAAAGAAAGGCAAAGGAAGAAGAATTCTGGAACAACATCAGCGAAGGTATGGAATTTGACGGCGAAGTTAAAAGCCTCACAGATTTCGGTGCATTTGTTGATCTCGGCGGCGTTGACGGTATGGTACATACATCTGAGCTGTCCTGGAGAAGAATCCGTCATCCCAAGGAAGTTGTTTCCGTTGGTGACAAGATCCACGTATTCATCAAGGCATTCGACCGTGAAAAGGGCAGAATCTCCCTTGGTTACAAGACTGATGATATGAACCCCTGGACCATCTTCACAACAAAGTATGCTGAAGGTGACACAGCTGAGGTTAAGATCGTTAGCCTTATGCCTTTCGGCGCATTTGCTGAAATCGTACCCGGCTGCGACGGACTCATCCACATCAGCCAGATCACAGATCACAAGATCGCTAAGCCTGACGAAGTTCTCGAAGTTGGTCAGGTAGTTAACGCACAGATCACAGCTATCGACAATGATAACCACAAGGTTAGCCTCTCCATCCGCGCTCTCATGGAGCCTGCTGAAGAAGTAGTTGAAGAAGTAGAAGCTGAAGAAGCTCCTGCTGCTGAAGAAGCTGAAGCGTAAATTAATGAAATAAACATTGGCGGGGAAATTTCGGTTTAACCCGCCTTTTGTTTTAGGAGGACTTATGAAGCGTATTGCCATACTTCTCGTGGCGGTTTTATTGATCCTTACTGTCTTGTCTTCGTGTGTACGGGAGCCTGAGGGGATCGATGCTGTGCGGGAAAATATGAAATACATCGTTCATGCTGCGGGAACTCTCACAGGGGTGGATCTTGACGGCAGGGAGCGTACCTACGACGGTTCAAACTCCCGCGAGGGACTTGTGCAATGCCTTGAGGCGGGATGCCAGGTTATTGAGATCGACTTCAACTTCACCTCTGACGGAGAGCTTGCCTGCATCCACGACTGGTATCAGTATTACGCTCCCGAGATAACGGACGGCGTACCCTTGACTCTGGAGGAGTTTCTCGGGGTCAAGATATTCCGCAATTTCACCCCCATTTGCCTTGATGATATTGCGGAGTTTTTGCGGGAAAACGAGGGGATTTACATCGTTACCGATATTAAAGATGACAACATACGGGGACTTGAGAAAATCGCCGAGACTTGCCCGGACCTTCTTGATAGATTCATAGTTCAGATATACTCGGAGGAGGAATATACCCCTGCGCGGGAGATGGGATTTGACTATATAATCTACACGCTCTACCGACTGGACTGGGCAGGTAAGACTGACTGGGAGCATCTCGGGGAGTTTGAAAAGAAGAATCCTCTGGTGGGCATAACATTCGGCTACACCTTGATCGACGATGCAGAGGGCTACCTTGAGGGTATGCTGTCCCTTGATGTGCCCCTTTACATCCATACGGTAAACGGTGCAGAGGAACAGCAGAAGTATTTCCGGATGGGTATTGACGGGATCTATACCGACGACGTGGTTGCGGATTAAATTTTTCTTGCAATTTGCGCGGCGGTATGGTATAATTAATTAAACCAATAAATTTTATACAATTCGGAGGAAATTATGGGAAAATTCGTTATTAAGCAGACCAATACAGGCTTTAAGTTTGATCTTAAGGCAGGCAACGGCGAAGTTATCGCTACAAGCGAGGTTTACACAACAGAAGCAGCTTGCCTCAAGGGCATCGAGAGCGTTAAGGCTAACGCTTGCGTAGACGTTGAAGACCAGACAGTTGAACCCATTGAAGAAAAGAAGCACCCCAAGTATGAAGTTTACACTGACAAGGCCGGCGAATTCAGATTCAGACTGAAGGCAAGAAACGGCGAAGTTATCGCGCAGAGCGAAGGCTACAAGGCCAAGGCTAGCTGCCTCAACGGTATTGAGAGCGTTGGCAAGAACGCACCTGACGCAGAGGTTGCTGAAGCGTAAATCTACATAAAAACAAGACCGGCAGATTCGTTTGCCGGTTTTTTCTGTTGCGCTTATGCAATATTTTTGATATAATGGAGCTAACGAGAGATGCCAGTTACTATAGAAAGGTGTTTTAATGAAGAAATTAAACAATTGTTATACATATTTCCTTATTAAAGGGGATTTCGATCCTGACAAGGTGACAGAATTGTTAAGCTTACAGCCTGAAAATTCTTGGCACGTAGGAGATTTGCGAAAAAGCGGGAGTGTATATGATTTTGCCTCCTGGAGCTATGGGCGGTGTGATGAATATTGCGTGGAAGTCAATACGCAAATGGAAAAGACTATCTCTGCGTTGAACGACAAGATTGATTTGTTAAATAAAATTCGCTGCGAAAATGACGTTTCGTTCTATCTTGAGGTTGTGCCGGAATTATATGTTGGCGAAACTGCCCCGTCACTAAACCCCTCTCTTGCAGTGATTGACTTTTGCCATTTTACCAGAACTGAAATTGATATTGATATGTATTTGATGGACAGAGAAGAACTGTGATAAAACTGATATCTCGGAGGTGAGGAATATGTTTAACGGAAAACTCAAGGCGCTGACCTTTAGTTATGATGACGGGGTAACGCAGGACAGGCGGCTTATTGAAATATTCAACAAATACGGCCTCAAGGCTACATTTAACCTTAATTCAGAATTGCTTGGACAGCCTAATTCCCTCATTCGCGACGGAGTGCAGATCGACCACACCAAGAACAAGCCGGAGGATGTGAGACACATTTACGCAGGTCACGAGGTTGCGGCGCATACTCTCACCCACCCGTTTTTGCCTGAGCTTGACGATGCCGAGGTGATCCGCCAGGTTGAAGAGGACAGGCTGAAGCTGTCGGAGCTTGTGGGGTACGAGGTGCTTGGGATGGCATATCCGGGCGGCGGCGTAAACTATGACGGGCGAGTGGCGGATCTTATAAAGACTGGCACGGGAATTAAATATGCTCGCACGGGAGACTGGACCTGTGGCTTTGAGCCGTGGGCGGACGTTTACAGATACAGCGGTACTTTGTATCACCACGTTTGCTGGGATCAGATGCTTCGTATGGGCGAGGAATTCGTTGAAATGAAAACTGACACTCCAAAGGTGTTCTACATTTACGGGCACGCTTATGAGTTCGACATTTTCCCCGAGAGATGGGCGATGTTTGAGGAATTCTGCAAGATGATAAGCGGCCACGACGACATATTCTACGGCACGAATCTTGAGGTGCTGGTTAAATGAAATGGGGCAGAAAACTGCCCTTTTTGTTTATAGCCACTACGCGTGGGGCGCACAAGAGGTGTTCCACGTCCACACCTCTTGTGAATCACCTGCCACTTAAGGGGAAAGACCTCGCAGGCTCGCTGTTTCCCCTTAAGAATCCCCTTTGTTGCGAAGCAACTGCAAACCGTTTATTCGGCTTATCTGGAGATACAAATACGCCCGTTGGGTATGAATTGCTTATTTGGTTCTATTGACAAGGCGGCTATACTTTCAGGTTGTTCTTTCTTAATATAGAACTACTAACTTGAAAGGAAATAAGCAGGCTAATCGAGCTGGGACAAGCAGTCAGCACAAGACTCCTTATGTTCTGTGCGAAAGCACGCATAAAGCCATTTGCGTCGGATAGATAGAAATAAAAAAAGCTCTCGATTGAGAGCTTTCTTTAATTCCGTTAGGTTAGATAAGTTCCTTAACCTTGGATGCCTTACCAACTCTGCCTCTGAGGTAGTAGAGCTTAGCGCGGCGAACCTTACCACGACGGGTAATTTCAACCTTAACTACGTTAGGAGAGTGGAGGGGGAAGGTCTTTTCTACACCTACACCGTAAGCAACACGGCGAACAGTGAATGTTTCGGAGATGCCGGAACCGTGACGAGCGATTACTGTGCCTTCAAAAAGCTGGATTCTCTCACGAGCACCTTCCTTGATACGGTTGTGGATGCGGATTGTGTCACCAATGTTGAAGGAGGGAACTTCTGCCTTCAGCTGCTCACTTGCAAAAATGTCGAGTTTGTTCATTTTAGTCGACTTCCTTTCTGAAAATAAAAGCATTCGTGCGGAGCTTCGCAGAGGACTGCTTCGGCTTTGCGGGCAAATTATCAGCCGCGCATGCAAAGGATATTATATCATAAGGATTTCCTTTTGGCAATAGTTTTTTGAAAAATATTTTGGAAAAATCGACAAAAACGAGGCGGAATTTACAGATTGTTTACATTTAAAATTATTGTAAACTTTATGTTAAAATTGTAAACAATGCGCATTTTCTCTTGACATATTCAAAATTATTCTTGACAAAGGTTCTATTTAGTGGTAAAATCGTATACTGATGTAGCTTCGCCCAAAATGCATTTTTGCGCTTTTTTTCCTTATATTATATGCAAAAACGCATGAAGGCAAGCAAAATTCGCCGCCAAGCCGATCCTGCCCCGCGAAAAACGGAGAGGACGAGCGAAATGTGCGCGAAACAAGTATACCCACCAAAATCATTTGGGCAAAAGTTTTCAGAATGGAGTGATTAGCTCGATGGTCAAACCTCAAAAGGTAGGAAAAAACATAAGAATGAGCTTCTCCAAAATCGACGAGCCGCTTGAAATGCCAAGCCTCATCGAAGTGCAGAAGGAATCATTCAACTGGTTTCTCGAGAAGGGTCTCATGGAGGTTCTTGAGGATATTTCTCCCATAACCGACTATTCCGGCAACCTTTTCATAGATTTTGTCGGTTACTCCCTTGACTCAAAGCCAAAGTATCCCGTTGAAGAATGTAAAGAACGGGACGTAAACTACGCAGCACCTCTCAAGGTAGAGGTTCGCCTTACAAACAAGCTGACAGGCGAGGTTAAGCAGTCTTCTATCTTCATGGGCGATTTCCCGCTTATGACAGACAAGGGAACATTCGTTATCAACGGCGCTGAGAGAGTTATCGTTTCCCAGCTGGTTCGTTCCCCCGGTATCTACTACGATAGTTCTATCGACAAGTCCGGTAAGAAGCTCTTTACAGCAACCGTTATCCCTTATCGTGGCGCATGGCTCGAATATGAGACCGACGCTAACGACGTGTTCTATGTTCGTATCGACAAGAACCGCAAAATTCCCGTAACAATTCTTATCCGCGCTCTCGGCGTTGAGTCCCGCGAGGACATCGAGAATGTATTTGGCGCAGAAACAAAGCTGGCTGTTACTCTCGAAAAGGAAACCTGCGAAGCGCGCGCGATCGAAAACAAGACATCTATCCGCGATGAAGCTCTTAAGGAAATTTACACCAAGCTCCGTCCCGGTGAACCCGCTATCGTTGAATCCGCTGAGATTCTCATGAACGGTCTGTTCTTCGATCCCAAGAGATATGACCTCTACCCCGTAGGTCGTCACAAGTATGACAAGAAGCTTGCTCTCGGTCAGAGAATCGCAGGCTATACACTTTCCCGCCCCGTAGTTAGCCCCCTCACAGGTGAGCTTCTCTTTGAGGCAGGCCAGTTCCTTTCCCAGGACGACGCACTCGCTATCGAATACGCAGGCGTTTGCGAAGTATATCTCACACTTGAGAACGGCAAGGAAGTTAAAGTGTTCTCCAATGGCGCAGTTGACCCTGTTCACATCCTGGGATATGACCTTAAGGATTCCGGCGTTAACGAAAAGTGCCGTCTCGACGTACTCGTTGAGATCATGGAGGCAGCTGACGGTGACGAAGAGACTATCCGTGCAGAAGCAAAGCGCAGAATCGCTGAACTCTGCCCCAAGCACATCACAAGAGAAGATATCCTTTCCTCTATCAACTACCTGCTCGCTCTGTCTCATGACATCGGCACAACAGATGACATCGACCACCTTGGCAACCGTCGTCTCCGCAGCGTAGGCGAACTTCTCCAGAACCAGCTCAGAATCGGTCTGGCTCGTATGGATAAGATCGTTAAGGAAAGAATGAATATCCAGGACAGCGAATCCCTGTCTCCTCAGACCCTTATCAATATCCGCCCTGTTGTTACCGCGATCCGCGAATTCTTCGGAAGCTCACCCCTTTCCCAGTTCATGGACCAGAACAACCCCCTTGCAGAGCTGACTCACAAGAGACGTCTTTCTGCTCTCGGCCCCGGCGGTCTTTCCAGAGACAGAGCTTCCTTCGAGGTTCGTGACGTACACTATACTCACTACGGCAGAATGTGTCCTATCGAAACTCCCGAAGGTCCTAACATCGGTCTTATTTCCTATCTCGCAACATATGCGAAGATCTCCAAGTACGGCTTCATTGAAGCTCCTTACCGCAAGGTCGTTCACGAAACTATGGAAGACGGCACAGTTCGTCACAGAGTAACAGGCGAGATCGAATACATGACCGCTGACGTTGAAGACAATCACATCGTTGCACAGGCTAACGAGCCGCTGGACGAAAACATGTGCTTCGTTAACAAGAAGGTTACAGCAAGAAATCGCGCAGAGATCATCGAGATCGACCCCGCTAAAGTTTCCCTTATGGACGTATCTCCCAAGATGGTTGTGTCTGTTGCGACTGCGATGATCCCCTTCCTTGAAAACGATGACAACTCCCGTGCGCTCATGGGTTCAAACATGCAGAAGCAGGCTGTTCCGCTTATGGTTACCGACTCTCCTATCGTTGGTACCGGTATGGAATACAAGGCTGCTATCGACTCCGGTGTAGTTGTTGTTTGCGAAAACGGCGGCTGGGCTGAAAGCGTAACTGCAGACGAGATCGTTATCCACTGCGACGACGGTCACAAGGATACCTATCGCCTTATCAAGTTCAAGAGAAGTAACCAGGGCACTTGCGTAAACCAGAGACCCATCATTTCCCAGGGCGAAAGAGTTGAAGCAGGTCAGATCATTGCCGACGGTCCTTCCACCTCTCAGGGTGAAGTTGCTCTCGGTAAGAACGCTCTCATCGGCTTCATGACTTGGGAAGGTTACAACTACGAGGACGCTGTACTTCTTAACGAACGCCTTGTTCGCGACGACGTATACACCTCTATCCACATTGAAGAATATTCTCACGAAGCAAGAGATACAAAGCTCGGACCGGAAGAGATCACTCGCGAAATTCCCAACGTGGGCGAGGACGCTCTGAAGGATCTTACCGCTGACGGTATCGTTAAGATCGGTACTGAGGTTCGCGCAGGCGATATCCTCGTTGGTAAGGTTACTCCCAAGGGAGAAACAGAGCTTACAGCAGAAGAAAGACTTCTCCGCGCTATTTTCGGTGAAAAGGCAAGAGAAGTACGTGATACATCTCTCCGCGTTCCTCACGGAGAAAACGGTATTATCGTTGACGTTAAAGTATTCTCCAGAGAAGCAGGAGACGAGCTTCCTCCCGGAGTTAACAAGGTTGTTCGCGTTTACATCGCACAGAAGAGAAAGATCTCTGTAGGTGACAAGATGGCGGGCCGCCACGGTAACAAGGGTGTCGTTTCACGTATTCTGCCTCCGGAAGATATGCCCTTCCTTCCCGACGGCACTCCCCTCGATATCGTACTTAACCCTCTGGGCGTACCTTCCCGTATGAACATCGGTCAGGTGCTTGAAGTACACCTCGGTATCGCAGCGAGAAAGCTTGGCTGGAAGATCATGACTCCCGTATTCGACGGCGCAACAGAAGCTGACATTTCCGAATGTCTGAAGATGGCAGGCCTCGAGCGTGATGTTATGCCCGGCGAAAACACAGTAGGTAAGAACATCTTTGAGTCTGTTGAGCTTGAAGATGGAACCCACGAGCTTCGCACTATTACCCCTGAAGAAAGAGAAAACAAGGAATACCTTGAAGAACTCCGTCTTGCAGGTAAGCTGAAGGTTGTTGACGGTAAGACAGTACTTTATGACGGACGCACCGGTGTACCCTTTGATAACCCGGTAACAGTTGGTATTATGTACTACCTGAAGCTGCACCACCTGGTTGACGATAAGATCCATGCTCGTTCCACAGGTCCTTACTCTCTGGTAACACAGCAGCCTCTCGGCGGTAAGGCACAGTTTGGTGGTCAGAGATTCGGTGAAATGGAAGTTTGGGCCCTCGAAGCATACGGTGCGGCTTACACTCTCCAGGAGATCCTTACTGTTAAATCTGACGACACCGTTGGTAGAGTTAAGACTTATGAAGCTATCGTTAAGGGTCAGAACATTCCTACACCCGGTATCCCCGAAGCATTCAAGGTTCTCGTAAAAGAACTGCAGGCCCTCGGTCTTGACATCAAGATCCTTGACGGCGACGATGTTGAAGTTCCCCTCGAATCTATCGGTGACGATGACCTCGAGACACCCAATATCGTATCTGCAAGTGACGAAGAGATCACTGAAGCCGACGTTGGTGAAACCGTTCAGACAGACGACATCATGGATTCCTATATTGAAGAGATCTTTGATGAAGAACCCGACGATGCTGAGCTGTTCGCAGCTGAAGCAGGTGGCGGATTCCTGGACGATATGGATTTTTAAGGGTAACTAATCCCCGAAACAAAATACTATTCGGTAACACCGATATTAATATTTAGAGAAGGTATAACTGCTGATGGAACGCAATGTATTTGAATCTATAAAAATAGGTCTGGCGTCTCCCGAAATGATCAGAAGTTGGTCCTACGGCGAAGTTAAAAAGCCTGAGACAATCAACTACCGCACACTTAAAGCAGAGCGCGACGGTCTTTACTGCGAGCGCATCTTTGGTCCTACAAAGGACTGGGAATGTCTCTGCGGTAAGTACAAGCGCATCAGACACAAGGGTAAGGTCTGCGAAAAGTGCGGAGTTGAAGTAACTCAGAAGAAAGTTCGCCGTGAACGTATGGGTCACATTGAGCTGGCAGCGCCCGTATCACATATCTGGTACTTCCGCGCTATTCCCTCAAGAATGGGAACTCTCCTGGACATTTCTCCGAGAATCCTTGAAAAAGTTTTATATTTCGCTGCATATATAGTAATTGATCCCGGTATGAGCGGCCTTGCAAAGTACCAGATCCTCTCCGAAAGAGAATACAGAGAGGCTCGCGAAAAGTACGAAAACGACTTCAGAGTCGGAATGGGCGCTCAGGCGATCAAGGAACTTCTTGCTGAACTGGACATCGAAGCTCTTGCTGAACAGCTTAAGGCTGAGCTTGCTGCTTCCAGCGGTCAGAAGAAGATCCGCATTATCAAGAGACTGGAAGTTGTTGAAGCTTTCCGCAAGTCTCAGAACCGTCCCGAATGGATGGTAATGGACGTTATTCCGGTAATTCCTCCGGATATCCGTCCTATGGTACAGCTTGACGGTGGTAGATTTGCTACCTCTGACCTTAATGATCTGTACCGCAGAGTTCTTAACCGTAACAACCGTCTGAAGAGACTCCTTGAGCTCCGCGCTCCGGATATTATTATCCGCAATGAAAAGCGTATGCTTCAGGAATCTGTAGACGCTCTCATTGATAACGGCAGACGTGGTAAGCCCGTAACCGGTCCTTCCAACCGTCCTCTCAAGTCCCTTTCCGAAATGCTCCGCGGTAAGCAGGGTCGCTTCCGTCAGAACCTCCTCGGTAAGCGTGTTGACTATTCCGGACGTTCCGTTATCGTTGTTGGTCCTGACCTCAAGATCTACCAGTGCGGTCTTCCTAAGGAAATGGCACTGGAGCTCTTCAAGCCCTTCGTAATGAAGAGATTGGTTGAGACCGGCAAGGCTTCCAATATTAAGGAAGCAAAGAAGAAGGTAGAAAAGGTAAATCCCGATGTTTGGGATGCACTGGAAAACGTAATCAAGAACCACCCCGTACTTCTCAACCGTGCGCCGACTCTCCACCGTCTGTCTATTCAGGCATTCGAGCCCGTGCTTGTTGAGGGTAAGGCTATCAAGCTTCATCCGCTGGTATGTAAGGCGTTTAACGCAGACTTCGACGGCGACCAGATGCCTGTTCACGTTCCGCTGTCTGCTGAAGCTCAGGCAGAAGCACGTTTCCTGATGCTCTCCGCAAACAACCTCCTCAAGCCTGTTGACGGCCGCGCGATCGCTGTTCCGTCTCAGGATATGGTCCTCGGTTCCTTCTATCTCACACTTGACAAGCCCGGTACACTGGGTGACACAGGGGATCCCGAGAACCCCAGACGCTTCCGCGATTTCAACGAAGCTATGATGGCTTACGAGAACAATATTATCAGCCTCCACGCTCCCATCGAGATCCGCATGACCAAGGAGATCGACGGCGAGGAACGCTCCGCACTTGTTCGCGGTACTCTCGGTAGATTTATCTTCAACCGCGCTATTCCTCAGGACCTTGGTTACGTTGACCGTTCTATTCCCGGCAACGAATTCAAGCTTGAGGTTGACTTCGTAACAAGCTCCGGTAAGCTCGGCGACATCGTTGACAGATGTATCCGCTACCACGGCTTCTCCACAACGGCTGCAGTTCTTGACGAAATCAAGGCTATGGGTTACAAGTACTCCACAAGAGGCTCTATCTCCATCTCCGTTGCGGATATGACAATTCCCGCAGAAAAGTATGACCTCATTGCTGCTGCTGAAAAGAACGTTGACGTTATTTCCAGAAGCTTCCAGCGAGGCGAAGTAACCGAAGAAGAACGCTACAACGCTGTTGTTAAGCTGTGGAACGATACCACAGACCAGGTTGTTGCAGCTCTCCAGAAGAACTTTGACAGATACAATCCTATCAAGATGATGTCTGACTCCGGTGCCCGTGGTTCTATGACTCAGATGCGTCAGCTTGCAGGTATGCGTGGTCTTATGTTCGCGACCAACGGTCGTACAATTGAAATCCCGATCAAATCCAACTTCCGTGAAGGTCTTTCCATTCTCGAATACTTCATGGCTGCAAAGGGTGCTCGTAAGTCCCTTTCCGATACAGCGCTTAAGACTGCTGACTCCGGTTACCTTACAAGACGTCTCGTAGACGTTGCTCAGGATGTTATCATCCGCGAGGAAGACTGCGGTGCGACACACGGTATCTGGGTATCCGCAATCAATGTGGATAACACAGTTGTTGAGCCTCTCAAGGACAGACTTATCGGCAGATACGTTATCGGCGATGTTGTTAACCCTGCTACAGGTGAGGTTATCGTTCCCGACAACACTGTTATCAGCGAAGCTCAGGCCAAGGCAATCGTTGACGCAGGTATTGAAAAGGTACACATCCGTACTGTTCTTCAGTGCCGCTCCCGTCACGGTGTCTGCGCACACTGCTATGGTAACGACCTTGCAAACGACAAGCCCGTTAACGTTGGTGAATCTGTTGGTATCATCGCGGCTCAGTCCATCGGTGAACCCGGTACACAGCTTACAATGCGTACATTCCATACAGGTGGTGTCGCAGCTGCCAACATTACACAGGGTCTCCCGAGAGTCGAAGAACTCTTCGAAGCAAGAAAGCCCAAGAAGACCGCTATGGTTGCAGAAGCTGCAGGTACTTGCAAGATCGAGCTCGTAAAGAAGACTCACAACATTACTATCATTCCCGACGACGGCAGTGAAGATATCGTATACCAGGTACCCTTCGGAACCAACATTATGGTTGAAGACGGTCAGCACGTAAATCCCGGCGTTGCTCTTACAGAGGGCGACAAGAACCCTGCGGATATCCTCCGTATCAACGGTATCGATGCGGTTTATGACTACATTCTTCTTGAAGTTCAGAAGGTTTACCGCAGCCAGGGTATCAATATTAACGACAAGCACATCGAGGTTATTGCCCGCCAGATGACTCGTAAGGTTAAGGTTGATGACGAAGGCGATACAAAGCTTCTCTCCGGATCTATGATCAACGTTGGCGAGCTTTACGCTGAAAACGAAGAGATCGAAGCACGCAAGGCTGCCGGCGAGGTTGAACTTCGCACAGCTACAGCTGATCCCGTTCTCCTTGGTATCACAAAGGCATCTCTCCTTACAGAGTCCTTCCTCTCCGCTGCTTCCTTCCAGGAAACCACAAAGGTTCTTACAGAAGCGGCTATCAAGGGTAAGGTTGACCACCTTATGGCTCTCAAGGAAAATGTCCTTATCGGTCGCCTGATTCCTGCCGGTACAGGTATGGATTGCTACCGCAACATTGACGTTGAACGCACAGTTCCCGTTGATTCTCCTTTTGCCGGTCTTGGTCTTGATGAATTCGAGATCGACGAGGCAAAGCGCGTGATTCGCGGCACAAGTGATGAAGATGAGGAAGATGCTTCCTTTGGCGATTACGAAGATGCAGAATTTGCAGATCTTGCAGATATCGACTTTGATGCAGAAGACGAAATGTCTGATGAATCCTTCGACGAAGAGTAATTGTTAACTGAATAAAAATCTCCGCTCTGAAAAATGAGCGGAGTTTTTTGCTTTCTATCCTTATATAATATACGGAAAAGCACCGGGAGAATTGCAACTTATATTCAAAATATCAAAAATGCCCCAATAATTTCTCATTTGCTGAATTTTTAATTGTGCAAGTGGGAGAATATTTATCTATAAGACGAAAGTCTTTGACAATACCTATTGACAAATGAAAACGGGAATGTTATAATATCTGCGTACGCAATTTTTGGGTATCTTTTGTTATGCCAAAAAATAAGCGTAAACAGATAAATTTTGCATACTGTCGGGATTATTTATAACCCCGGTTGTATATAAACATTTATTACTAAAGAAAAGGAGGACAATCATGCCAACCTTTAACCAGCTTGTTAAGCAGGGAAGACAGGACAAGTCTTACAAGTCCAAGTCTCAGGCACTTCAGCAGGGTTTCAATACTCTTAAGAATCGCCCCACAGACCAGAGCGCTCCCCAGAAGCGTGGTGTTTGCACCAAGGTTACCACAACAAGCCCGAAGAAGCCTAACTCTGCTCTTCGTAAGATCGCCAGAGTAAGACTTACAAACGGTATGGAAGTTACCACTTACATTCCCGGCGTTGGACACAATCTGCAGGAACACTCTGTAGTACTGATCCGCGGCGGTCGTGTACGTGACCTGCCTGGTGTACGTTACCACATCATCCGCGGCACACTTGATGCTCAGGGTGTTGCTAACCGTAAGCAGAGCCGTTCCAAGTACGGCGCAAAGCGTCCCAAAAAATAAGACGCAAACAGCTCACAGATAAGTCGTTTGTGTAATGTCCCCATATAAGTAATAAATGTTTATATGACCGACAGCACGAGCGGAAGTTTATCTTTCGAGTACCTATGAATTCATATTTTTAATGAAGGAGGGAAGTACAGTGTCAAGAAGAGGTCAGATTTCAAAAAGAGACGTTCTGCCGGATCCTCTTTACAACTCTAAGCTTGTAACAAAGCTTATTAACAATGTAATGTATGACGGTAAGAAGGGTGTAGCACAGAAGATTGTATACGATGCATTCGCAATCGTAGAATCCAAGCTCTCCATGAGCGCTCTCGACGCATTCCAGGAAGCACTTGAGAACATTATGCCCGTTCTCGAAGTTAAGGCTCGCCGTGTAGGTGGTTCTAACTATCAGGTTCCTATGGAAGTAAGACCCGAACGTCGTCAGACACTTGGTCTTCGTTGGCTCGTTGCTTATGCACGCAGCAGAGGCGAAAACACAATGTCTGAACGTCTTGCAGCGGAAATCATGGATGCCAAGAACAGCATGGGCGGCGCTTTCAAGAAGAAAGAAGAAACCCACAGAATGGCTGAAGCAAACAAGGCTTTCGCACACTTCAGATATTAATCTTCCGCAGCAAAACAAGGCTGCATGAACAATTACGAATATTGAGGTTGCGGAAAAGATCCGTAACCGTAAGCACAACCGTTTATATTTAAGGAGATATCAATATTATGCCAAGGGAATATTCACTTGAGCGTACCAGAAATATCGGTATCATGGCTCACATTGACGCCGGTAAGACAACAACCACGGAGCGTATTCTGTTCTACACAGGTAAGACCCATAAGATCGGTGATACCCACGACGGTACCGCTACTATGGACTGGATGGAACAGGAACAGGAGAGAGGTATTACAATTACCTCCGCTGCTACCACTTGCTTCTGGAATGATACGCGAATCAACATCATTGATACCCCCGGCCACGTTGACTTTACAGTTGAAGTTGAACGTTCTCTCAGAGTTCTTGACGGTTCCGTTACTGTTCTTTGTGCTAAAGGTGGTGTAGAACCCCAGTCCGAAACAGTATGGCGTCAGGCTAACAAGTACAACGTTCCTCGTATGGCTTATGTTAACAAGATGGATATTATGGGTGCTAACTTCTACCGCGTTGTAGATATGATGAGAGAGCGTCTCAAAGCGAACGCTATCCCGATCCAGCTCCCTATCGGTGCCGAAGAAACCTTCAAGGGTATCATCGACCTGATGTCCATGGAAGCCGATGTATATTATGATGACCTCGGTAAGGATATGAGAGTTGAACCCATTCCTGCCGATATGCTTGAAAAAGCACAGGAATACCACGACAAGATGGTTGAAGCTATCGCAGAAACAGACGAAGAACTCTTCGAAAAGTACTGTGAAGGTGAAGAACTCACCATTCCTGAACTTAAGAAGGCTCTCCGTAAGGCAACAATCGACAACAAGATCGTTCCCGTAGTTTGCGGTACTTCCTACAAGAACAAGGGTGTTCAGAAGCTGCTCGATGCAGTTATCGACTACATGCCTTCTCCTCTTGATATTCCTGCTATTAAGGGTATTAACCCTGATACAGAAGAAGAAGACGTACGTCACGCATCCGATGACGAACCCTTCTCCGCACTCGCATTTAAGATCATGACCGACCCCTTCGTTGGTAAGCTCTGCTTCTTCCGCGTTTACTCCGGTAAGATCGAAACAGGTAACACTGTTTACAACCCCGGCAAGCGCGCTCGCGAACGTTTCGGCCGTGTACTTCAGATGCACGCTAATGACCGTAAGGACATTGACTGCGTATATGCAGGTGACATCGCTGCTGTTGTATCTGTAAAGAACACAACAACAGGTGACACCTTCTGCGACGAAAAGGCTCCTATTATTCTTGAATCTATGGAATTCCCGGAACCTGTTATTTCCGTTGCTATCGAGCCTAAGACCAAGGCCGGCGAAGAAAAGATGGGCATCGCCCTCTCCAAGCTCGCTGAAGAAGACCCCACATTCCGTACCTACACAGACGAAGAAACCGGTCAGACTATCATCTCCGGTATGGGTGAACTTCACCTTGAAATCATCGTTGACAGACTTCTCCGCGAATTCAAGGTAGAAGCTAACGTAGGTGACCCCCGCGTATCTTACAAGGAAACTATCCGCAGAGGAGCAGATTCCGACCTCAAGTACGCTCGTCAGTCCGGTGGTAAGGGTCAGTACGGTCACGTTAAGATCCACATCGAACCCAACGAGCCCGGTGCAGGCTTCCTGTTCGAAAATACCGTTGTTGGTGGTGCTATTCCCAAGGAATACATCCCCGCAGTTGAAGCCGGTATCAAGAGCGCTATGGAATCCGGTGTACTCGCAGGCTACAACGTTGTTGACGTAAAGGTTAACCTTTACGACGGTTCCTACCACGAAGTTGACTCTTCCGAAATGGCATTTAAGATCGCCGGCTCTATGGCGTTCAAGGATGCTATGCAGAAGGCTGATCCCGTTCTTACAGAGCCTGTAATGAAGGTAGTAGTTGTTACTCCCGAAGATTACATGGGCGACGTAATCGGCGGTCTCAACCAGAGACGCGGTCAGGTTAACTCCATGGACCAGGTATTTGGTGCATACCAGATTACCGCATATGTTCCTCTGTCTGAAATGACAGGCTACTCCACAGACCTCCGTTCCCGTACACAGGGCCGCGGCCAGTTCTCTATGGAGCCCGATCACTTCGCTGAAGTTCCCAAGAGCATCAGAGATAAGATCATCACAAAGAAGTAATTAAAAAACTTAAATAAAAAATATTTTTAGGAGGATTAATCCAAATGGCAAAGGCAAAATTTGAACGTACCAAAGACCACGTTAATATTGGTACTATCGGTCACGTTGACCACGGTAAGACCACCACTACAGCTGCTATCACAAAGACACTCGGTCTCAAGAACGGTAACGTTGAATTTATGGCATATGACCAGATCGACAACGCTCCCGAAGAAAGAGCTCGTGGTATCACAATCAACACCAGACACGTTGAATACGAAACAAACGCTAGACACTATGCTCACGTTGACTGCCCCGGCCACGCCGACTACGTTAAGAACATGATTACAGGTGCTGCTCAGATGGACGGCGCTATCCTCGTAGTTGCTGCTTCCGACGGTCCTATGCAGCAGACTCGTGAACACATCCTTCTCGCTCGTCAGGTAGGCGTTCCCGCAATCGTTGTTTACATGAACAAGTGTGACCTCGTTGACGACGAAGAACTTCTCGACCTCGTTGAAATGGAAATTCGTGAACTCCTCTCCGAGTACGACTTCCCCGGCGACGATATTCCGATCGTTCGTGGTTCCGCTCGTGACGCTCTCGAATCCACAAGCACAAACGCAGATGATCCCGAATACGCTTCCATCCTCGCTCTTATGGACGCTGTAGACGAATACATTCCTACACCTCCTCGTAAGTCTGACGAACCCTTCCTTATGCCTGTAGAAGACGTATTCTCTATCACAGGTCGTGGTACAGTTGCTACAGGTAGAGTAGAACGTGGTGTTGTTAAGATGGGTGACGTTGTTGAAATCGTTGGTCTCTCTGACGAAAAGAAGACAACAACAATCACAGGCGTTGAAATGTTCCGTAAGCTCCTCGACTCCGCTGAAGCTGGTGACAACGTTGGTCTCCTTCTCCGTGGTATCGACAAGAAGGCTATCGAAAGAGGTCAGGTTCTCTGTAAGCCCGGCTCCATTCAGCCTCACACAAAGTTTGTAGGTCAGGTTTACGTTCTTACCGAAAAAGAAGGTGGCCGTCAGAAGCCCTTCTTCGCTGGTTACAGACCTCAGTTCTACTTCAGAACAACTGACGTTACAGGTACAATCGGTCTTCCCGCTGACGTTGAAATGTGCCGTCCCGGCGACAACGTAGATATGACTGTTGAACTCATCACTCCTATCGCTATCGAAACAGGTCTCCGTTTCGCTATCCGTGAAGGTGGTAGAACAGTTGGTTCCGGCGTTGTTATCGAAATCATCGGCTAATTTTAGCACAAATAATCAGGGCAGAGCTTAGGCTTTGCCCTTTTTGTTTTGCTATTGACTTTTGGTGAAGAATGTGGTAAGATATTTACATATTTAGAATTTAATATTAACTAAACTTCAGGGATAGGCGCATTTGCCCTGAATTCACCCGAATCGTCGATTGGTTTCGGCAAATGCACGAGGTGCAAGCACCTCGGCTTTATACTTAAACTAAATATTATTTTCGGGGATAGGCGCATTTGCCCTGAATTCACCCGAATCGTCGATTGGTTTCGGCAAATGCACGAGGTGCAAGCACCTCGGCTTTATACTTAAACTAAATATTATTTTCGGGGATAGGCGCATTTGCCCTG
>SVSJ01000026.1 GCA_015064355.1 Oscillospiraceae bacterium | reverse complement strand
TCCCCGACGCCCCGCTTGTGCAAAAATCGCAATACTCATTAATGATGTATATTCTGCTTAACTTCTCTTTACAATTTTTAAAATATATATTATTTTGGAACACCATTGCACTAATGCTATTTTTTCGCTTGGAACGGACTGTCGAGGACGCCAGTCCCTACCACAATCCTATACTTTTGCTCCCCCCCTTCTCATTTCTGCTTACCGGCTATAGCCTCTAATGAACCACGCGACTATCGCGTGGTTTTCGCGATGCAATAAAACAACGCACCTGATTTTTAAGTCAAGTGCGTTGTTTGTTTTTGAAAAATTACTTTGTGATCGTGATCTTGTTTATTACGCCGGCCTTGTCGGGGTCGATGCCGCGAACAATTGTCATGCAGCAAGCAACAAGCTGGAAGAACATAGCTGCCATATATGTAAATGTAAGTTCGCTTCCTGTGGAAGGGAGAACAAATGCAGTTGTTCCTTCGGGAGCAAGTTTTGCGTCATCAGTAACAACAACAACGTCAGCGCCTACGCCGAGAAGCTTCTTGCAAATCTCAGCAGAGTCGCCTTCGGTCTTACCTGTGGGGTTGATAACGAATACAAGGTCGCCTTCCTTAAGCTGTGCGATAGGACCGTGGTGGAAGTCAGATGTGGGATAGCCTTTCATCTTGAGCTTGTTTGTTTCAAGCATCTTGAGTGCGCCTTCAAGTGCGATGCAGTAAGATACGCCTCTGCCGAGAAGAACAGCACCGGGAATGTTCTGATATTTATCAGCAAACTTCATAATATCGTCGAATTTTGTATCGAGAAGCTCTCCTGCCTTTGCAGCAACACCGCGGAAGTTGTCGATAACAGCTTCGTCGCCTGCCCATACAGCAGCCATTGTGCCGAGGATCATCTTCTGTGCAGTAAATGTCTTTGTTGCAGCGATGCTTGCTTCGTGGCCGCATCCGCAGAAGAGATGGTAATCAGCGCACTTTGCCATGGGAGATTCTGTGTTGTTTGTAACAGCAACTGTGATAGCTCCGTCTGCCTTAGCGGATTCGAGAACTGCAAGAACGTCCTCTGCCTTACCGGACTGGGAAACGCCTACAACAAGAACGCCGGACAGGTCGATGTGCGCGCCGTACTTTGTGAATACAGAGGGTGTACCAAGTGTGCAAGGTACGCCTGCAAGGATTCCGAACAGGTACTGTGCGTATACGCAAGCGTGGTCGGATGTACCGCGTGCTGCAAAGTAAATTGACTTAACTCCTGCAGCTTTTGCCTTTGCTACAACCTCACGGATGGTATCAAGGTTGATTTCCAAAGCACGTGCTATGGTCTCAGGCTGTTCTCTGATTTCTTTTTCGAGATTAATCATGATTTTACATCTCCATTCTTTTGATTTAGATAAGTGCTAAAGTTTTCAGTATAAATATACCGATAAATATCGTCACAACGCAAACGAGCGTTGAGAGAAGCAAAATTTGTGCGGCCAGGTCGTGGTCGTTGTCCATTTTTTTGGCCATTATGTAGCTTGTTACCGCAGTAGGTGAGCCGAAACAGATCAGAACTACCCCGAGAGACGGTCCGCGGAGTCCGCAAAGGGCTGCTATTGTCACGCAAACCGCAGGAACTATGACCGTCTTGAATGCTGCCGCGATAGCTGCGTATCCAACTCTGCCCTTCAGACTTTCTGTTTTGAAGTTTGCTCCCAGGCTGATTAGCGCAAGAGGCGTTGCAAGAGCTGAAAGGTAGTTGAGGGTTTTGTCTGCCGCCGTAAACAGCTCTATGTCAAAGAGCATAAACGGCAGAGCAAGTAAAACTCCTATAATAAGAGGGTTTGTTACAACGTTCTTCACTATGCCGAGAACGGATTTTTTATCAAGCTTATGCTTTTCGCTTCCCGAGAACATTGACAGAATAATCACGGAATATGAATTGAACATAAGGATGATAAAGGGCATTACAATGGCAATGGTATTTCCGCCTGCTTCGCCAAACATATTCACGGCAAGGGGCACACCAAGGACTGCAAAATTTGATCTGCACATTCCTTGGATAAAGGCACCTCTCTTTGAGGGATCTTTGACGAAAACCACGGTAAGGAGAGTTCCGATTGCAAAAACCGATGTTACCGAGATCACAAGAAACAGCACCAGCCGTCCATCAAAGTGATCGGCAATACTGCAGGATGCAACCTCAAGAAACAGCATTACGGGAAGGGCGATCTTAAAAACGATCCAGTCCGCAATCTCCGTAAATGAATCGTTTATTTTGCCCCATTTTTTTAGGAATGCTCCAAGCACAACAAGCAAAAATATGGGCACGATCGCGTTTATGCTGTAAACAAGGTTATTTAGCATTAATTATCGCCACCTTTGAAAAAGTCGTCTATTCCGTCAGCAATAGACTGAGCGAGGGCACTCTGCCACGTGGGATCAAGCATTTTTTCAGCATCCGACGAGTTTGTTGCAAAGCCAATCTCAATAAGTGATGCCGCCGCGTAGGTCTCTCTTGTAAGGGCAAGAGAATACTCATTTTTCAGAGTAATCTTTGACACATCAACTGCGTTTACAGTCATTGCACCGGAAATACTTTCAGCCACCCCCTGGGACCAGTCGTTTACCTTGCGAGCGTTTTGCTCGTAGCATATCCAAAGTCCTGACACAGAGGTGTCGGAGTTGGAGTTTACGTGAATTGACACAAGATAGTCAATGTCAAGAGTGTTTACATATACCACACGCTCTGTGGCGCTGAATATCTTATTGCCGTTTGTATCCCAAGTAGGAATATTAACACCGTCGTGGGTCATGATCGTTGTGTACCCAAGGTTTCGGAGATCCTCGTCAAGCAGTTTGGCAATCGCAAGGTTTACGTCCTTCTCGAGGAGTTCCCCAAGGAGCCCTTCCCCGCATCCGCCGTCAACAAATCCGTGACCGGGGTCAATGCAAATAACGATTCCGGTCTTTTCCGGCGGCTTTTCTGGAGTTTCGGTCTTTGATACTCTGCCGACTCCAACCGACGGAATACCGTAGGTCACCTTGTCGTCTGACTTTTGTCCGCCGTCCTCTGCATCGGGATTCTTCGCGCAGGAGGCAAATGCACACAGCGCAACAGAAGCCGCAAGGATGACGGCAAGTAATCTTTTTATATTATGTGAGCTCATATTATCTTACGGAAAGAACATCCGCTTCGTATTTCTTAACGTCTGCAAGCCAAGCGTCACCAACGGGAACGTTGTGCTGTGCGCAGTAAGCATCCCAAACGAATCCGAATGGGAGAGTCTTGATCTCTTCAAGATAAGCGAGACGGCTGGTGAAGTCGCCTTCAGCCTCAAACTTCTGGAGCATTGCAACAGGCTCAAGTGCTGCCCAAAGGAGCGCCTTTTCCATATTGCGTGCACCGATGGTCCAGCAAGCTATACGGTTGATAGAGCCGTCGAAAAAGTCAAGACCAATGTGAACTCTCTTCTCAAATCCGCCGCGTCTGATTTCTGTGGTAATAGCCTTAAGCTCGTCATCAAGAATAACAACGTGGTCACTGTCCCAGCGAACAGGGCGGGAAACGTGAAGCATTACTCCGGGCAGGTATGTAAGAACGCCGGAGATCTTATCGGAAACCACTTCTGTGGGATGATAGTGACCTGTGTCAAGGGTGAGAAGCTTGCCGTGCTTCATAGCGCAGCCCATGTAAAACTCGTGAGAGCCGATGGTACAGCTTTCAGCACCGATACCGAACACTTTACTTTCGATGGCGTCGAGATTGTACTTATCGTCTGTCTTTACTGCGAAGATCTCTTCGTAAGACTTTGCGAGATTTTCTCTTTTCTTTGCGCGGTTAACGGGAGTATCCTTGAATCCGTCGGGAACCCAAAGGTTGTTGCAAGAGGTCATACCAAGCTCTTTACCGAAGTATTCGGAAATGAGACGGGATTTGATACCGTGCTCAACCCAGAACTTGCGGATACCTTCGTCATCGTTTGACAGAGTAAATCCGTCAGCGGAGAGAGGATGGCTGAAGAACGTGGGGTTAAAGTCAAGGCCGAGGCCGTTTTCACGTGCCCACTGTACCCAAGAAGCAAAATGCTCGGTGGAGATCTCGTTTCTTGGAACTGCCTTTTCGGAATCAAGATAAATTGCGTGGAGAGACAGCTTTTTCTTACCGGGGATCAGCTTATTCGCAAACTCAAAGTCAGCGCGAAGCTCGTTAATGTTGCGAGCCTTTCCGGGATAGTTACCGGTAGACTGGATGCCGCCTGTCAGTTCTCCGTCTGGAGCTTCAAAGCCGGATACGTCGTCTCCCTGCCAGCACTGGATAGACACGGGGGTCTCTGCTGCATACTTAATTGCCGCATCAACATCAACGCCGATTTTCGCGTATGCCTCGCGGGCTATTTCAAGATTTCTTTCGATGTTCATAATATATTCTCCGTTGATAAATTTTCTTATTCACCAAGCAGGGACGTGAACTTGCCGTATGCTTCGTCCCACTGTGCTGCGGTTGCTGTATTGGGCGCGTATTCCTTAACTTCAGCAGATGCGCGGATAACGTCTCTTGCTTCCCAGATATCCTTGATCTCGCCTGATGCGATGCACTGAGCCGCGATGTTACCAAGGGCAGTTGCCTCAACAGGTCCTGCGCAAACAGTCTTGTGTGTTGCGTCTGCAGCAAACTGTGAAAGCATTTCTTCCTTTGTACCGCCGCCAACGATGTTGATAACGGGATACTTCTTACCGGTGAGCTCTTCAAGCTTTTCAGCAGTCCAACGATAACGGAGTGCGAGAGAATCGAAGATACAACGGACGATCTCGCCTACATTTTCAGGAACGTGCTGGCCGGTCTTTTCGCAATACTCGCAAATTCTCTTAGGCATATTGCCTGCTGTTGAGAAGAGCTGATCGTCAGGATTGATGAAGCACTGGAGAGGCTTGGATGCAAGAGCCATATTGGAAAGGTCGTCGAAGGAATATGTCTTTCCCTCTCTCTTCCACTGGCGTCTGGATTCCTGCTCGAGCCACAGACCCATAATGTTGCGAAGAACGCGGATCGTGCCGTTTACGCCGCCTTCGTTTGTGAAGTCGTACTTTTCGGAAAGAGATGTGAGCACGGGCTCGTCAGATTCAGTACCCATAAGGGACCATGTGCCGCTTGATATGTAAAGGAAGTCCTTGCACTTTGCAGGAACGGAAAGAACCGCACTTGCTGTATCGTGAGATGCAACCTTGATAACATCAGCACCGGTGAAGCCTGTTTCCTCTTCGATGGAAGGAAGGAGCTTGCCAAGATTGTATCCGGGCTGAACAAGCTGGCAGAACAGTCTTTCGGGAATACCGAATTTTTTGATAATATCGTAGTCAAAATTTCTTGCCTTTGCATCGAGCAGTGCACCTGTGGAAGCGATGGTATATTCGCTTGCCTTCTGACCTGTGAGCATATATCCGAGAAGGTCAGGCATATGGAGCATGCTCTCTGCGTTTTCAACGATCCAAGGACGGTCGCGAAGGTCTGCAGCCATCTGGAAGATCGTGTTGAAATTCATAGACTGGATACCGGTCTTTGCGTAAAGCTCGCTCTTTGAAAGGAACTTACTGAACACGTAGTCCTGAATACCCTCTGTTCTTGTGTCCCTATAGTGATAGGGATTAGACAGAAGTGTGCCTGTCTTGTCGAGATAGCCGTAGTCTACACCCCATGTATCAATACCGATAGTATCAATTCCGCCGGCGTGGGATGCCTTGAGGATAGCAGTTTTGATCTCAAACAAAAGTCTGAGGGTGTCCCAGAAGAATCCTCCCGGCATCATAACGGTATCATTGGAGAAGCGATGGATCTCGTCAAGGGCGATCT
Organism: Oscillospiraceae bacterium; assembly: GCA_015064355.1. GTDB lineage: Bacteria > Bacillota > Clostridia > Oscillospirales > CAG-272 > UMGS1696. The sequence goes on along the minus strand of SVSJ01000026.1, from coordinate 29,026 downwards.
TGCCGCCGTCCCAGCTACCGATTATTCCTCTGCCGCTGGACGCACCAAGGTCAACTGCAAGCATTTTTTTGTTGCTCATGTTCAGGTCTCCTTTTCGTTTATATATCGTATTTATTTTTCTGACTCAAAAATTACCTATTTACGTAGTAATTCAAATTACATTATATCATTACTCGCGTATTTTTGCAATAGAGAACGGGAAATTTATGGTAGGGTTTACTTACATCTCAAGGACTGTTACACCGTAATCTCCCTCGCCGTATGCACCTGCCCGGAAGGATTTAACTCGCTTGTCCGCCTTGAATTTCTGCCAAAGGGCTGCACGCAGAGCACCTGTTCCCTTTCCGTGGATAACGGTTGCGGAGTGGACACCTGCGATAATTGCGCTGTCGATGTAGCCGTCAACCACTACCCAAGCCTCCTCGCCGGTCATGCCGCGGACATCACATTCAAGCTTAAAGCTCTTGGTGACCGCTGCCTTGAAGCTTGCCTGCATCTTAGCTTTGTTCGCTTTTTCGGCAGCCTCTGCATCCTCGATTAGCTTCAGATCCTTCACGTTAACACGCATCTTCACAGCACCCATCAGCACACTGACGTTGCCGTTTTTGTCAGGCTCTTCAACCAGCTTACCGCGGGTGCCAAGATTGCGGTGTGACACCACGTCTCCCTTGTGGAGCGCTCTTGGCAGAACGTAATCGTCGTCACGGTCAGCCGCCATAATTGGATTCATTCGGTCGTCGTATTCGCGGACTCTCTGGCGGACTGATTTCTTCACATCAGCGATATATTCGCCAAACCGCTCGGAGTCCTTTTGCTTCTTAACCTTTTCAAGCTCTGTGATAACGTAATCACTGGTGGCACGTGCGCCGTCAAGCAGTTCCTGAGCTTTTTTACGCATTTTGTCAGCGTCACGCTCTGCGTTTGCCAGACGTTTTTTCAGCTCAGCCTCGGAATTCTTGCGGTATTCTTCAAATTCTCTGCGAGATCGCTCGGCATTGGCCTTTTCCCTCTCAAGCTGTGAGCGTGTTGCCTCCAGTTTTTCAATAACCGACTCAAAGTCTCGTGAGCCAGTGTCAACGAACCTCTCAGCACGCTTAACGATAGTCTCGGGCACGCCAAGCTTTTCTGAAATTGCAAATGCGTTTGACTTGCCGGGGGTACCAACGATCAGCTTGTATGTGGGGCGCAGGGTTTCCACGTCAAATTCGCAGGACGCGTTGACAACGCCTTCGGTTTCGATAGCGTATGCTTTAAGCTCCGCGTAGTGAGTTGTTGCCGCGCAGAGAATTCCCTCAAGTCTCGCTTCTTCTAGAATGGACATAGCGAGAGCTGCGCCCTCAACAGGGTCAGTTCCCGATCCAAGCTCGTCGAAAAGAACGAGAGAATTTTCAGTCATATTATTGATGATCGTCACGATCCCCTTCATATGTGAGGAGAAGGTAGAGAGAGACTGCTCTATGCTCTGCTCGTCACCGATGTCGGAGAACACCTCGTCAAATACGCCTACAACGGAGGTATCCTCTGCGGGAATGTGAAGTCCCGCCTGAGCCATAAGGGTGAAAAGACCGAGGGTCTTTAAGGTTACGGTCTTACCGCCTGTATTAGGACCGGTGATGACCAGCATTTTGTAGTCCTTGCCTAGAGTAACGGTGATGGGCACCACGGTCTTTTTGTCAAGCAAAGGGTGGCGAGCGCGGTAAAGCTCGATGACTTTTTTATCGGAAATTTTCGGGGCTGTTGCGTCCATTTTATAAGACAGGTCAGCGCAGGCGAAGATAAACGCAAGCTCGGTTATATTGAGATAGTCAAGCTCCATTGAACGGGCGGACACAGCCACACCTGCGGACAGGTCACGGAGGATGCGCTCGATCTCGTGGGCTTCCTTACTATCAAGCTCACGAAGCTCGTTGTTTGCTTCCACCACAGCCATGGGCTCGATGAACAATGTCGCGCCGGAGTGGGACGTGTCGTGTATAAGGCCTTTTACTTCGTTTCTGTATTCCGCTTTAACGGGGATAACGAATCTGCCGCCGCGGGTTGTTACGATGTTTTCCTGAAGATATTTTGACTGCCCGGACACGTACTTTTGGATTATATCCTTGATTTTTGAGTCCGTTGCGCGTTTTTTTCGTCTGATCTCCGCGAGCGCAGGGCTGGCTTCATCTGCCACAAAGTCCTCTGCGATAATGGAGCGGGTGATCTTTTCTTCAAGGCTGCGGTTTGGAGTAAGACGCTCGAATATTTCCGAGAGAGACGTATCGGGTGTCTTATCGCTTTTTACGTAATCGAGCAGATTTCTCGAAGTACGGAGTACGGCGGCGCAGTCAAGGAGCTCGCGGAGGGATAAGATTGCCTCCTTCTCTGCTCTCTCGAGGCTGGGACGGATATCCTTCACTCTGCCGAATGAGGGCTGCCCCTTCAGTCCTACGAGGGTCTTTGCGTCAGTGGTGCGCTGCTGCATAAGTCTGACTTTTTCTATATCCGACGAGGGTTTGAGCCGCAACGCAAGCTCCGCCGCACCCTCGGTCTCAGCAAGGGAGGCAAGCTCGTCGAGAATTTTATCAAATTCAAGTGTATATAGTGCTTTTGAATTCATTTTTACCTCTTTCGAATCACGGGTTAAGTGAAAAATTCACTCACCGCGAGAGTTTGTGTCACGAAATAAGTTATTGATTTATTGTTATGCGCGTGTTATTCTATAATCAGAAACAGCGCTGATTCACATTTTTTATGAAATGAGGAACTACTAAATGTTACCGATTGCTGAAATTATACGAAATAAGCGACGTGAGAAGAATGTTACGCAGGATGAACTTGCGCAGGCTCTGGGCGTAACTTTTCAATCCGTCAGCCGTTGGGAGAACGGCGTTGCCTACCCCGATATTGAACTTATCCCAAAGATTGCTTTGTATTTTGAAATAACCACGGATGAGCTCCTTGGAGCCAACGAGGAAGCAAGGAAGGAAGCTCAGGAAAAAAGGTGGCACGAAGTCTTTAACTCCTTTTGTTATGCAAAATCCTCAAAAGAAAAATTCGATATTGCTTTGAAAGCGTATCGGGAATTCGGAGATACGTTCTATGCAACAAGAGCTTGTGAATTGATTGTTGGAGAAAATCTCATGCCACGAGCAGATGGACTTCTCACACTAAGAAAACTGGCAACAGAAGTTCTTAATAACCCAGGCAGCATATACGACCAAACCTCCGTAATCGAAACAGTATACAAATACGAAGACGAGAACAAGTTGTCCAACTGGAACAAATATGTTGCAGATGAACACGCTGTTCGAAAGCTCCTCGCAAGAAGATATGCATACAAAAACGACATAGACAATATGAACCGTCAGCTTCAAATCAATCGATGGTATAGTCTTAACCATTCCTTTGACTCTGAATTTGCAAAGCGTCACTCCGAATGGTATTTCGATCCCTTTGCCAGCGTCAACGGACAAAAAACAATACTGAGACTCGTTGATGCTTTGCGGGATCCTTCTGTTGAAGTGGATGCTTGGATCCGCCGTAGAGCGTTCACCTACATTCGTCTCGCTGCTGCATATTTCGGTGTAGGTATGGTTGATCCAGAATCGTTTGATGATGTGAGAGAAAAAGGATACGAAGCTCTATCCAAAGGAGTTGAATTATACGAAACAATATTCAAGATACCGGTAGAGCAAGAATTGAGCTTCAATCACCCAGTGTTTGATTTAATAAGCGTATCTGTTTCGTCCTTGTTTTGTCCTGACGGTCTCTATAACAAATCGAATATATACACCGTATATCAAAACGCCATCGCCGCTTTAACAAGCCCCACCGGTTGGGCGTGGTTTGATGACGTTAGAAACGAGGAACGGTTCAAGTCCTACATTGCACGAATTGAAAAATACAAGCCAGAGGGTTACGACGAATACTTCAAAGACTGACCCCGGCAAAGACCTGCCAAACGGTGGGTCTTTTTACATTTTGATCTTCTTGTAATATTCAAGTGAGGAGAAACCGTGTTCAAGGTGATTGAGGAGATATCTCTCACACACCACGGCGAAAAGGGGCAACTCCGATTTATCCAATGAGAATGACAAAAACCGCTTCAGAGACGCTGTTTCAATATATCTGAGCGCCGCCAATACCGACGGTGACACGCGGATCATGATCTTCGCACCCTCGTCCTGCAAATATTCGGGATCTGTTTCAAGAAGTCCCCTGCACTTTTTGCACAGCAGTCGCCCGTTCATAACATCAAGCTGGCAGTCCTCGGTCAACTCACAGCCGCACTTTCCGCAACCAGACAGGTCAGGCATAAAACCCTCTTGCACAGCGGCGCGAAACTCAAATGCGCCCTTGATCTGCTCAAGTGGTAGCTTGTCCATATTGGCGATAGCGTACAATGTATTGAGAATAAGCTGCAAAAGCTCGGGATCCTCCACAGATTCGGGTGCAAGGTCACAGGCTACGTCGCATACGTAATTGGCAAGTGCCAGCTTCTCCAGATCGTAGCGGATGTTCATAAAATTCTCGATATAATACGTGTCGCGGATGTAGTAGAAGTTTCCCTTTTTCCGCAAGAGGAACGTGCTGTAGGAGAAAAGCTGGGTGGATGCCGCGTATTTGTTCTTTAGGCTGGACACGCCCTTGCCGTTTATGGTGATCCTTCCCATCTGCGAAGTAAGCAGGGTTATGACCTTATCTGCCTCCCCAGTTTTGGTCTCGCGGATGACAAGGCCGTCAACTTCGATGTCTTCCATCTGTATGTTCTCCGAATATTATTCAAGATCTTCTGGCTTGAAGCCGAAATTATTAAGGCTGAGCTGATTGTCGCGCCACTTTTCCTTGACCTTTACCCAAAGATTCAGGTACACCTTGATTCCGAAGAATGCTTCCATATCTTCTCTGGCATAGGTGCCGATCTTTTTCAGCATGGTGCCGTTTTTGCCAACGATGATTCCCTTGTGAGACTGCTTTTCGCAGTATATCTCAGCGCGGATGCGGATCATTTCGTCGTCTTCGGTGAAATCCTCGATAACAACGGCAGTACCGTGAGGGATCTCGTCGGACATGGTGCGCAAAATCTTTTCGCGGATGATCTCGGCTGCGATCTGGCGCTCCGGCTGGTCGGTAAGGCTGTCGGAATCGAACATCCAGTCGCTTTCGTACAGGAATTTGGACGCCTCTTCAAGGACTTCTTCCACGTTTTTGCCGGATTCCGCACAAGTGGGAACAACTGCGTCAAAATCGTGGAGAGATGCGTAATTTGCGATAGTTTCAGCAAGCTTTTCCCGGTTTACAAGGTCGATCTTGTTCAGCACGAGAATAGAGGGCAGCTCCATTTTTTTGATCTGACTGATGAGGTTTTTCTCGATCTCTCCTGCGGGATATCCTGCTTCCGCAATAAGAATAACTGCGTCTGCTGATCCAACGGATGCGCGGACTGTCTTCATCATAAATTCGCCCAGCTTGTTCTTTGCCTTATGCACTCCGGGGGTGTCGATGAACACAAACTGGTCCTCACCCTTTGTGAGTATGCCCGCGATACGGTTACGTGTTGTCTGTGGGCGGGAGGAAACAATGGCTACCTTTTCGCCGAGAAGATGGTTCATCAAGGTGCTTTTTCCTACGTTAGGTCTGCCTACTATTGTTATAAATGCTGTTCTTGTCATATTTTACCTCTGTTATCTTTCAAGTCCGATTTTCTTCATAATGATACGCTGACGCGCCCGCATTTCTTCTTCCTCGTCGGGCTCCATATGGTCGTATCCGAGAAGATGAAGCACGGAATGAACTGTAAGAAACGCGCATTCGCGCTCGTAGCTGTGGCCGAACTCCTGTGACTGCTCATACGCACGCTCAAGAGAGAGTACTATGTCACCAAGCTCCGCCACGGTGTCGGGATCCGGAGTGTCCCCGTTTTGCATATCGTACATAGGAAATGACAGCACGTCTGTTGGGGAGTCTATGCCGCGGAACTCACGGTTCTTTTCGCGGATGCCCTCGTTGTCCGTAAATGTCACGGAAACGGTGGAGGGCTGATCCCAATCTTCACAAGTAAGTGCGCCTTTAATTGCACGTCTGATAAGCATTTTCATGCCAAGGTTAACTCTGGTTTTATTCTGTTCGTTTGCCCAATATATTTTAAGTCTCATTTTTTCTTATAGCGCGGAACTTGGCTCTTTCCTTTTCAGCCCGCTCGTTCTCCTTTATTTTTCTTTCTCTGTCGTATTTATCGTATGCCATAATGATCTTCTGAACAAGTCTGTGGCGGACAACGTCACGCTCGGAGAACTCGTGGATGCCGATTCCCTCGATTCCCTTGAGTATCTGCGTTGCGATCGACAGGCCGCTTCTGGTGCCCCGGGGCAGGTCAGTCTGGGTAAGGTCGCCTGTCACTACTGCCTTTGATCCGTTGCCAAGACGTGTGAGAAACATTTTCATCTGCTCGGGAGTGGTGTTCTGGGCTTCGTCGAGAATGATGAAGGACTCGTCAAGAGTTCGGCCTCTCATATATGCAAGGGGTGCGATCTCAATGGTCATTTTCTCGATCATACGTGTGCAGGACTCAGCACCAAGCATTTCGTAAAGTGCATCGTACAGGGGGCGGAGGTAGGGGTCGATCTTGCTCTGGAGGTCTCCGGGCAAGAATCCAAGGCGCTCGCCTGCCTCAACTGCAGGACGGGTGAGAATAATTCTGCTTACCTCGTGTGCGCGAAGAGCTTTAACCGCTGCCGCTACCGCAAGGTAGGTTTTACCTGTACCGGCCGGGCCGATGCCCAGGATGACCGTGTTCTTCTTGATTGAATCAAGGTATTTCTTCTGACCAACGGTCTTTGCCTTGACCGGCTTTCCTTTAGCAGTTACGAAGAAACAATCGTCATCGAAGTTCAAGAGCTCGTCTGCCCTGCCCTCCTTGACCATGCCTATTATATAATCAACGCTCTGGTCCGTGGGCTCTTCGCCAAAGGACACGATGCGCTTGAGATAATTGATCACTTCCGCTGCCATGGAAACAGCATCGCCCTCTCCCTCAACAACGATGGTATCACCGTCGTCGTTCTGGTTCTGGATGTTGTATATCCGCACACCAAACTGATTTTCAATGTAGTTGATATTTTTGTCGTAGCTTCCGAATATTCGGGATGTCACCTCGGACGAGGTAGTACTGATTTTTCTTTGAAGCATATATTTCTCCTTTTGGAGTTCTTATTATTTTTGTGATTCAATATTTTCTGCGTAAAATTCTGCAGTGGTTCCTATATCGCAGAGCATATGAAGAAGGCAGTCTATCCTGTAAACTCCGTTATCGAATTCTGTGGTAACGGATTTAGAGATAAGCTCTCCGTCCGCAGTTTTCTCTTTGATAAGTGCGCTAAGCTGCCGCAGTGCATCATCTGCCGCAGTGGATGGTGGAACTGTTTCCACAACCGTTTCGTATTCCTTATAAACGGTCGTATTAATCCACACAGGTAAACGGACAAGCCCAAACGGGCATAACTGTTCCATCATATCTATTTTATCACAAGTTGGGTACTCAATTCCACCCTTTATGAAAAGATTTATTGATTTTTTGAAGATTTTTACTGATTTTTTTGTTATTTCCTGCCCTGTGTACCGTTTTACCTCCCTTTCTGACTGCACTTTTACCGTCGCTTTGCGTGCAATTTTGCATATGACCTCGCCTGCGGCATATTCGTATCTCACTGATCCGTCCTTGTTTTCCACCACCCCGGAGATCAGTACCTGCCCTGCTCTGACAAAGTCTCCTGCCTTTACTGCCGCCTGTCCTTCGAACACATTTACCGATTCAACCACACCGTCCTCTGTTGCCACAACGTTTGCGTATATTCCTCCCTCGTGTTTCGGACGTGTGTCTTCATACAGTTCCTTGACCTGTACCTCTGCAACGGTTCCATTCATATATATGGACAGCCACGCAATATCCTGCTGCTCTGCAACGTATGTAGCGTGAAGCTTATTGAAATTCACTTTTTTAAAGTTAGTTCCCACCTCAAATCCCAGGTCGGACAGGTGGTTAATAATCTCATCTGTCGGAGTTTTTGTGTTACCCGTAATTTTTATATCCCACACCAGGTTTTCCGAGTAGATCAGCCAGAAGACCGCAAGGATCAGTCCAATAAGAAGCATTGGTCGACGGCGGATAAATCCGAGAGTGACAGGCAGACCGAGTAGCTCGGATGCGGCATATTCGATCTCTGTTTCTTCGGCAAGGATAGTGAATCTTTTATACTCCCTCTCGCGAATCATCACCGTAACCCGTCCGTCCGCCATCATTTGCTCGCCTGAGAAGCGGATCTCGTTTTTGTACATCAAGTCAAAAGCTCCAGCCGCATTTTTTGAGTCTACCGTAAGACGTCTCCAGCCTGTGAGATAATGGCGCAGTTTATTAAACATCGTCCCCCTCCTTCCGCGGTATCTCGCCAAATACAACTCCCCGAATGTTTCCCCTTACGCACAGCACCTTAAATCTGAAGTCTGACAGAGTAAGCCCTTCTCCGAAAACGGTGAACTTCTCGTTCCCTGCAATCAAGGTGATCCTGTCAGCAGAATACTCAAGAATCCCCCTGCAGCCGTCTATTTCAATCTTTCTGTTGCCGAGAAATGTGAACACAGGCACAGGCGCCACATAGTCCTGACTCACCTCGCAATAGTCGGCTATCCTCTCGTACAGCTTTAGCTTTTTTCGTTTATTTCCGGTCAAATCAAACACCCCCGACGCATATAAATCTACTGTAATATATTATGCCCGCTGGTTATAGTCAATGCGGTAAATTATCGAGGAAAATATGCTTAAAAGAAAAGCGATCACTTCATTATCAGCCATACTTGTTTGTCTCCTTCTTTCTCTCCTCCTTGTGTTCGAGAAAGATGCCGCAGGTGCCGCACGGGAGGCTTTGTCCTTGTCGGTTAGCTCTGTTATCCCATCTCTTTTTCCCTACATGGTCGTGTCATCAGTTATCATTTCGCTGGATCTTCTTCAGCCGGTTTATTCTCTAATTTCTACAGAAAAACTGTTCGGACTTCCGCGGGTGTCGGCTCAGGTGATCCTTTGCGGGATCGTTTGCGGATTTCCCATTGGGGCTCTTGGAGCAAAGCGGCTGTACGAGAACGGAAGCATAACAAAAGCCCAAGCCGCAAAGCTTTGGGCGATCTCCTCGCAAACAAGCCCCTCCTTTCTTATTGGTGCTGTTGGCGGGTGGTGGCACAGTCCCGGATTTGGGCTGTTTTTGTACCTTTGTCAGATCTTCTTCGCGTTTGTCGCAGGTTTTATTCTTTCTCGTGTGCAAAATGAAGGAGAGGAGTTGTCCGTCGATATCCCGCCAGAAAAATGCACATTTATGGAAGCATTGTGCCGCGGGATCTCCGAGTCGTCTCTATCTTGCCTGGCAATTACCGGTTACATAGTATTTTTCAGAGTTATCGCCGTTATGGCATCAGCCGTACTTCCTCCCCTTGCGCCAATTTTTATGACCGTTTTCGAGTTTTCAACCGGTGCTTTTTTCGGCTCAACCACAGGCGGAATACCCGGCGCGGCAATTACCGGATTTGCGGTAGGATTCTCCGGCCTTGCAGTTTTTATGCAGTGCGTTAACTTTACTGAAAAGCACGGGATCCCATCGGGACGCTACGTGACAGTCAAACTGTGTGAGGGAGTTTTTCTTGGTGCTGCCGCCGCAATTTTTTCTAAAATTATCCCTCTTTCTCCCTCCGCGTCTGTTTTTTCTCCCCTTTTAACCACAGGCTTGCCCCTGCTAATCTGTAAGCTCGGCATCCTATTTGCAGTATTTTTTCTCTCAACTTATGCACGGAGAAGAAATTAGTTTCCGTATGGGTATTGATTTTTGAGGATATATTATATATAATATTAAGAGTAAACTAAAATTGGCAAATTATGCGCAGGAGAGATTAACGTGGAACGGAACGAGATCGAAAAATACTGTAAATATTGCGAAAACGCAACCTCTTTGTCAGATCCTGACAAAATGCTCTGCTCAAAGTTGGGCGTCGTTTCCGCAGCACACGCTTGTCGCCGTTTCAAATACGACCCTCTCAAACGCGCGCCTAAGCGTATGAACAAAGAAGTTTCTCTTGAATACGTTGAGGTTTGATACAGTTAAATACATCGAATAAATTTTGGAGGACATATACTTGATTATCGCACTTGAAGAAGCAAAATACAGACTGGAAAATTTCAGAGCAGATATAGCTGAGCTTGGAAATGCACTTCGCATTGACGATCTGCGTACAAAGGTTGCCGCTATGGAAGAAACCACTTCCTCCCCTGAATTCTGGAACGATCAGGCAAACTCCGGCAAGATCCTTAAGGAGATCAAGAGACTTAAGGACAAGGTTGAACAGTACGAATCTCTTGAAGCAAAGCTTGAAGACACAATTACCCTTGCAGAGCTTGCTATTGAAGAAAATGACGAATCTCTTATCGAAGAGGTTGAAACTGCGGTACGCGAGATCGAAGAGGAAGAGGAACGCCAGAGAATCGAGATCCTTCTCTCCGGCGAATACGACTCCCACAACGCTATCGTTTCTTTCCATCCGGGTGCCGGCGGTACTGAGGCTCAGGACTGGGCGCAGATGCTCTACCGTATGTACACACGCTGGGGTGAAAAGCACGGCTACAACGTTAAGCTCCTCGACTGGCTTGACGGCGAAGAAGCAGGACTTAAGTCTGCTACCATTATGATCGAGGGTCGGAATGCATACGGCTATCTTAAGGGTGAAAACGGCGTACACCGTCTCGTAAGAGTATCTCCCTTTGACGCTTCCGGCAGACGTCAGACATCCTTTGCGTCTATCGAGGTTATGCCAGAGTTCGAGGACGACAATACCATCGAGATCAAGGAAGAAGACCTTGAGATCACCGCACACCGTTCTTCCGGTGCAGGTGGACAGCACGTTAACAAGACTGACTCCGCTATCAGAATCACACATATTCCCACAGGTATAGTAGTAGGTTGTCAGACAGAGCGCAGCCAGCTTCAGAACAGAGAAACTGCTATGAAGATGCTCAAGTCCAAGCTGATGGAGATCAAGGAACGCGAAAAGCTTGATAAGATCGACGACATCAAGGGTGTAAAGACTAAGATCGAGTGGGGTTCACAGATCCGCTCCTACGTATTCATGCCTTATACCCTTGCGAAGGACACCAGAACAGGCTACGAAGACGGTAATATTCAGGCAGTTATGGACGGTGAGATCGACGGATTCATCAATGCATACCTGAAGATGAACGCTGCAAAGGAATAATCGAATTAAACTATGAAAAAAGAAGAATCACGCTTCACGTCCGGTACCCTTTTTGAGGGAATGACCTCGATCCGCTCGGTGATCTACGCTGCAAACGGTGGTATCAGTGACAGACGCATTATCCGTATTCTTGTGGATTCGGAAAGATGCCAGAGCCGTGGTAAGGAGCTCGCCTGGCTTCGGGTAAAATCCCGTGAGCTGGGCTTTTCCATAGAAATGACTACGGCAGATGAGATCGACGCCCTTACAACGGGCAACACCCACGGGGGTATCGTTGCAGAGTGTACCGAGCGTACTATTCCCGAATTGACTGATTTTGAAGTAAAGACCGGCGGATTTTACGTTATGATCGAGGGGATCGAGGACCCTTACAACTTTGGTTACGCGCTCCGCTCTCTTTATGCCTGCGGGGCTGACGGAGTTGTGCTCTCACCTCGCAACTGGATGAGCGCGGCCGGAGTTGTTTGCCGCTCGTCGGCTGGGGCATCGGAGCTTTTGCCGGTTTACATATCCGACGGTGTGTCTGCGGCAGATTATTTCCGTGATCGCGGGTACAAAATCGCCTGTGCGGGGATCAGAGATTCGGTTTCATCCTTTGATGCGGATATGACCTGTCCAATATTCTTAATTGTCGGTGGTGAGAAGCGCGGTATTTCCGCATCCCTTCTCGAAAAGGCTGATCAGATTGTCAGAATCGACTACGGTCGGGATTTCGGCGGATCTCTTTCTGCGGCCTCTGCAGCGTCAATGCTTGCGTACGAGGTCATGAGGCAGAACAAAAAATAAAATCAAAAAGCACTCTTGGGTTTCACCAAGGGTGCTCTTTTCATTATTTGGTTTTCTTGCGGATCTCTTCTATCTCGCCGTGCTTTGCTTCGTATTCTTCGATGCAATCACGAATGAGAATTAATATCTGACTAGCGGCACGGCACACGTTATCAAAAAGCTGCAAAAAGATCGGCAAGCCTGTTCAAATCGTGAAATTTTGAGTGCGGGAGGTCGAAGATGCCGCCCCATACGATCAAGGTAGCAATTTACTTTTATAATTGTAAACTTCGCTGAATTTTCTACATCTTATTTACATTCCGACATAATCGTGGTATAATAACAACAAAGAACTTATTTGCGGGAGGACAAGATGATAATACCGAAAATTCTTGTGGGCGACAAGCTTGAATTAAAAAAGAAACACCCCTGCGGAACATCTCTCTTTGAGGTACTGCGCATCGGCAGTGACATCCGCATAGTTTGTACAGGCTGTGGTCGCGATATGGTTCTTCCCAGAGAAAAGCTTGAAAAAGCAATCAAAAAAATCCACCGGGCGGAGGATAACAATGACGAAAAATAATACTGCTACAATAAATACCCTTGAAGAAAAACGCATACTGGGGCTCAGCAACGCTGCGTTTACCCTGCTCTGCTCATTTGCAGTGCCGTTTCTTTCAATGATCTTCATTTACTGCTGTCTGCAGGTATGGCCGGTTGGCGAAAACTCTGTTCTTGTTCTTGACTTAAACGCACAGTACGTTTATTTCCTTGAGGAATTCAGAGAGATCATCACAGGCGGCGACTCCCTCATTTACTCCTTCAACAGAAATGTGGGTGGCGAGTTCATGGGCATTTTCGCTTACTACGTTTCAAGCCCGTTCTCCCTGCTTGTTGCTCTGTTCCCCAAGCACATGATCACAGAGGCTCTTTACCTCATTCTCGTGCTTAAAGCGGGATTCTGCGGTCTGACATTCGGCTTCTTCCTCCAGAGAACACGCCGTATGCGCACCTCTCATACCATTATGTTCTCCACAATGTATGCGCTCTGCTCCTTTGCAGTTGTTATGCAGCATAACCTTATGTGGACTGACAATATTATCGCCTTTCCTCTGATCCTTTACGCTGTTGATCAGCTTATTTGCCACGGCAAGTTCAAGATGTACGTCATTACTCTGGTGTACTGCATTATGTCCAATTTCTATATTGGATATATGACTTGCTTCTTCGTTCTGATCTGGTTCTTTATCAGATACTTTATGCTTTCTCCCGAAGAAAGAAACCCCAAGAATCGGGACTGGCATTTCGCAAAGACTCTTCTCCGCGTGGGAATCGCTTCCATAGTTGCGGTGATGATCTCTGCGTTCATTATTCTGCCGGTTTACTATTCCCTCTCATTCGGCAAGCTGGAATTCTCAAATCCCGACTACACCCCGAAGCAGATATTTGACTTCCTCGATATGCTCACAAAGGCTTTCTTCGGCTCTTACGACACAGTTCGCCCGGAGGGTATGCCATTTATTTACTGTGGTACTCTGGCACTTGTTATCGCTCCCCTCTATTTCTTCTCGAAGAATATTCCCACACGTCGCAAGATCGGCACCGCGGTAATCATGATAGTGCTGATCCTCGGCTTCAACTTCAATATTGCAGAACTTATCTGGCACGGATTCCAGCGCCCCAACTGGCTTAATACACGTTTCGCGTTTATGTTCGTCGGAATCATGCTTGTTATGGCGGCTGACGCATTCCGCAATCTGTCAGAGATCGGCTCTCGCGCTGTAATGACATCCGCTGCGCTTTGGTGCGGTATGCTTTTGATCCTTGACAAGTTTGAATACAAGCATCTCCCCGATTTCTCTGCCGTTTGGGCAAGCATTCTGCTCCTCATTATCGTAGCCGCTGCTGTGCCTGTCTTTATTCGCTCGGCGGGGGAGCCTGTAAAGAGAAAGATCAGCTCGGTGGTTCTTTGCTGCATCGTTGTTGCGGAGCTTCTCGGCAATGGTGTATTGATGCTCTACAGACTTGACGAGGACGTTATCATCTCAACACGAGATTCCTACCGCAGTGTTATCGACAAGTATGAGGTTGCCGCCTCCACCTTCAAGGACAAGGACGACACCTTGTTCCGTGCTGATAAGCTGGCACACAGAAGCAAGAACGATATTATGGCTCTTGACTTAAATGGTATGACAAGCTCCACCTCAACCCTTAACGCTCGCGTTATAAAGCTTATGGGACAGTTTGGATTTGCAGCTCGCGCTCACTGGTCTTATTACAATGGCGCAACAGCTCCAACCGACGCACTTTTCGGCATCAAATATATTATGACTGACGAGTCTGACAGCAGGGATATTCCCTCTTACATTTACAGTCTGTATGATCTTTATGCAACCACAGAGGACGGTATTGACATTTACGAGAATCCTTATTCTCTGTCTATGGCCTTCTCCGCAAATGAGAGCGTTCTGTATTATGACCTTCCCGCGCCCGTGGTTGAAGGAGAAGAAAATTCAGTAGAGGAGTCCTACACAGATCCCTTTACTTATATGAACGAGCTCTACTCAGCTCTCCTTGGACGTAAGGTTACTATCTGGACTCCCGCAATACTTGAGAGTGTCGATGATGTTAACTGCACAAGAGTAAACACCGTTGGACACAAGGGTTACAAGCCCGACGGTTCCGGTAACACATCAAAGCTTATCTACACTGTTGAAATCGACGATACAAAGCCTCTCTACGTTTATTTCCCCTCTGATTATCCCCGCAAGGTTACATTTTATCTTGACGGTGTGAAAAAAGGCAACTATTTCGACTCAAAGGATTTCTCAATTACTGAGCTCGGAACTTACGCGGAGGGTGAGAAAGTTAAGGTCGAGCTTTGGCTTACCACAACCTCTCTGTACATCAGAAAAGATGTTGACTTCTTCTGGTATTTCGACGAGCAGGCTTACGTTGATGCAGTAACGGAGCTTGCGGACGGCGTTATGGTAGCCCACTCCAATGTTGACCACAAGATCTGGGGTGACGTTACAGTACCCGCCGGCGACAGCGTAATGTTTACTTCTATCCCTTACGACAAGGGTTGGGAAGTCAAAGTTGACGGTAAGGTTGTAGAGGCGATTCCCGTGCTAAACGATACTCTTACAGCGTTTGAAATCACCGAGGGTGAGCATCATATCGAGTTCACCTACAAGTCACCCTACGTAATTTACGGCGGTGTGCTCTCGATAATCGGTCTCGTGCTGTTTGCGGCATGGTGGGTGCTGGATTCAATCTTCGGCAAAAAACGCAGAACAGCAGAAGTAACAGCTCCCCACCCTGATCTCAAGATTCATGACGAGGACTATTTCCCAATCCTCACCGCGGAGATCGAATATGCTGTAGAATCTACCGTTAGCGAGGCAGCAACCGACGAGATCGAGGCAGAAGCCGAAGATGGAAAAAACGAAGACAACACGGAGGAATCAAGCAATGATTGAAACCTTGTACGGAAGAATATTCGACCTTAATGCAACCGCCTGCACCCTTATTATTGAGTGCGCAGGTGTGGGATACCACGTAACTGTAACAGCGAACACCCTTTCACATCTTCCATCTCCCAAATTCGCTCCCGACGGAACAATGGTTGAGGGTGCGCCTGTGAGAATTTTCACCCATATGGCGGTTCGTGAAGATGCAGTGGAGCTGTTTGGTTTCCACTCAAGAGAAGAGCTTGAAATGTTCCGCCTCCTTATTAGCGTGTCCGGTGTTGGACCGAAGGCCGCTATGTCGATTCTCTCCCTGTTCACCCCAAACGGTCTTGCATCTGCTGTTGCCGCAGGGGATGTAAAGTCAATTTCCCGCGCCCCCGGTGTTGGCGCAAAAACTGCCGCTCGCCTGGCACTTGAGCTGAAGGACAAGATCGCAAAGAATTTCCCGAGCCTTGGTGGAGGATATGCAGAGGACACGCAAATTGCACCAAGTGGAGCAACCCTTCCCTCCTCGAACAAGCTTACCGACGCTCAAAGCGCACTTTCTGCCCTTGGTTATTCACGCTCCGAGATCGCTGCGGCTATGAAGAATGTGGATCTTGGCGGTGAAGTCGAGACCATTATCAAGCAGGCCCTCTCCGCGCTGATGAAAAATTGATTATAACGTAAGGTGATATAATGGATCAGAACGAATTTGATTTTGAAAGCAGGATAATGTCCTCAAGCTATGTAGAGGAAGATGGGGAAAATGAAAATTCTCTGCGTCCCCACTCCCTGGACGAATACATCGGTCAGGAAAAAGCAAAGGATAATCTGCAAATACTAATAAATGCCGCAAAGCTCCGCGGTGAGTGCATCGACCACGTGCTGCTCTACGGTCCTCCCGGACTTGGCAAGACCACACTTTCTGCAATTATTGCCTCTGAGATGGGAGTTAACTTGAGAATCACCTCCGGTCCCGCAATAGAAAAGCGTGGGGACTTGGCGGCCCTTCTCTCCAATCTCGGTGAAGGTGACGTTCTCTTTATCGACGAGATCCACAGACTGCCCCGCACCATTGAGGAGATCCTCTATCCCGCAATGGAAGACTACGCCCTTGACATTATTATCGGTAAAGGCCCTGCGGCAAGAAGTATTCATCTTCCCCTGGCACACTTCACTTTGATCGGCGCTACAACCCGTGCCGGTCAACTCTCTACCCCGCTCCGCGACCGTTTCGGCGTTCAGATGAGGCTTGAGCTTTACACCCCCGAGGAGCTTTCCCTTATCGTAAAACGTTCCGCAGCGATTCTTGACGTTCCCATTGATGAAGACGGCGCTATGGAAATTGCATCACGCTCTCGCGGCACACCGAGAATTGCAAACCGCCTGTTGAAGCGAGTTCGCGACTACGCCCAGGTAAAAGGCAACGGTCGCATAACTCTGGATATTGCCCGCGGTGCTCTTGATATGCTGGAAATCGACGAGCTTGGTCTTGACATCACCGACAGACGAGTACTTGAGACCATAATCCGCTTCTACAACGGCGGTCCTGTTGGTCTTGAAGCCCTTGCCGCAACTATCGGCGAAGAAGCGGTAACTCTCGAGGACGTTTGCGAGCCTTACCTCCTGCAGATCGGATTTTTGGCACGTACCATGCGCGGCCGTATGGTCACACAGCTGGGCTATGAGCATCTCGGGATTCCTTATGTTCAGAATAACAATATGGCAACGTCCGGTGGACAGGTTTCGCTGATGGACGAAGAATGACAAAATGTGAAAGGAAATAATTATGAAAAGAATTCTTGCGATCATTCTCGTTCTCTGCATGACTCTCGGCATGGTTGTGTCGGTCTCTGCTGCACCGAGCACCCCATTCTCTAGGGCTCTCAATCTCGTTCGTTTGATCCGCGCTATGTTTGCGGATGATGACGAGGACTACGGCATCGGTGAACTTAAAGATGACGTTCTCACCGTATACGTTGCCACAAACGGCAAAAAGGACGCTAACGGCACAAAAAATAATCCTTACGCTACTATCATCGCCGCACGTGATGCACTCCGCAAAATCAACAAAAACGGTCTTGACGGAATTGATATCGTAGTCAAATCCGGTGTTTACCCAATCAACGATCCCATCGTGCTTGAGGAGCAGGACGGTGGCTCTAAAAACTGCCCCGTTCGCATTATCGGTGAGACCGATGCGAAGATCGTTGGCGGTATCTCAATTTCCGCATCCGAATTTGCTCCCGCAGCCGGTGAAATCACAAATCTTTTCCCCGAAGCCAACAAGATTGTGATGCTTGATCTCACAAAATACGGCTATACGGTTGACGAAATAGGCAAAATGCTTGCTGCCAGAAATTACATAAAATCCGCACCCGGATTCTCCGTTGACGGTATTCTTCAGACTATCGCACGCTATCCTAACGAATCCGAAGGATGGACAAATATTATTGAAGGATGGATGATCGACAGAAGTGGAAACATCACACCCTACACCGATAACGATGTAAGTTCTGATCACGAGCAGTATCCTGTTGAGTATAAGATCCAGTACGGCGAGCAGTATATGGAAACTGTTCAGTCCTGGTCTGACAGCGGACACATCAAGGTTGCCGCAAGATTTAACCAGCTTTGGTGCACAGATAATACTGACATTAAGTCCATCTCAAAAGTTGATGCTACATTTACAACTCCCTATACCGGTGGATATGAGCCTCTCGGCGGTACGGTTATGTACTGGTACAACATTCCCGAAGAGCTTGATGTTCCCGGTGAATTCTACATTGATAAAAACGGTATGATGTATTATTATCCCGTCAGTGGTTTTGAAACCGCCACTATCGCGCTCCCCGTTTCCGACGGTATCTTCAATATTAGCGGTAACTATGTTACTATTGAGAATCTTACACTTGAATCCTCCCGTAAAAACGGCATCACAGCAAACGGCGATAACTTCACTGTTATTAATTGTGAAATCTCTGCGATCTCCGGTGAGCACGCAATCCATGCAATAGGCGATAACATCACAGTCAGAGATTCTGTTATCCATGACTGCCGTTGCAGCGCAATTACCATTGAAACCGGTAATATCGAAACACTCGAGCGCGGCAATTCTCTTGTTTACAACAACGAAATTTATAACTTCGGTCTTCACGACTGGCCCTATACAATGGGTGTAAATGTTGCAGGCTGCGGTTCAAACGTATCCCACAACCACATCTACAATTCAAAAACAAGAGCTATTTACTGGTCCGGTGCATATCAAACTATTGAATACAATGACGTTCATGACGTACTTACCGCATCTGATGACATCGGTGCAATCAGCTCTGACGAAAGAGTTCGCGTTGGAAATGTTATAAGATACAACTATATTCACAATATAGGCTGTGTAGGTGCCCTTGCGGATATTGACAAGATAAATCCCGACTACAGATATGTAGGTTCTGCAGCAATTTATGGTGACTTTGGCGGCTCTTATTTCGAGGCATACGGCAACGTCATTATGACAGTAAACGGCAACGGTTTCTGGCTCTTCGGACGCGGAGTGAATATTCACGGTAACCTTATCATCGACTGCTCTAACTGGTATCTTGGTGAATTTGCAATGCAGTGGGACGATATCTACTTATACAACAAGGGTAGCGGTAAATACAAAGTGCCCGACTACATTTTCAGCGACGTATGGAAAGAAGCAAACCCAGATCTCGCTTCATTGAAATTCGACCTTACTAATGTTCCTGCTGATGATCCTCTCGGATGGGCAATGCCCGGTGACAATGTCATCAAGAACAACTGGTGCCACTACAACAAAGGAATTCGCGACTTCACAAATTGGGGTGCTGCTCCTTATATGATACAGAATGAAGTATTCCAGTTCTGCGGTGATAATATTGACTTGGCAACAGGCGCTAAGTCTAATGACAACATGTCAATATACAACAGCAGACGCGAAACAGTTGATCTTGAAAAACTGATTACTGAAACCGCTGCAGGCGTTATTGAAATCGATTGGGAAACATTCCAGTCAATAGGTTTAGTCACTGAAGAATGACAAAATAAAATGAGGCTCTTTTGAGTCTCATTTTTTTATTTCGTCAAGGTACGCCTTGATCTTTTTCATATCCCGAAACATATCCTCTTTCTTTGAAGCATCGCGCAAAAGGGCCGACGGGTGATACACGGCAGTCATTGCAAAAGAACCGCGACGAACGATCTCTCCGTGTTCTCGAGTGATCTTGTAGTCTGGCTTTATAAGTCGAATAGCGGAAATTCGTCCAAGGCAAACTATCATTTTCGGGCGTATCAGCTTAACTTGCTCGCGGAGATAACCGATGCAGGCATCTCCCTCCTCTGGCAAGGGATCACGGTTATACGGCGGTCTGCATTTCAGAATATTTGCAATGTACACGTCATCCCGCTCAATCCCCACAGCGGCGAGATATTTGTCAAGAAGCTGTCCCGCCGCGCCGACGAATGGGATACCTGTTTTATCCTCCTGTTCCCCGGGAGCTTCTCCAACAAACATAAGATCGGCTTCTCTGTTGCCCGTGCCAAACACCAGATTTGTTCTGGTTTTACAAAGTGGGCAGGCCGTACAGTTCTCGCAAACAGATTTAAGTTCTGACCAATCCATAATATCACCGTCCTCGAGTAGATTTTCTTCCCGAATTTTCCTATTCGGTTGACTTGAAGAACATTTAGTGCTATAATTAACTATATTATAAAATATTATTAAGGCGGAGTCAACATATGAAAAATAAAATTATCGTTGCAGGAAACATTGTAGTGGATATTCTTTATTCCATAACCGGTTATCCCGCATCCGGCCAGCTCACCACAATCGAAGAAAACACCGGCAGATCTGTAGGCGGTTCAGTTTGTAATGTAGGTATCGACCTTAAAAAGCTGATGCCTGATACTGAGATCGGCGGCCTTGGTCTCATCGGTAACGACGAAAGCGGCAAGTACGCTCTTGACACCATGATTGAGGCAGGTCTCGACGTTTCTCTCGTTAAGACAGGCGATAGCGCAACCTCTTTCACTTACGTTATGAACGACAAGATCACCCGCGAGCGCACATTCTTCCACCACCGCGGTGCTAACGCAAAGTTCTCTGAGGATTCCTTCAGTTGGGATGACATCGACTGCGATCTTCTCCATGTTGCTTACATACTTCTCCTCGACGAGCTTGACAAGGAAGATCCCGAATACGGCACAAAGATGGCGCGCCTCCTTGCTCATGCTAAAGAACGCGGCATCAAGACTTCCATCGACGTTGTAAGCGAAGCCGGCGAAAGATTCGGAAAGATCGTTCCTCCGGCGCTCAAGTACACCGATTACTGCATCATCAACGAGATCGAAGCAGGCCGTACTACAGGCATTGAGGTTCGCAACCCTGATGGCACATTGATTTACGAAAATATCAAGAAGGTGCTTCGCGCTATGTTTGACCTTGGCGTTAGCGAATGGACTATCATCCACTGTCCCGAAGGCGGATTTGGTATGGACAAGGATGGCAACTATGCCCAGTACGGTCAGATCAAAAATCCCAAGGACTTCGTAAAGGGTAAGGTTGGTGCAGGTGATGCATTCTGCGCTGGTGTTCTCTCCGCGGCTCACAAGGGTATGTCACTTGAATATGCAGTTAAGCTTGGCAACGCTGCCGCAACCGCTTCTCTCGCATCTCCCGGTGCTACTGAAGCTATGATGACTATTGACGAATGTATGGCACTGGCAGACAAGTTCGGTGCAACAGTTCTGCCCGATGTAGAATAAGGAGTGACCCCGATGAAAACAGCAGTAATTATTGGAGCCGGCAATATCGGCCGCGGCTTTATCGGTCAGATCATGTCTGAAGCCGGCTACGACGTATGCTTTATTGACGTATCCGAGCCCGTGGTAAACGCACTGAACGAGCGGAGAGAATACCCCCTTGAGATCGTTTACACAGGCGGCTCTGACAAGAAAATAATCAAAAATGTTCGCGCAGTAAACGGAAATGACCATGCAGCCGCTGCACGCGAGATAGCGGATTGCGACATTTGCGTGACTTGCGTTGGCGCGAAGGCAATCAAGTTCATTATCCCCAATTTCGTAGCCGGTGTTAAGCTCCGCTATTCCGAGGGAAAGTCCCCCATTAATCTTCTCATTTGTGAGAATCTTATGGACGCGGACAAGTATATCCACTCCCTCCTCGAGTCCGAGCTTACCCCAGAAGAGCTCGACTTCGTGGGACTGGTTGAAACCTCTGTTGGACGTATGGTTCCCGTACCCGACAAGGCACTTCTCGAAATTGACCCCCTTCTGGTTCGCGCTGAGGCATATCCCGTTCTCCCTTGCGACCGCGACGCATTCAAGGGTGAGGTTCCCGAGATCAAAAACGTTATACCCGTTTCCCCCTTCAGATTTATTATTGAAAGAAAGCTCTACATCCACAATATGGGACACGCTGTTTGCGCCTACCTTGGTATGTACAAGGGCTACACATACATCTGCGAAGCTATCGCTGACCCCGAGATCCGCGTGATCGTGCGCGAGGCATTGACGGCTTCTGCAGTTGCACTTTCCAAGAAGTACTCAAAGCCCATGGACGAGATTCTTCTCCATACGGAAGATCTTATCCGCCGCTTTGGCAACACCTCTCTTGGCGACACCTGCGAAAGAGTTGGTGCTGACGTTCCCCGCAAGCTTGCTAAATCCGACAGACTCACAGGCGGTTCCCTTTCCGTTATTGATATGGGCGGCCACCCGGTTTATATTGCAATCGGTGCAGGCGCGGCACTTTACAAGCACGCTCCCGAGGGCGATGCAAGAGCAGCATTCTGCGAGCTCACAGGAGTTGAGGGCGGCGAATACGTTGATAACGCCCTCTGCTTCTATGAAATGCTCAAGTCCGGCGCATCCCTCTCCGACATTATTGCTGAGGCTGACCGTAAACTGACCGCTCTTTATCCCACGGTTGTATGATCGGTAAAAGGGTAAATGTAACGGTTGACCGACCTATGGGCAGCAGGCACCCGAACCATCCTGACATAGTCTACCCTGTCAATTACGGCTACGTTATCGGGATAATCGCACCGGACGGCGAGGAGCAGGATGCGTATATTCTCGGTGTTGACAAGCCCGTCCAGGAATTTGTGGGAGTGGTTATTGCGATCATTCACAGGCTGAACGACTGCGAGGACAAATGGGTAGTGGCACCCGAAGGAGTCATCTTTTCTGAAAGAGAGATATTTGATGCCGTTCATTTTCAAGAACAGTATTTCGAGAGTGAAATTATAATGTAAATACAAAAACACCGCTTTACTTTGCGTAAGGCGGTGTTTATTTTTTTATTATCTTACTTTGCTGCGGGGTATTCGTTGCAGAGGAGATATTCGGGAGCCTCGTCTTCTTCGATGTCGGAGAATCTACCGCAGGGCTCGTAGAAACGGTTGTCGTTTGCGTCGTCGTTGCACATGGAAACTTCACCAACGATTGCAACACCGCCGTCAGCCCAGAAGCTATGGTACAGGTATCTCTGCATTGTGATGGATTCGCCGGGCTTTACGCGAACGATAGAGCCTGCGGGATACATCTTTGTTACGCCGTCCATTGTTACAGGAACGTCCTTGTCAGAGAGACCTTCGTTTTCGTCAGCCATGTAAACCTTAACAAGAAGATCAGCGCCGCCGCGGTTGATAATGTCTTCCATCTTGTTCCAGTGGAAGTGCATAGGTGTTACCTGACCGTCGCGAACCATCATGATCTTTTCAGCATATGTCTTGGTGTTGGGGTTGCCGAATTCGCCGTTTCTCATACAAACAAGCTGCAGGCCAACCTTGAAGAAGTCACCGGAGCCGAAGTCTGTTACGTCCCAGCCCAGCATTCTGTCTCTGATCTCGTCGTATTCGTGGCCAAGATCCTTCCAGTCTTCAGCCTTGATGTGGCAGAAGGGAGGAACCTTGAAGGAAATCGCGTCAAGCGCTTCTCTGAATTCTCTGATATACTTGTTGATTTCTGATCTTTTCATATGTAAATCTCCTTAGAATTAATAGTCAATTACTACCATAGCACACAAGTCGAGCTTGTCAACTGTGTACTCTACTCTGCCGTTATCGTATGTGAAAGGAACGTCAACGTTTTCGGGTGCAAGGTACACTCTCTTGGGGGCGCGGTCAGTTTTCACAGATGCCTTTACTCCGTATAGAGGAACAATGTCCTCGATGATCTCTATTCCGTCACCGCGGCACACGGGAGAGCCGTAAAGCAGGTGATTAACAAGTCTCTTCTCTGCCTTCTGATCCATAAGAGTAACAACACCCTGTGCGGGAAGATTTGTGATAACAGTCTTGTTGTCTCCGAGAAGTGTGTCGATCACGTGGTTGACCAGGTGCTTGGAGATCAAGCTGCCCTTTGTTGCGTATTCGCTGAATATTTCTGTGGAAATATATGCGCCGTCCTTGCCCACGGTGATCGCGGGTGTGGAACAGGACTTATCGTTAGGTGTATGCTGGTGCGAGCAGAAGTTGAAGGTGGTTCTGTTGAAGTAGGGGTTTTCGCGAGTTGCAAGGACTTCCCCTGTTGCGTCGATATCGTATGCCTTGGAATAGATAACGAATGCGGTGTTACCAAGGGCGGGAAGCTTGAAATTCGGTCTGAAATAGGTGGGATTGTACTTAGCCTCGCCCTTGTATTCAGCACCCAGATCAAGGGTGAACTTATCGTTTTCATTTGAAAGTCCGCTTACACCGCTTGCGAGAACCTTGCCGCCCCCTGCGATGAACGCTTTGATCTTTGCGGTGAGTGCCTCATCAAGTCTGATGCTGTCGGGTAGAATCAGAAGCTTGTACTTGTCAAGAGCCTCGTCTGTGTCGATAACATCGAAGAGATAGTTGCCCTCGAGCATAATTCTTACAGCGCCCACGTCAGCCATAGTACCTGCAAAAGTAAGTGTCTTTGCGTCAGCGTAATAGTTAGAAACTGCCTCATCGGAAAGGATAGCGATGTCTGAAACAGCAGTTACGCCGTCAAGCCAAGGCTCTTTAGCCTCAACCTCGGAGTATGCCGCGCCGATAAGCTCGTATGTTGCATCATCCATATATCCATCGGGGTGCATCTGGTCGCCAATGGAGCACTTCGCGCCGCAAGCTGTACACAGTGCTTCTTCATAACGGAGAGCGTTGGGATGCTTGTAACCGCCGAATTCGCCCCAGTGAGTATGGAACTTACCGGTCATACCCAAAAACTCCATATCAAGGGTACGGGCGTATGCAGAGGACAGGGGGAAATGGTCATATCCCCATCCGCCTGTGGGAAGAGACTCAAGCTCAAGATGTGTATCCATATGAGCAAGGTCACGTCTGCCGCGTCTGATATGTCCGCCGTTGTGGAATACGGGAAGGCCGGGCTTATATTTATCAATTGCCTCGCGGACACGGCGGGTGTAGTTTGCGTAAGTTCTCTCGCCGAGCTCACGGACATTGGCTTCGTCGTAAGGATCCTTGCCCTCAGCAAGAAGTGTATTGATACAGTTCTGACAATAACAGGTACGAACACCAACGATGTCGAGGAAGATACCGTCGCAATCATATTTCTGTACAACTTCTTCAACCTGCGCGATAAGGTAATCAAGGTAGGGGCTGTTCATACAGAACTCGTGGTACTGGGGCTTTTCCCAGTCGATCGTATCGTCCTTCTGTCTGATAAGCCATTCGGGGTGACGGCGGGTCATCTTCTCGTCAAAGCCAGCAGAAAGATAAACAGGAGTCTTAACTCCGATCTCGTGCGCCGCTTCGATCTCTGCTGCAAGCAGGTCGAACTTAAGGCCGGGGTGCATCTCATTTGCTTCGCTGGGGTGGTACGCCCAACCGTGGTGGCATTTTGAGAATACGGTAATTGAATCAACGTGTCCTTTTTTCAGCGCGGACTGGAACTGTTCCTTTGAAAAGTTGGAACCGATACCGTCGATCTTCTCGCTGGTATGAAAGTCAAGATGTACTTGTCTGAATCTCATTTTATTCTCCATTCTATCGTGGAAATTGTATATGGAAATTGTATCATATATAAGAGGAAAAATCAAGTGGAGATTGGATTTTGTGCTACCCTTTTCCATCAAAAAAGAGACCGCGGGGGCCTCTTTTTTATTATTAGCAGCTTATTCAGCGGGTTTCCAGTCTGTACCCATTTCGAGGAACTGCTCGTATGTGATGGAAACTACGTCCTTTGCAGTTTCAAGAGCATCCTTAATTTCCGGCATACCCCCGCGTTTGGAGTTGAAAACCACAAGAGTGCCGTTTGCTTCTGTCATATCAACAACGGTGTCGGGGTTAAAATCTCTGATCGTGTCGAAATATCCGCTCTTGATATTAAGGCAAATAACACCGTTTTTGTCAGCGTTGTATCTGTCGGCATATGTGAAGTTATCCTTGATAACAGTGTCAACGGGAGCGCACCATACGTTAGGGTCATCCGCGGTTGTGTCTTTAGTGTTTGCAACGATCTTTGAAAGCTTGGGATATGCTTCCATCCAAACGTCAGACTTTACGTAGCTCGGGAAGCTTACGCCGGTGTGCTTTGCGGGATCATTGAAATACGCGTCGGTATATGCAAAGGAGTTGCCGACCACAGAGTAGGTGCAACCTATAAACAGGTTATCGCAGATGTAGATGTCACGTCCGCTGCCGATAGCAACACCTGCTCCCCAGATATTACGGAAAATGTTGCCGTAGGTGTTGTTGGTGCTGTTGTACATATCCCAGTATACAGCGTGAGAGCCGCAATAAGGATAGCCGTCGATCTTGCGGAGGGGATTTGTCTTTTCAATACCAACGTTTTCAATAAAATTGTATCTTACGGTGCAGTCGATCATGTCGATATATCCGCCGTAGATGGCACCCATATCGTCAGCGATGGTACAAAGATCGTGGAGGTAGTTATACTCGATAACGTTTCTTGTACCGTTCCAGTAAATACCCAAATGCTCGCCGCCGAAGATCTCGTTGTGAGAAATTGTGTTGCCGCAGCCGTCCAGGGAGATTGCACCGTTATATCCACGTGCAAGGAGGCCGAAATCATGGCAGTAGTTGTTTGTGAAAAGATTGTTACCGCTTACAAGGTTAGCCTCGTCGCCGCCCTCCATAACAACCGAGTCGGAACCGGTATTGTAAATGTGGTTTGTGGAAACAAGGTTATTGTATCCGTCGATTATGAGAGCGTTTTTAACCATACCGCGGAGAACGCAATCGTAGATCGTGATGTTGTCCGCATACACCTCAAGGCCAACCTTACCGGAGGTCTGAAATGTGAGGTTTTCAAATGTTGTATAGTCAGCGTCCTTAACGTTCATGATGCAGTTGACAACGGGAACGGAAATGGTCGCTGTGGAGAATTCTTCTGTGGGGTAGTAATAGAGAATAGCGTTACGGTCGATGTAGTATTCACCGGGTGCGTCAAGCTCTTCGGGAACATTGTAAACATAGAACTCAAGTCCAGCTCTGGGCGCCGCAGTTCCGGGGAACAATGTGTAGAACTCAGTCTTATCAGCGGAAATGCCTGTGAGAGGTGTGTTGCTGATTCTCCAGAGGAAATCGGTATAGCCGGAAACGAATGCGCCTGAGTAGGTGTGCCAGGTTCTCATACGCTCGATAACCTCTTCGGAAACGCCAAAGGTCATTGTGTCGACCCAGTCACGTTCTCTTCCCTCGGGATGCTCAGCTGAACCGTATTCAATAGTAATCTCGTCTTCGCCAATGTTGGGATAGCGGGCAACGGTCTGCATTACACCGTTTGTGAAGAGTCTTATTGTGTCTGTATTGTAGTGACGACCGCCAAACAGTTTTTCCATATCCGCTGGGGTAACTCCAAGCTTTCCGAGGTCGTATTGAACGATCTTGTCAGCCTCGGGGAAATATTTAGCTGTGTCCCCTGTTGCGGGAGCGAAATCCTTGGCTGTAAGAGCAACGCCACCGATAATTATAGCACCGTCTTCACCAATATAGCGAACGGGACAATCCTTCGCACCTGCATCTTCCGCTGTAAGGTTAAAGGTTTCCTTCAGCACGTAGTTGCCGGCCTTCAGCACGATGTCGATTCCTTCGTAATCTTTTTTGTCAGCCTTGCGAGCCGCGTCACGGGCTGCTTCAAGAGTCAAGGGTGCCTTCTCCGTGCCGGATGCGTCCTTCTTACCGGAGGGCGACGCATAGATCACAAGCTTGCCGTCTTTTTCCACGCCGAAAGCAGGACCCTCGTCCTCATCCTTTGCAAACATTGTGCGGATAAGGCGAACCATATTAATCGTTCTGGAAAAATGACTGTTGGGAGCGGCGGATACGGATACCACCATTCCGAGTGCCATACACAGCACAAGTACGAGAGCTACGATTCTTTTCATAGTTTTCTCCTAAAGAATTAATTGTAAGTGTTTCTGCCTATATATAATACCACAGCAAAAGCCAGATTGGTATGGAATATTTCTATATTTTTATGTAAATTTTCTCGGGGTCGTATCATATAAAAAAAGGAACCCGCCATATATGGTTGTACCCTAAAGGACAGTTTTGCTAATACGTTACCTACCGACAGGAGATAATAGATTTTTTTTGTTAATAAAAAGCTTTAAAACACAAAATAACGCAGATTGATTTTCTGCGTTTTTTGTGCTATAATAGGGTGTTAGCTTAGCCTTATGCGTGAGGCGAAATTGGTGCGATGAGCCCGAATGATAAATAAGAATTTTACGAGGTAATCAAAAATGGAGAAAACTCTGTTCACATATCAACGATGGTTTTTGAGAATTGGATGTGCTGGGATTGCATTGCCCCTTATCTTAATAGTTCAACTCTTAGTTGCTGAGTTGATGAGCATAGAATACGCAAATTTTTGGTATTTTTTGATTTGTGTTACCATTATGCTTATTTGGTTGTATGTTTACTACAAATGCACTCAAAAGCATAAGTGGTTTGAAAGAACAGGTGCTTATTGGATTAAAGATGGAATGGTGTATATACAAAAACAAAACAAAATATATGAATTAAAAAAGGTTAATTGGTTAAGAGGAACAACCGTTTCCGTTTACGGGATGGCAAAGTCAGGGATGTTGGTTATACAATTAGAAAAAAAGAAAATTGTTTTAGTGTCCTCACAAACTAAATCCGTTGACTCTTTTGCAGATTCTGAACTATTACACATATTTGAAAAGATTCTGGAATATAATACTGAATTAAAAAAAGACGATGCTTTGGATTTTTGGTATGAAATCAGAAAATAAGAACAAACTCAAATTGTCGAGAAACATTGGTGCGATGATCGTTAAAAGCCTCCCTTGTGTAAAGGGAGGTGGCACGCGAAGCGTGACGGAGGGATTGTAATGCAGAGAAAACACAATAAAGACATAGTCCCAGCCGCAAAAATGCTGCGGAAGAATATGACGAAAGAAGAAAATCACCTTTGGTATGATTTCCTACGCACCTATCCCGTTCGATTTTCTCGTCAGAAGGTTCTCGGTAAGTATATTGCGGATTTTTACTGTGCAGAGGCAAAGCTCGTCATAGAGCTTG
>SVSJ01000001.1 GCA_015064355.1 Oscillospiraceae bacterium | reverse complement strand
TTCCGTTCCGTCGCGGTTCGTATCTACGTTCAAACGATTTTGTAACAAGGAATACGGCGTGAATATATGGCAATATCGCTCCAATGATCACATCATTCGCAACCGTCAGGACTATGATGAGCATTTGCGATATATTTATGAAAACCCTATACGGTGGTATTACGACGAATTATACGCCGAAGAATAGGTGTATGGGCTTTGCCCTGTGCCTTTGTAATACAAAGGCGAAACTGGCGACAAAGCAGAAAAACTATTAACTTGGAGAGACAAAAGATGCAATACAGTGAAAATACAGTAAAATACAGATTTTGCGATACAGATGAAACAGGGTGGGATGAATATGATATTGAGGGAGAGAGCTATCGCATATTGATAGATGTTTGCAGTCGGTATTGCACAAGCGTTTCATTTGATATATATCCACAATACGAAAATGCAGAATATCTGTTGCAAATACAAAAATACTTGATCAAGCGTGATAATTCATACCGGAAGGTTACAAGCAAAATCGGATCGTATGTGACAGGATCTGACAAGCGATATTATACCGTGTGCACTGAGATGTGTGACTTGCTAAAGAAAGAGAAAAGTATTTTTTCTTGGTTTTGGGAGGAGGAGAAACAGCTATTTCATTTCGAAAACTTAACTTTTTATAGAGATGACGGAACTGTTTTCTTTGAGTCTATAACGCACGAAGGAGAATGCTATCTTTATGCCAAGGAAACAGAGGATATCAGCCAAATCGTATCGAATAAACTTTGGGAGAAAAATCCAAAACCGATTTTCTTTGATTTATCTCCAAAAACTGAAGAGGAGATAGCAGAGACTCATAAAGAACTTCAACGAATCAAAAAAGAAAAATATATTCAAGATTTGAAGTTGGTAAAAGAAATAATTGATATCATAGATTGCCGCAACAAACTCTCTTTGCAAAGCCACTCGGATATTATTAAAATAGCTGACAAATTCGGCTTTTCTGTTGACAAGGTAATTGACGATCTCTTGGCACTATACTAACCTTCGGCAGCATAAATCCATAATTTATATTTATCAAACAGCACCCCCGGCAGACTTATGTAAAATCTGTCGGGGTTAATTATTTGTTTTTTGCGGATTAAATCAAGTAAGGTTATTTATGATTTCTCCGCTAAGAACATCACGCTTTTTGTTCATACTCCTTTTTTACGCCATATCACACCTCATAAGTAAACCAGAGGCTGCCACCTTCTCCAATTGAGAAAGGATTTCCTACCATAAAGCCCATCTGTTTTTATTGACATAAATCGTAGTTATGGAAGAAAAGATAATTTACTTTTTATCGATGGGAATCCAAATCTCTATTGTTCGTTCAGTATAACCGCCAACGATTCCCCAATGATAAACAGCGATTTCCGGAGCGTTGACTATCTGATATTCTTCGTTATACATCCATTCGGTTGCAATTTGCTTGCGAAGATCAAAATATTCTGGGATAGGCATTCTCTGCTTTTCGGTTTCAAAAATAGCGTAAGTTCTTTCAGGAATAATAATCTCTTCAAACTTGAATTTGTCCATAAAATCTATTCCTGTAACATTATTGTTGTACAAGTTATCACGTTCCCATTTGTCTATAGTTGCGGAAATGTAAAAATCATATCCGTCATCATCCATATTTGTTAGAACACAATAGTCGGACAGCTTATCCCGTGCCATTCCTTTTAGCATCCATTGATGTGCTCTTGTGGTAATAAAGAAGTTTTCCTCCTGCTTATTCCGTGACTCATCATATGGCATGCCCTCAAAACGTCTTTTATAACCAAGAAGTGTGAGTTCGGGTTTTGTTTCAATTCGATAATTCATAATTGTACCGCCTTCTAATGATATTTTTATTGACAATGGTGAAAAGGACTTGAGCATACTACCGTCTGCGCGCGCTTGCGACGGAGTGATGCCGTGGAATTTTTGAAATGCTTTTGCGAAACCATCGGGGCTGTCATAACCGTATTTCATGGCAATATCAATCACTTTTTCTTTGCCATTTGCAAGTTCTGCGCCTGCTAAAGACAAGCGGCGTAGCCTAATGTATTCGCCAAGTGTGTATCCACAAAGAATACTGAATATTCTTTGAAAATGATAGCTTGAAGAAAAGCATTTGGCAGCAACCTTTTCATAATCGATTTCTTCGGTCAAGTTTTCCTCAATGTAATCAATAGCCTTTTGCATTCCAGTAATCCAATCCATTTTACTCCCTCCTGTCTGCCTGTATTTTATCAGAAAGCGTTTGAAAAATCCCGACATTTCGTGCGAAGATACATCGGACATATTATACTATAAAAGGACTTAATATTCAATACAAAACAGCACGGTCGCATTTCTACAAGCGTGCTGTTTATTATTGTTATATCGCAGGTACTCAAACGAGGCGTTTTGTTTTGCTTATTTATTAAGGAACGCGAGATCTGTTTCAACCTCGTGTCCACATTCAGCGGAGCGAATGATACCGTCGATGATAGCCTGGTTGTAAAGGATCTCTGATGTAGGAATAGGAGCCTTGCCACCTGTGAGAACAGCATCAACGAAAGCTCTTACCTTGTGATAGAACATATCGGACTTGACGTCGTCATTTGTGGGGATGATAGTGGAGGTAGGCTTGCCAAGCATATCGTGGAACAGGGTGATCTCACCTACTGCACCGTCCCAAGCGCCGCCCCAAAGATTTATGTCAGGCTGCTTAACCTTAAGACCTGCCTCCTTGCCAAGGAACAGGAAGTCGCCTGTGGTGTCCATGTGCATAGCCCAGCTCATACGGAAATCCAGGGTAATGCCGCCTTCAAGACGAATGAACGCAGCAGAGAAGTCGTCAACGCTGAAACGCTCGTGTTCGCCGTAATACTTGGGATTCTTGCCGAAGTAGTCGTAAGTAACAGCGGATACTGTAAGAGGCTTTGGATAGCCGATGGAGTTCATTGCAAAGTCAATGGCATAGCAACCGATATCGGCAAGAGCCCCAACACCTGCTGTGTTTTTATCAATAAATGTTCTGCCGGGAATACCGCGACGGCGGCCGCCACCGGTCTGAACGTAGTAAACGTCACCAAGGGCACCGGAGGAGATAATATCCTTAACCTGGCGGAAGTTAGAGCCATATCTGGGCTGGAAGCCGATGGAAAGGATCTTGCCTGACTTCTTTTCAGCCGCGTAAATGTTAGCCGCTTCTTTCATAGAAAGGCACATGGGCTTTTCAAGAAGAACATGGCAACCTTTTTCAAGAGCCTCAATAGCACAAACCTCGTGCTGTGTGTTATATGTACAAATGGAAACTGCATCAAGATCGCACTTCAGAAGCTCCGCTGCAGACTCAAACGCTAAAGCTTCGGGCTTTTCGTATTCGTCAAAGAACTTTCTTGCTTTGCCGGGAACGATATCAGCGCCGCCGACTACTTCAACATCAGGCATACGAATATATGCGTTCATGTGTGCGTGAGCAATACCGCCACATCCGATGATACCAATTCTTAATTTCTTTTCCATTTTCTGTAATCCTTTCGATATAAAGAATAATTAAATAATTGCTTATAACCATTTTAACAGATTATCAGAAAAAATCAATAAATATATCAAAAAAATTAGCTTTTAGGCGATTATTTTTTCTCAATTATTGACTTTTGTAGCTTTCTGTGCTATAATTAGTTGAATATTAAATTATTAAGTAATCAATTAATCAATTGATCGGAGGCAGTATGCAGAACTTGAATTTAAACGGCAGGGCGCCTGAGCATATAGTAGATTCCCTTGACCCTACCAAGTCCCCAATGATGATAATCAGCGAGATCAGCCGACTTATGATTGATAAGCTTCGTGAAAAGGACGTTGATAATCCAATAACACAAAGATCTGAAAGACTGCTTCTCATTGAGCTTGCAAAGCGTGACGGAAGAACCCAGCTTGATCTTGTGAAAGCAACACATCTTAAGGCTCCCACCATCAGCGTGGCTCTTCAGAAAATGGAGAAGGACGGGTACGTTACAAGACGCCCGGACGAGTATGATCTTCGCGCAACAAGAGTATTCCTGACCGAAAAAGGAAAAAGCATTGACGATAAGAATAAAAAGCGTATAGCAGATGAAGAAAACCATGCGATCCGTGGCCTGTCAGATTCCGAAAAGGAAACTCTTACAAGAATACTCACCAAAATACGAAACAATCTACTCATCGACAACGACAGCGGCTTCGACCAGTACAGATAAAAATAAAACGCCCGGGGTACCGAGCGTTTTTTCTTTTTATTCCAGTTCGAATGCACCAGTGTAAAGCTGATAGTAAGTGCCTTTTTCTGCAATAAGCTTGTCGTGGTTGCCACGTTCAATGATCTTGCCGTGGTCAAGAACCATAATTACGTCAGAGTTCATTACGGTGGAAAGTCTGTGTGCAATTACGAATACCGTTCTGCCTTCCATAAGCTTGTCCATACCGCGGGAAACAATAGCTTCTGTGCGGGTGTCAATGGAGGAGGTAGCTTCGTCAAGGATCATGACCGGCGGATCTGCAACAGCGGCTCTTGCAATAGCAATAAGCTGTCTCTGACCTTGAGAAAGGTTAGAACCGTTGTTTGTCAGCATTGTGTTGTAGCCGTGGGGAAGTCTTGTGATAAAATCGTCAGCACCCGAAAGTTTTGCAGCTTCCTTGCATTCCTCATCAGTGGCATCGAGACGTCCGTAGCGGATGTTGTCGATAACAGATCCTGTGAACAGATTTGTGTCCTGAAGAACGATACCGAGGGAGCGGCGGAGGTCAGCCTTCTTTATCTTGTTAATGTTGATACCGTCATATCTGATCTTACCGTCTGCAATATCATAGAAACGGTTGATAAGATTTGTGATAGTAGTCTTACCTGCGCCTGTTGCACCAACGAAGGCGACCTTCTGACCGGGCTCCGCATAAACGGAAACGTCAGTAAGCACCTGCTTTTCGCCGTCGTAGGAGAAGTCCACTTCAGTAAGTCGAACATCACCGGTGAGGAGAGTGTAGGTGAGAGTGCCGTCCTTGTGAGGATGCTTCCAAGCCCATTTGCCTGTGCGCTTTTGGGTTTCTGTAACGTTACCGTTTGC
This sequence comes from Oscillospiraceae bacterium, assembly GCA_015064355.1. Lineage (GTDB taxonomy): Bacteria > Bacillota > Clostridia > Oscillospirales > CAG-272 > UMGS1696. The sequence continues at coordinate 134,107 of SVSJ01000001.1, read as the reverse complement.
GTCGATTTCAGCGTTAACCAGTGTAACGTACCCTTCGTCAGCTTCAGGTTCTTCGTCCATGAGGGCGAATACTCTGTTAGCACCTGCAAGAGCCATAACAAGGGTGTTGACCTGCTGTGAAACCGTGTTGAAATTACCGGTAAACTGCTTTGTCATATTAAGGAACGGAATTACGATACTGATCTCAAGAGCCTTGCCGGAAAGACTTATGTTGGGAACGTTCAAGAGCATAAGCACGCCACCAACGAAAGCGGTAAGAACGTACAACAGATTACCGATATTGTTAATGATCGGGCCAAGGATGTTAGCAAAAGCGTTAGCTCTGAATCCATGCTCAAAGAGCGCATCATTAAGCTTGTCGAATTCGATCTGCGCCTCATCCTCGTGGTTGAATACCTTAACTACCTTCTGACCGTTCATCATTTCCTGAATGTAACCCTCAACCTTACCCATGGACTTCTGCTGCTGGATAAAGTATTTAGCTGAACCTGCGCCAACATTCTTTGATACGATCAACATAAGTATTACGCCAAGAAGAACCAGGAGAGTGAGCCAGCCGCAGTAGTAGATCATAACGCCCAGCAGAACTATGATAATAGAACCGGAGCGAAGAACTGCGGGGATAGTGCCGGACACAAGCTGACGGAGAGTATCTATGTCGTTTGTATAGTGAGACATAATGTCGCCGTGACGGTGTGTGTCGAAATACTTGATGGGAAGATCCTGCATCTTATCAAACAGAGTACAACGGAGCTTTGACAAAAATCCTTGAGTGATGTAAGCCATAAGCTGAGTGTAAACGATCATTGATGCAATAGAAAGTACGTAAAGAACTATAAGAATAAGAATGAGAGGGAGGATCTCTTTGACTGCGGAATCCCAATCACCTGTGGGGTACCATTTCTCAATACTTGCAATAATATTCTGCTGGAAAAGAGCGGGAATAGCTGAAACAAAGGAAGAGAAGACAATGCAAATTGCGGTAAGAGGAACCAAAACCGGGTAGTATCCAAGGAGAAGCTTGATCACTCTGCCGAGAGACTTTATCTGGTCTTTTCCGAGTCTGGGCTTTTTCATGTTCTGAGCCTTATTCATCATCGCTGCCTCCTCTCGTCTGCTGTTCGTAAACCTCGCGGTAAATATCACTATTTGCGAGAAGTTCATCGTGAGTACCGATGTTCATAATCTTACCGTTATCCATAACGATGATCTTGTCCGCATCCTCAACAGAAGCGATTCTCTGAGCAATAATGATTTTTGTGGTTTCGGGGATATATTCTGCAAATCCGCGACGGATAAGCGCGTCAGTCTTTGTGTCAACAGCACTTGTGGAGTCGTCGAGAATAAGAACCTTCGGCTTCTTGAGAAGAGCGCGGGCAATGCAGAGACGCTGCTTCTGACCGCCTGATACGTTTGTACCGCCTTGCTCGATCATTGTGTCATATCCGTCAGGGAATGAGGAGATAAAATCGTGAGCCTGTGCAAGCCGGCAAGCCTCTATCATTTCTTCGTCAGTCGCTTCCTTGTTACCCCAGCGGAGATTGTCCTTGATAGTGCCGGAGAACAGCACGTTCTTCTGAAGCACAACGGAAACAGCATCACGGAGAGACTCAATGTCGTACTCACGAACGTCAATACCACCGATCTTTACAGAGCCTACAGTGGTGTCGTAGAGTCGTGAAATAAGTTGAATGAGGGTTGACTTACTTGAGCCTGTGCCGCCGATAATACCAACGGTCTCACCGGAATTTATCTTAAGATTAATGCCTTCAAGAGCAAACTTTTCAGCCTCGCGTGAATACTTGAAGCTTACGTTGTTAAATTCAACGTCACCTGTCTTAACCTCATAAATGGGATTCTCGGGATTCTTAAGAGCAGATTCCTCGCAGAGAACTTCGTCAATACGTCTCATAGACTCAACGGAGAGGGTCATCATAACGTAGATCATGGAGAACATCATGAGAGACATAAGAACCTGAACACCATAGGTAAGCATAGCAGAAAGCTGACCTACGTCAACAACTGTACCCTGGCTGTTAATAACAAGATTAGAGCCGAGGAGCATTACAAAGATCATGTTGAAGTAGAGGCAAAGCTGCATTACAGGGTTGTTCCATGCAACGATTCGTTCAGCCTTGGTAAAGTCACGGCAGATGTTTTCGGAAGCTGTGCCAAACTTCTGCTTTTCATATTCCTCACGAACAAATCCCTTTACGGTACGCATAGCCATAACGTTCTCTTCGATAGATTCGTTGAGCTTGTCATACTTTTTGAAAACTGCACGGAATGCGGGCATAGCCTTTTTACCGATAAGAATAAGGGCAAAGGTAAGTACGGGAATAATTACAACGAAGGTCCACGCAAGAGATCCTGCCATAATTACAGACATAATTACGGAGAAGATCAGCATCAGCGGACTTCTTATAGCAGTTCTGATCACCATCATAAAGGACATCTGAACGTGCATAATATCAGTTGTCATACGTGTAACGAGAGAAGCTGAGGAGAACTTGTCAATATTCTCGAATGAGAACTCCTGAACCTTTGCAAAAACTTTGCGACGAAGGTTTTTTGCAAATCCTGCAGATGCCTTTGATGCGGTATATCCCGCAGCTCCGCCGAATGCCAGGGAAAGGCAGGCAAGTGCAAAGAGAATAACCCCTCTCTTTACTATAGTTGTAATATCACAGCCGGCTTTAATATCATTGATCAGGTTGGCGATAACAAAGGGCATAATGCATTCGATGATGCTTTCTCCCAGCATGAGAATAGGCGTCAGAATGGCGGGCTTTTTGTATTCGCCGACACATTGAAGTAATCGTCTTATCATTACTGTGATCTTCCTCCTTTTTGGTTATAAATATACATATACTATTTTACCAATAGAGATATTATTTGTCAATAGACAAAGGTTTGTGATTTGGTGCGCCATAAATCATCATTTTAATGAAAAATAACGATAAATGTTTATTAGGTAAATCAATTAAGTTGTGTGGTAGAAAAAATCTCGCTATTGACGAATCACAAATGTAGTGATATAATATTTATCGGGCAAAATTTTTACTTAACAAAAACTAATTTAGAGGAGGGCAAAAATGAAAAGATCAAAATTATTCACCATTCTTTTCTGCGTTGTGCTTATATGTTTTACCGCATACGTCCTTCTTGACACTTTTTTAATCGAGAGGGCTTATTCAAGTGTTACGCCCGAGGAGTCCGAGGATTCCGAAAATAATGACCTTGAACAGGTATACGCCGACCGAGGAATCACAGAGCCTTTTCCCATTCAGACAGACACAATGTATATTGACGACAACATTTCCGTTGTTGTTACAGAATACAGAGAGCATCGCACTACTGTTTACGTAGCAGATATCCGACTTAAATCTGTTGAATATCTCAAGTCCGCCTTTGCCGAGGACACCTTCGGTAGAAATATTACCGAAAAGGTTGCTGACATCGCCAAGAGAAAAGACGCCATCATAGCAGTAAACGGTGATTTCTACGGCGCACAGCCTCGCGGATATGTACTTCGTAACGGTGAGCTTTACAGAGACCTGTCGAGACGCGATACAGAGACTCTTATCGTATTCGAGGACGGATCATTTGACATTATCGTTGAGCGTAAGGTGGATATTGAGGACGTAATGGCCGAGGGAGCAATTCATAGCTTTGCCTTTGGACCGGCACTCGTTGTTGACGGTGAGATCATGGTTACACGCGATCAGGAAGTTGGCATTTCAATGGAGAGTAACCCCCGCACCGCTATAGGTATTATTGATAATCTTCATTATCTTTTAATCGTTTCTGACGGAAGAACCAAGGAAAGCCGAGGCCTTTCACTTTATGAGCTTGCGGAGTTTATGCGAGATCACGGCTGCAAGATCGCTTATAACCTGGACGGCGGCGGATCTGCCACAATGTATTTCAACGGCGACGTTGTAAACTTTCCAACCACAAACGGCATCGACTACGAGGAGAGGAGCGTGAGTGACATTGTTTACATCGGATATTGATACAAGAAATAAATCCGCTAAAACCGCACTTGTATACCTGCTCGTCTCAATATTTGCCGCACTGTTCGGTGCAGTTTATGAAAAGTTCAGCCACGGGGTATACTCCTATAGCATGCTTTACGCCTTTGCATATCCGCTGATTCTTGGAGTTCTGCCGTACCTTTGTATAGCAATCGGCAAAGATCCAAAGCTTCCACCCACCTCACCTCGCTTGCTCTGCCACTTTGGGGTCGCAACCCTCACGGTTGGCAGCATAATCCAGGGTGTGCTCGACATCTACGGCACAATGAACTATCTCACCTACGTTTATCCGGTAATTGGAGCCTTGCTGTATCTCGCAGGTGTCGTTTCGGCAATTGTATCATACAAAAAGAAATAAAAAACACCGCAGAATTTAACCTCTGCGGTATTTTTGTTTTAATTTACTTCTTCAGTGATCCGTGGGGAATACCGAGCATATCTTCAAGGGCATTTGTGCAAGCCTTGGTGTTTGCGATAGCTGTTTCCTCATCCTTGCCGTTTGCAAGAATATAGAACTTGATCTTGGGCTCTGTTCCCGAAGGACGTGCCACAACAACGCAACCGTTTTCTGCAAGGAAGTACATAACGTTGGACTTAGGCAGACCTGTGTGAGAGATTTCGCCTGTGATCATGTCTTTGGACGTCTGGGCACGGTAGTCTCTGATGTTTACAACAGGGCTTCCTGCGATCTCGGTGGGATTCTTTGCACGGAGAACTTCCATAAGGGCTGCGATCTTGTCCTTACCGTCGAGGCCTTCCATGTAGATCTCGGCAGAGTTTTCCATATAGTAGCCATACTTTTCATAGAGCGAATCAACAGCGTCGATCATGGTCATTCCGCGGAGGGAATAGTAAGCTGCCATTTCGCAAATAAGCATTGCGGCAACAACGCCGTCCTTGTCGCGGGAGTAGGGACCCTTCATATAGCCGTAGCTTTCTTCAAAGCCGAGCATAAACGTGCCCTCACCAAGCTCCTCCTGCTTACCGATCACTTCAGCAATGAACTTAAAGCCTGTGAGAACATTGTGAAGCTTAACATTGTGCTTCTTGCAGATAGCAGTGGGCATTTCGCTTGAAACGATAGTCTTGATAGCGTAAGCATCGGCTGGCATCTTGCCTTGTTCCTCAAGGGCTGTGAAAATATAGTCAAGCAGGAGAGAACCCATCTGGTTACCGGTTACGCACTTGAACTCTCCGTTGTTGTCGCGAGCCATAATGCCGATTCTGTCGCAGTCAGGGTCATTTGCGATAATAATATCAGAATTAACCTCTGTTGCAACCTTGATACCTTCTGTGAACGCTGCGGGATACTCGGGATTAGGCTTTGCAAGGCCAGGGAAGTTTCCGTTGGGAGTCATCTGGCAATCAACTGTGTGGAGATGCTTGATTCCGATTCTGCGAAGTACCTCGGGAACGATCTTGTAGCCCGCTCCACAGAGAGGTGTATATACAACCTGAAGTTCGTCAGCAGCTTTCGCAATAACGTCCGGGTATACCTGTTCAGCCATAACTTTTTCCATAAATATCTCGTCAAATTCCGCGCCAACCATTGTGATAAGGCTGTCGTCTGCCTGGTCGCGAGAGGGAACACCGTCAAAAATATCTGTGGTATGAATAAGATGCGCAACGTGGTCAGCAATTTCCGCAGTAGGCTGAGCACCGTCATCCCAGTAAAGCTTGTATCCGTTGTAAGCCGCGGGATTGTGGGATGCAGTAATGTTGATGCCTGCAGCACAACCAAAGTACTTAACACCTGCAGAGAGCATAGGAGTGGGGCGGAGGGACTCAAACATATATACCTTGATCCCGTGAGCTGTAAGAACCTCAGCACATCTTCTCTGGAACAGGGAAGAGTTGTTTCTGCTGTCACAGCCTACGATAACGCCTTTTTTCTTTGCTTCGTCTCCGATTTCATCCAGTGCTCTTGCAAGACCCTCTGTTGCCTGAGCGACTGTGTATATATTCATCATGCCGCAGCCTGCACCCATTTTTGAGCGAAGACCGCCTGTTCCGAATTCCATATATGAGCCAAAGCGGAACTCGATTTCTTCGTCATTACCTTCAATGCTTTTAAGTTCTTCCTTTGTAGCCTCGTCGATCTTGTCAGATTCAAGCCACTCAAAGTATCTCTTCTTGTATTCTGTCATTGGTATCTGCCATCCTTTCGTCAATAAATGTATTTATATAATTTTATATGCTCCAATTATCGTGTACCTGATCTGGTAACACTCAAAGAATAAGTATAGTGCAGTAAGATCTGCTTCGGTTATATCAAGCTGTAGCCAAAGAAGATTGCCGTTTTCAGAGTATTCAAGAGGGTATGAGGTAACACTTGACACAACAGCTCCCAGATATTCGGTCGCCGCGAGAAACTCCCCGCATTTTATGGTGTCATCAACGACCACCGAAAGCTCCAGATAGCGTAAGCTCTCCGATTTGCCCGGGTTCTCGAGCTCCTTGGTCAAAAGTGCGTATCTCATAACAGACTCGTCACTCATAACAATATCTGTTGCCGAAACTATTTTCAGATCATATTTAGAAATAAGCTTTCTGAACGTGGCAATATGCCCTTCAACCGTGCTGTAAATGGGTAAGATAGTGTGCGTGCAGCGACCGTAATATACCTCCTCGCAAACCTCGCGGAAACCGGGATAATAAGCCGCCGAAGCCTTTGGAAACAGCTCTGCAAACCTGCGATACGCCTTGTCCGAAAATGCATTTTTCAGGTACGCGATCTGTGTGTGCTCCTCGTCATCATTATCTGTCGGGTTATCATAGAACAGCCTCTGGATTGAATCCTTGATCTCACCTGCAAGTATCTTGCAAAATTCTCGAGAGACCATAACATCGCCGTGAGAAAGGGAGGAACAAGCTTCGATTATATCGTCAAGGGTGAGGTCACAAGCCTTTGCCGCCAAGGATTTTGCTGAGTCGCATAACAAACCTCGCTCTAAGCTGTCAATATCAGCTCGCCGCTTCTTTATAAAGTCGAAATTTTCAGAATAAATAATCTCACTCATCAGATCTCACCGAAACTGTATTTGTGCTGTCTTGGTAAACTATTGATCGCACCAATATCACACAAAATAATTATATATCAATGTCCCCTTTTTGTCAAGAATTTCACCGTGACAACTCCGGGAAATATAAGAAAAAGCACCGCATGATCGCCGGGACCATACGGTGCTTTGTTATTAGTGTAAAGTACCTTCGATGACATCACCGTTTGGGGTGAACAGAGGCAGCTTTTCGAGATAAATAATATCGTCTCTTACCTGCGCGTCGCCTTCTGCGAGAATAGTCATCTTGCCAACGATTGTACCACCTGCAGCACGAACAAGCTCTTCAACAGCGAAAAGGGATTCGCCTGTTGAGATAACGTCGTCAACAATGAGGATCTTTGAGCCCTTGATCAAGTCAGCATCAGCCTTATCGAGGAACAGGCTCTGCTCACCCGCGGTTGTTATGGAGTGAACCTTAACTTCAAATACACCACTCATGTAGGCCTTAACTTTTTTTCTTGCAACCATGTACTTCTGGTTACCTGCAAGACGTGCCATTTCGTGAGCAAGGGGAATACCCTTGGCCTCAGCTGTAATGATATAATCATATTCCGGAGCAATCTTGAGAAGAGCCTCGGCAGATGCGGTAGTAAGTTCGGGGTCACCGAATATTACAAATGCACCGATGGCAAGATTGTCGTTAAGAGGACAGATGGGAAGCTCACGCTTGATTCCTGCAATTGTCATAGGATAAGTTTTCATCACAAAAGTCCTTTCTATAGTTAAATTTTATCTGAGCTTGATGCCAAGCTTTGTTTCAAGAGAGGAGAGGATCGCACGAACAGCCTCGTCAGCTTCCACGTCAGTAAGAGTACGGTCGGCTGCGCGAAGCATAACAGCGTAGGACATACTCTTCTTGCTCTCGCCGATCTGAGGACCGCGGTAAATGTCAAAGAGCTTTACGTTTGCAACCATCTTGCTTGCAGACTTGATTACAGCGGCAATAGAAGCAGCTTCTACATCCTCATCGCATACGAATGAGAAGTCGCGTTCAACTGCGGGATGCTTGGGAATCTGAGTGTAAGTGATATCAGCTCTGCGGCAATCGTAGAGATTGTCGGTTTCAATTTCAGCCAGATATACGCCGCCTGCAATACCGTAGGTTTCACTAACCTCGGGATGAGCCTCACCGAAGAGAGCGATCTTCTTATCACCTGCATAAACCTCAGCGCATCTGCCTGGGTGGAAGGTGGGTTCAGTGGAGCAAGCCTTGAATGTTACGTCAGTTGCGCCAGCAATGTTGAGAATAGCTTCAATATAACCCTTCATCTTGTAGAAGCCGTCCTTACCGATGAAGCCGAGGGTAAGTCTCGCGGGTTCATTGGGAAGTTCGCCCTGAGTTGTGGGGATATAAACTCTCGAAATATCGAAGAGCTTAACATCTGTGTTCTTCATATTGAAGTTGTAAGCGAGAACGTTCAGCATAGAAGGAAGAGTTGTTGTTCTCATAACAGATGTGTCTTCACCGAGGGGATTGGAGATAACAACGCAGTTTCTTCTCCAGTCGTCAGCGGCAAGTCTGATCTTGTCATACCATGAGGGGCTTATGAAGGAGAATGTCTCGATCTCGTTCATACCCATACCAACCAGCATATCGTGGATCTTGTTGTCAAAGTTCTGTCTTTCGGTTCTTGCACCAAGAGTAGGTGTAGCAGAGGCAGACATAGTGGACTGAATTTCATCGTAACCGTAGATACGGAGTACTTCTTCAGCAACGTCGTTCATGCAGCGCACGTCGTCACGGAAAGAGGGAACTGTGATAGTCTTCAGGTCATCAGAAACTTCAAATTCGAGCTTCTTCATAACGTCAGCCATGTATTCCTGAGTCAGATTTACACCGAGGAATGCGTTGATAACGTCAGCATCAAGAGGAAGTTCGACCTTTTCCTTCTTTGTGGGGTAAACGTCGATTGTTCCGTCAACGATCTCACCGGCACCGAGAAGTTCAACAAGCTCACAAGCTCTGTCAAGAGCGGGCATTGTGTTTTCGCTGTCGAGACCTTTTTCGAATCTTGCGGAGGATTCTGTTCTCATGCCAAGCTTCTTTGCGGAAACACGAACATTGCCGGGATGGAATGTAGCAGACTCAAATACAACAGTTGCTGTTGTGTCTGTGATCTCGCTGTTTTCGCCGCCCATAACACCTGCAAGAGCAACTGCCTTGTTGTGGTCAGCAATAACGAGCATGGAGGAATCAAGAGTGTGGTCAATGCTGTCAAGAGAAACGAACTTTTCGCCGTCAGCTGCGTCTCTAACGTTGATTTCAGAGCCGTCAAGGCACTTGTAATCGAACGCGTGCATAGGCTGACCGTACTCGAGCATAACGTAATTTGTAATGTCAACGATATTGTTAATGGGACGAACACCGGAAGCGCGAAGCTTCATTCTGAGCCACAGCGGAGAGGGTGCGATCTTAACGTTCTTAACAACGCGTGCAGAATATCTGTAGCACTTGTCTGTGTTCTTGATGGAAACGGAAAGATAATTTTCGATCTTGTCACCGTCGTTTGCAGGTGTGGGCTTCTTGGGCGTGGGAACATTCAGCTCCTTACCGAAAGTAACCGCAGTTTCTCTTGCAAGACCGATAACGGAGAGACAGTCAGGACGGTTGGATGTGATCTCAAATTCAACAACCTTGTCTTCGAGACCGAGGGCTTCCTTGAGATCAGCTCCCAGAGGAATGTCACCAAGTCCAACGTCACCGAGGATAAGAATACCGTCTTCAATTGCACCGGGCATATCGTGGAGGGTAAGACCAAGCTCTGCAATAGAGCAGAACATACCGTCGGAGGGCTCGCCGCGAAGCTTACTCTTCTTGATCTTAATGTCACCGCAAAGATGAGCACCGTCAATTGCAACGGGAACGAGAGCGCCAACAAAAACGTTGGTAGCCGCTGTGATGATCTGAATAGGAGCTTCAGCGCCAACGTCAACCTTGCAGATAACGAGACGTTCTGCATTGGGGTGACGGTCAATTTCTACAATTTTACCGCAGATGACACCGGAAACATCCTCGCCGAGAGTTTCGTAACCCTCAACCTTGGAACCGGACATAGTCATTCTGTCGCAATATTCTTTTATAGTTATATCGCTGACGTCAGTGTAATCCGCCAGCCATTTCATTGAAAGTTGCATATCGTATAACCTTTCTTTCTACCGCAATATTATCAGAACTGATTGAGGAATCTGACGTCGTTTTCGTAAAGAAGACGCATATCGTCAATGTGGTACTTGAGGAGAGCGATTCTCTCAACGCCAAGACCAAACGCGAATCCGCTGTAAACCTCGGGATCAATACCGCAGTTGCGGAGTACGTTGGGATGAACCATACCTGCGCCGAGGATTTCGATCCAGCCTTCGCCCTTGCAGAAGCGGCAACCCTTGCCACCGCAGAGGAAGCAGGAAACGTCAACTTCAGCAGAAGGCTCAGTGAAGGGGAAGTGGTGAGGACGGAAACGGATCTGTGTGCTCTCGCCGAACATACGCTTTGCAAACATTTCAAGGGCGCCCTTAAGGTCACCCATTGTGATTCCCTTGTCGATTACAAGACCTTCAAGCTGGTGGAAGAGGGGAGAGTGAGTTGCGTCAACTGCATCGGAACGGTAAACACGGCCGGGGGAGATGATCTTGATCGGGGGCTGTGTCTTTTCCATAACTCTCGCCTGAACGGGAGATGTCTGGGAACGGAGTAGGATATTTTCCGTAATATAGAATGTGTCCTGTGTGTCACGTGCGGGATGATCCTTGGGAATGTTCAAAGCCTGGAAGTTGTAGTAGTCAAGCTCAACCTCAGGACCGTCAACGATTGAATAACCCATTCCGAGGAAAATGTCCTCAAGCTGTCTCTGAACAAGGGCGAGGGGGTGGAAGTGACCGATTTCAGTCTTTTCTCCGGGGATGGTAACGTCAAGCTTTTCAGACTTCAGCTTGTTTTCTAGTTCTTTAGCTTTTGCAGCTGACGAAAGCTCTTCGATCTTTGCTTCGATCTCTGCGCGAACATCGTTAGCGAGCTGTCCGATAACAGGTCTTTCTTCGGGGGTAAGCTTACCCATACCGCGAAGAACAGCGGTAAGTTCACCTTTTTTACCAAGGTATTTGATTCGAAGCTCTTCGATCTGTGCGTCAGGAGCAGACAGAGCAAGGAGAGCTTCCGATTTGATTTTTTCGAGGGTCTCTCTCATTTTAATTGATCCTTTCTTTTGCGAGTGTTAGGAGCGACAAATAAAAAACGCCCCAATGAAATTAATCATAGGGACGACAGTTGCCGCGGTACCACCCAAGTTCCGCGCAAAAAGCACGGCTCTCAACTTAGGCTTAACGCGCCAAAACGTACAGAACTACATTGTCACTCTGTCCGCATAAGTATCTGTCGATACACTTGGAAGTGAAAGTATGACACGCGCGCCGCACCGACTCTCAGCTTGTTAATCGGCACTCTCTGGGACGTGCTTTGAGGTCACACACTCTTCCTCACAGCGTTTACTTGCAAAATTGCATATTAATATGGATATATTATATCACAAAATTTTCGTATTTCAAGTGGGTGGAAGAAAAAAGTTCACATAAAACAAAAATCGCAGAGAAGTTATCCCCGCGATAATTTTGTTTTTACTTAGTCTTCATCCTCGTCATGCTCGCCGAGATCCTTGAACATCTCGTGATCGTATTCGATGCCTGCCTTGTCGTAGTAATCCTTCACAGCAGCCTTGATTGCCTCTTCTGCGAGAAGAGAGCAGTGCATCTTGTGCTTAGGAAGACCGTCAAGAGCCTCTGCAACAGCCTTGTTAGAAAGCTCAAGTGCCTCATCAACGGACTTACCCTTGATCATAACAGTTGCCATGGAGCTTGACGCGATCGCGCTGCCGCAGCCGAATGTCTCAAACTTAACGTCAACGATAATGTTATCTTCGATCTTCAAGTAGATCTTCATAATGTCGCCGCACTTTGCGTTACCGACAGTACCAACACCGCTTGCATCCTCAATAGTGCCAACGTTTCTCGGATTTTTGAAGTGATCCATTACTTTTTCACTGTACAATGCCATATCTAAAACCTCACATAATTAGTTCAAAATAAATTCGCGCTCACCGCTGACCTTTTCATTCCAGAGCGGGGAGATCTTTCTGAGATAAGAAACTACTTCTTCAACGTTCTTGATCATATAATCAACAGCCTCGTCTGTAATGCTTTCGTCAAGGGTAAGACGGAGGGAGCCGTGTGCGATCTCGTGGGGTCTGCCGATAGAGAGAAGCACGTGGCTGGGATCAAGAGAACCGGAAGTGCAAGCAGAGCCGGAGGAGGCGGAGATTCCGCGATCGTCAAGGAGAAGGAGTAAGGATTCGCCCTCGATACCCTCGAAGCACATGTGTACGTTACCGGGGAGACGACTGTCTCTGTCACCGTTTACAATGGAATGGGAGATTTTTGAAAGTCCGTCTATAAGTCTGTCGCGGCGGGGAATGAGATAATCTTTTGCTTTGTCGATACCGTCGCAAGCCTCTTTCATAGCTGCAACCATACCAACGATAGCGGGGAGATTCTCTGTGCCTGCACGCTTACCTTTTTCCTGTGCACCACCGAAGATCACGTTGGAAAGTCTGATACCTTTCTTTGCATAAAGGATTCCAACACCTTTGGGTCCGTGGAATTTGTGGGCAGATAGGGAAAGCATATCAATATTGTCGTCAACTACGTTGATGTGAACGTGTCCCACAGCCTGAACAGCATCTGTATGGAAGATCACACCACGCTCACGGCAAACAGCACCGATCTCACGAATGGGCTGAATAGTACCTATCTCGTTGTTGGCAAACATTACGGAAACAAGGCAAGTGTCTTCGCGGATAGCATCGCGGACAGCGTCGGGTGAGATCAAACCGTTTTCCGGAACGGGAAGAAGTGTGATTTCAAATCCTCTCTTTTTAAGAGCGTCAAGGGTGTGAAGAATAGCGTGATGCTCAAATGCGGTAGAGATAATGTGCTTCTTTCCTTTGCGTTCACCGATTGCGGCAGCAGAAGTAAGAGCCTGAGTGTCAGATTCGCTTCCGCCGGATGTGAATGTAATTTCATCGGCTCTGCATCCGAGAAGAGATGCAGCCTCTTCACGAGCGCGGTCAAGCTCTTCCATAGCAGTCTGACCAACTGTGTGAAGGCTTGAGGGATTACCGTAAATCTCTCTCATGCACTTGGTCATCGCTTCAATCGCGGCCTCGCTCATAGCGGTAGTAGCGGCGTTATCAGCATATATTTTCATATGATAGTCCTTTCTTGGTGTGTAAAATTATATCAGTATATTATTGAGCAAGAGCGCAATAATTATGTTTTGTCATTGATTATTGATGCAAGGGAAACGCTGTTCAGGTATCCGTTAACCAGCTCGTCAAGCTTTGTCCACATTGGGAGAGTCTGGCAGGACTCGGATTTATCGCATTTCACTTCAGTGCTTTTCAGACAAGCAACAGGAGCAAGAGGTCCCTCAACAAGTCTGAGGATCTCGCCAACGGAGTAATCCTCGGGAGCACGGGTAAGCTTGTATCCGCCGCCTTTTCCGCGAACACCCTCAAGGAGGTACTCTTTGGAAAGAACTGAAATAATACTTTCAAGATATTTTTCGGAAATATTCTGTCTTGCGGCAATATCCTTGAGTGTAATGTACTGCCCATCGGAGTTTTCCGCAATGTCTATCATAACACGAAGCGCATAGCGCCCTTTGGTAGAAATCATCATAAATATTCTCGCCTCCTTTATTAACCCTATTATACCATAGGTTTATGGGGTTTACAATACATTTTTGCAAAAAATAATAAAAAAACTTGAGGATTTTACTCAAGTTTTAATATTAGATTTTGGTAATTATGCTTAACCGATGTTAAGAAGCACAACGGATGCCATTCCAATAAAATATCCGACATACTGAAGACGTGTATATTTTTCTTTAAAGAACATGACTGAAACCAGAAAAATTAGGGTAAGCTGTCCGACAGTATCAAGAGGGAACAGAATGTATGCAGGAATAGTAATTCCGGCAACAAGGAGTACGAGAGTGTTGGCTATAGTGTTGCTGATACCTGTGGCACAACCGTAACCGATAAGCTGTTTTATATTGGGTTTTTCGAGGTTCTTTTTTCTGTTGACGATAACGTAAACTGAAACGATTATAATGAACGCCACAAGAACCAAGGACATTGATACAAGCAAGAACTTGTAAGGCTCGATCACTATGTTATTTTTCTTGTTTTCTTCGTTGAAGATTGTCTGGAAAATATTACATCCGCCGTTAGATACAAAATTGATAATAACAAAGATTATCCAACGCGGTGTGATTTTCATGTTATCGTCAGCATTTTTGTTTCGTACCAGAAACAGGGAAATGCACATGAACACGATTCCGAGAATAACGAAAACAGATGGTGAATTATCATTTGTATAGAATATCAGGCTCCATAAGGTTGGAAGCATGAGGGAATAAGACATAACAAGGGATGTGATCGCAAAAGGGCCACTTGAGATAGCGAGGATGGAAAACACCGTTCCACCTACGTAGCAAATTGCGAATCCTAAAGAATAGACAAAAGTTCCCGGATATATAAGCTGTTCAAAACCGTTGATACCCCATATTATTGCCTGAACAATAAAGCAGGCGCATATCAGTACAAGACCGTAGAGTAAAGTGGAGAATAGAGAGGTATGCTCCTTCTTTTTGTTCTGGAATTGCTTTTTAAAGAACTCCTGCAGGAAGAAACCAATGATAATCGGAATAATAAGAAGATAGTACAAATTCATGGTCAGATGCTCCGTAAGATTAAACTTTAAAGATTATATCACGACAGCCACAGTTATTCAATGAGCATAATATACGATTTTTCAGATTTCCTCAACCTTAATCAAGTTGAATCTGTCTGTAATAAAATGCTGATTGTACCTTCTCTCGAAAGGCGAGCGGCGGTAAATGACAATGTCCTCGGCGGACGGTATAAGAGGCTCGTTGTGGTGAGGATGGGCTGTGAATCTGCATCTGCACTCGTATGACTCGTTGCCGTCCCTCACAAGCCGCGCGTACTTAATGTCGATCTTCTCGCGATTTGGAACGTTCATTGGATTTAGAAGCTCCCACACAGATCTTATTGCCAGATCAAATTCGTCGGTCATATCCCAGTCATCCCTCTCAAGCTTCATGTATCGAATAAGCTCGATCAGAAGCGCCTCTTCATAAGCTTCGTCCTTGTTGTCGTTGATAATTATATCAGAATCGTGATTCATAAACCCTCGTTGAACTATATTGTGTAGATTGTTAATATTTTATTTAATTCTAAATGTTGCGAATAACTTAAAAATATGGTACAATTATGTTAATACAATATATTATTTCCGAACTTTCGGAAGAAAAGGAGAACGTTATTATGTTTTTTATTGTTGGATTTATCGCCCTCGCTGTTGGTATAATCGCATTGATCTCAGTTGCCGGCAGCAAGAAGTATGCAGGTAAGCAGAAGGCTATAGGCTGCTTTGCTGCAATCGCAGTACTCATTTTCGGCGTGGCAACTGTTGCCTCTGAATGTATCACAACAATCCCCACAGGTCACACCGGTATCGTAACAACATTCGGTAGAGTTGAAGACTATACTTATGAAGCAGGTGTTCACACCAAGGCTCCCTGGCAGCAGGTTGTTAAGATGGACAACCGTATCCAGAAGGCACAGGTTGAAATGAGCTGCTTCTCAAGTGACATTCAGGAAGTAATAACAAAGTATACTATCAACTATCAGATAGAAAAGACAAATGCCCAGACTATCTACCGCACTATCGGTAAAGATTACTACAGCACAATTATTTTACCTCGAATTCAGGAATCTGTAAAGAGTGTAATTGCAAATTATGACGCAGAAAATTTAATTGCTAACCGTGAGGTTCTCTCAGGCGAGATCAAGGAAGATCTTACTTCAAAGCTTGCTGTGTATAATATCGAGGTTATCGACGCGTCAATTGAAGATCTCGACTTCTCTGATGCATTCACATCAGCGGTTGAAGCAAAGCAGGTTGCGGCTCAGGAAAAGCTTAAGGCAGAGATCCAGCAGGCACAGGCAATTATCGAGGCTGAGGCAGCTGCTGAACGTGCAGTTATCGCTGCAAACGCAGAGGCTGAAAAGGCAATAATTGAAGCTGAAGCAAAGGCAGAGGCTCTCAAGAAGGAAGCTGATGCTCTTGCATACGCAGGCGCCAAGGAGGCTGAAGCAAACGAAAAGATCGCTGCAAGCCTTTCCGAAGAACTCATCGAATACAAGAACGTTGAAAAATGGGACGGCAAGCTTCCTACATACGTTGGCGGAGAGGGAACACTTCCGATACTCAACTTTGGCAATTCTGAAAATTAAGACCCCAAATCACTCGTGACAGAGAGGATAGACATAATGAAGCTTAATTATAAGCGCACTATTTTAGTTGGTTTTGCATTTTTCCTGATTTGCCTGTTCTGGCAGGTCTACGATAATATCATCCCCAAGATCCTCACCGATAAATTTGGCTTATCTCAATTCTGGTCGGGGGTTATTATGGCCCTTGACAACATACTCGCCGTGTTCTTGCTTCCACTTTTCGGTACTATTTCCGATAAACACAAGGGCAAGCGCGGCAAACGCACCCCCTTTATTTTAATCGGTACTCTTGTTGCTGTAATCGCATTCGTGTCTCTTTCGTTTGCCGATAATATGCAGCTTACGAAAATATCCGATGTTTCTGCTGCAGTTTCCATTGAAACAACTGACGCAGAATCCATGGCAGAGCGTGAAAACGCACTTCTTAACCTTTACAATTCCGACGTTTTGATAAACGTGCCCGGATCAAGTGAGAAGCAAACCCTTCGTCAGGTATTTGCAACATCCGAGGAGTTCCTTGCTGAAATTGCTGATCCCGTCAGCTTCACAGAGTACGTTGTTCCGGCCCGCCAGGCGTATGCTTGGAAAATGACCTGCGAGAATCCTGTAACCTTGATCTTCTTTATGATCGTACTTCTGGTGGTACTGGTGTCGATGGCAACATTCCGCTCCCCGGCAGTTGCATTGATGCCCGACGTTACACCTAAGCCCCTCCGCTCAAAAGCAAACGCCATAATTAACCTAATGGGTGCGGTAGGCGGAATACTGGTGCTTGTTCTCGGCATTGTGTTCGGAACAGGTAAAGCGCAGAACGTTCTGATGAATTATACAAGCTTCTTTATCTTCAACTGTGCAATAATGCTTGTAGCACTTCTCGTGTTTATGCTGACTGTTAAAGAGCCACAGTGGGCAAAGGAAGCAGACGAGGCGTATAACGATGTTGGAGAAGAATCCGAATCAACCGACGAAAAGCGTAAGCTTACAAAGGCTGAATTCCGTTCTCTCATATTCATTCTTATGTCCGTTGTATTCTGGTATATGGGCTACAATGCCGTTACGAGCAAATACTCAGTATACGCAGGAAACGTGCTTGAGCTTGACTATAACCTTACCCTTATCGTCGCGCAGGCTGCTGCAATCATTTCTTATATCCCTGTAGGATTCATCTCTCAGAAGGTTGGCAGAAAGAAGACAATAATCGCAGGCGTAATTATGCTTGGCGTGGCATTTGGTGCCGCTTCATTTATGCGTGCCGGAAGCAATATCTGGGTAATGAACGCTCTCTTCGCACTTGCAGGCATCGGCTGGGCTACAATTAACGTAAACAGCTACCCGATGGTCGTAGAGCTTGCAAAATCCGGCGACGTTGGCAAATATACCGGCTTCTACTATACCGCAAGTATGTCCGCACAGATCGTTACACCAATGTTCAGCGGTATTTTCCTCGATTCCATTGGCATGACAACACTGTTCCCATACGCAGCCATCTTTGTTGCACTCGCGCTTATCACAATGCTGTTTGTTAAGCACGGTGACTCCGTTGTAACAGGGAAGAAGGCCCCCGCACTTTCAGAAGCAGAAGGATAAGATATGGTGATTTTTATTAGTACATTAATAATCCTTGCTGTGCTGTATTTCTTTGTATTTCTGTTCCCGGGCAATAAACACGGACGAGAGATCCACAAAGATCTACTTGTGAATTACGCACACCGCGGGCTTCACACAAAGGAGATTCCTGAAAACTCCTTGGCAGCATTCAAAAACGCTGTCAACAACGGATACGGTATGGAACTTGACGTACAGTTAAGCCGCGACGGGGAAGTAATGGTGTTCCACGATTACACCCTGATCCGTATGACAGGCGATGAGCGTAAATTATCTGACCTGACCGCTTCCGAGCTTCGAGAACTCACCTTAAACGGCACAGATGAAAAAATACCATATCTCAAGGAAGTACTTGAACTTGTAGGCGGAAAGGTTCCGCTTCTTATTGAGCTGAAAGGAGAGAGCGCAGATACGGCTCTTTGCCCAAAAGTTTGCGAGATCCTTGATAAATATAACGGCGCTTATTTGATCGAATCCTTTAACCCTATGCTTCTCGCTTGGTTTAAAAAGAATCGTAAGGACGTCCTTCGCGGCATCCTCACAACAAAATCCTGCAAGGAACGCGGATTAAGCCCGCTGAACTTTCTTCTCGACTCAATGCTCCTTAACGTGCTGTCCAGACCTGATTTTGTGGCTTATGACAGACGATATAAAAAGTTCAGTGTATCCGCTTGTAAAAAGCTGTTCTCCTTGCCTGCCTTTATCTGGACAGTCAGAAAAAGGGAAGAACTCGAAGGACTGCCAAAGGATGACCATATTATTTTTGAGGGCTTTTTAGCAGAAAAATAAAAATATCCGGTGATTTGTTTCACCGGATTTTTGTTTGTGTAATATCAGAAGAACATCTCAATAGCGTGTTCGAGAATTGAAACGTTACCGCTCGACAGGTTTCCGCCGTGTTCACCGTCAACAGTCCAGGGCATAGGTATGTCAGAGTTAAACGTAATATTTTTTGCGTGGGTGAATGTAATGAATTCACTCGTCACGTCCTGTGCAAGAACTGCACCAAGCATTTTTGCATTATCTGCGGTTTTCTCGGGCTTTTTTACAAGAATTACCTCCATAAGTCCGTCAGTAATGCTGATGTCTTCCTTGACTTTCAAGTCAAAGCCACCAACTCTACGTGTGTTTGAGACCATTCCGTAGAAGAACTCGCCGTCAACCGTGCCGTTGTCGTGCTGAATGTTCAGCTTCCACGGCTTAATGGTGGGGAGACTCTTGATGCCCTCAAAGAGATACGCAGTTCTGCCCAAGCTTTGCTTAAGCTGTTGCGGGGTCTGGTAGGATACCTCGGTAAACGCGCCGAAAGCAGCCACGTATACAAAAGGTCTGCCGCAGAAAAGGCTTATATCAGTTGGGATAGGATCATTGCTGACTATAGTCTTGGCAGCTTCAATAGGCTTGCGGGGAATACCCCAGCTCTTTGCAAAGTCGTTAGTTGTGCCCGAGGGAATATATCCAAGGCGCGGCTTGTTCTTGAGCCACAATGCGCCGGAAACGGTCTGATTCAAAGTGCCGTCGCCACCCGCCGAAACAACAGTATCAAAGGACTCGCCAACAGCAGAGACCAAGTCCTTAATGTCTGTCGCACTCTTGCTAATATGCACGGTTACGTCATAACCGCCATTTTCAAATATATCAACTATATCAATAAGATGGGGTGTGATAGTTGACTTTGCCGTAACGGGATTTATAATTAACAGTAGCTTCTTCATTTGAAAACTCCACCAGAATATTTCATATTTCAATTATATCAAAATAAAACATTACTTAACACATTTATTCTTTAAAATCGTGTTAATAAATTGTAAAGCAAACAAAAAAGGAAACCGAAGAATCGATTTCCTTAATTTGCAATAATTGATTTGCGCAAATTATTTGTACTTGCGCTTTCTAGCTGCTTCAGCCTTCTTCTTTCTCTTTACGCTGGGCTTTTCGTAGCATTCTCTCTTACGAAGTTCTGCCTGGATACCGGAACGCTGACAAAGTCTCTTGAAACGACGAAGCGCACTGTCGAGAGATTCGTTCTCTTTTACTCTGATTTCTGCCATCTTTATTCCCTCCCTTCGCTTTTGGCAAAGGTAACAATATTTCGTTTACCTCTTGCATATTATACTTGAAGCGAAAGATTTTGTCAATACATTTTTATAATAAATTTATATGAATTTTTTATAAATTACATATATCTTGTATTGTTTCGGCAGTAATCCGACTGAATATGCGATTAGTTACCGCTTGCCAAAAGGGACTTGTGCGTTTCCGGATAAGCGAGCCTTGTCAAAAGCCGGGTTGTAACCGTAGAAGTTTCTGGAGTCGAGAGTTTCCAGCACCTTGCCGAGAGACTCGCCGAATCTCTGATAGTGTACGACTTCGCGCTGTCTTAGGAACTTTATGGGATCGCATACGTCGGGATCGTCTATCAGTCGGAGCAGGTTGTCATAAGTTGTGCGTGCCTTTTGTTCTGCGGCAAGGTCCTCGTGAAGATCGGTAATGGGGTCTCCCTTTGACGCGATATATTTCATATCGAAAGGAACACCCGCCGCCGAAACAGGATAAACACCGGTGGTGTGGTCTACGAAATACGCGTCAAATCCGGATTTCTTGATGTCCTCGATTGACAGATTTCTCGTGAGCTGATTAACGATGGCAGCAATAATTTCAAGATGGGCAAGTTCTTCCGTACCGATGTCTGTAAGTGCGGCAGCGACCGATCTGCACGGCATCGAATATCTCTGGTTCAGATATCTCATTGAAGCACCAAGCTCTCCGTCAGGACCTCCAAGCTGTGTAATAATCAGCTTTGCAAGAGCGGGATTAGGATTCTTGATCTTTACCGGGTACTGTAATTTTTTCTCATATATCCACATAATTCATTACTCCTTTCGAAATCAAAGCTCCCAAGGCCACGGCTCGTTTGCCCATTTCCAACAATCGTCAGAGCGGTTGTTATACATAGTCAGTGGACCGAACTTCTCTTCGTACTGGCAAACAGCATCATTGTATAGTTTGGTGTATTTTCTGTAGTGTTTCATTGCTTGCCGACAGCCGGGATGTGTGTCAAGGTACAACACGATTTCAGTTACCCAAAAGGAATAGTTCTGGATCATTTTTAATAGCTTGTTTTGCTCGTTCATTTTAATGATTTACTCCTTATTAGTTGAATTCTTATCTGCAGTTACCGCTGCAACCGTGGTAGAAAGGCTTGTGTAACTCGCAGAATATTGTTCCGTGGTGCATTGCATCCTCATCGTTGTACATGTCTTTCCATTCCTGGTCATGGCAGAATACCATAGCAGCAGGATAAGCAGACAAACATGACTTTTTAGCGCACGCATCATCGTCGTGGCAAACTTGGGAGTTTACTTCCTCACGGGGTGTGATTCCTCTATCAGAGCACGATACGCCTGTGGTATTTCTCATATTACTGCTATGACGGCGTCCGCCATAGTTGCAGCTTACAGGCTCTCTTTCGTCAAGGATCCGCAACAAGAGATCGTTGTCAATGTGCTCACGGGGAGTGTTATAGTTTTTTCTGTAATCCATAATCTTCGAATAATTCCTCCGAAATTTTTGTCGAGAATAAGCTTTGTATTCTCATGTGCAGTATACGTTAAGAAAGTGACCGGTGACACAAAAATGTTTTCTCTACTCATCACTTGTAAAAGTCTGATATTTATGGTATACTCTCTGTAAATCATAAAAAACGGAGATATTATGCAGCACGTTGATATATACACCGACGGATCTTGCTTGAAAAATCCCGGGCCCGGTGGGTGGGGAGCGATCCTTATTTATAAGGGCGTAGAAAAGGAAATGTCGGGCGGAGAGCAGGAAACAACAAACAACCGTATGGAGCTGACCGCCGCAATTATGGCTCTGTCTGCCCTTAAAAAGCCTTGCGAGGTTACAATGACCACCGACTCAAAATACCTTTGCGACGGAATCGGTAAGGGCTGGGCGGAATCCTGGAAGAAAAAAGGCTGGAAGCGGTCGGATAACTCTCCTGCACTTAACCCCGACTTGTGGGATAAGCTTTTGGAGCTTTGTTCGATCCACACAGTTGAGCTTGTTTGGGTAAAGGGTCACGCCGGTCACCCATATAACGAAAGATGCGATGAAATGGCACAGGAGCGCGCCAGGGAGTATCAGAATGATTAAGTACGTTCTTTTATATTTCGTACTTGTGTCACTTGTGGCGATCATCGTCACAGTATCGGATAAAATAAGAGCAAAGAGAAACGGGTGGAGAACACCTGAATCAACTTTGCTCATTATTTCAGCACTTGGCGGATCTGTTGCAATGTATTTGACTATGCTGTCTGTTAGACACAAGACAAAGCACATTAAATTCATGCTTGGAATCCCGATCATTATTCTTTTTCAAGCTGTGGTTGTGGTTTTCCTACTCAGGAATTTCCTTTGACTGTAACACGTAACACTTCAGAATCATTACGTGAGCCAAAAGAGGCTGCGTATTCTCTGAGAGATTCATCCATATATTCATAGGCATCCTCGCTTACTATAATTTCCTTCGGTGTACTTGAGAAATCAAGCCCGAAGGCTTTTTTGTATACA
This sequence comes from Oscillospiraceae bacterium, assembly GCA_015064355.1. Classification (GTDB taxonomy): domain Bacteria; phylum Bacillota; class Clostridia; order Oscillospirales; family CAG-272; genus UMGS1696. The sequence goes on along the minus strand of SVSJ01000001.1, from coordinate 111,457 downwards.
GGACTGTGGACACCGAATATGAGATATTCCGCCTGTTCTGCCAAAGGGAGCAGATCAGTTTCTGATTCGTTGAATGAACCTGACAAGATCAAGGCGTCTTCATCACCCATCTCAATTCTAACTGCAGTTATCGGATGAGTAGAACGGGTAAGATATGTACGAGGGTATAAAGTAATAACAGCATCACCGTAGCAGAAGGAACCGCCTGCGGGAATTGTGATAACCTCAAATCCGCTGACAAGTGCGTCCTTTAGTATTGAGTTGTAAATACCTGCCTCACGGTCATCAATGGGCTCGGGAAGAATTATTGTCCTTAGTATCTCGTTGTCACTTACTCTTGAAATTAGCTGAATATGCTTGTTGTGGTAATGTGTTATTAGAAGAGTATCTACTTCTGTAACGTGAAGATCTGACACTTCATCAGTAAGCTTTTTCGCAAATGAGTATGAGCCGTCCGATATATCACAGATAAGTGCATTTCCATCTGACTTCATAACAAAGCCGTCATTCTTACCGCTTGTAATGTATGAAAAATGAATATTGTCTCTGTCAACATACTCAACGATCTGAATTGTTATAAACATAGAAGAGGCAATAATTATGGCTGAAAACACAGCGGTTAACCTATGCTTGCCGCGCAAGAGAGGGAGAATCAAGAGCAGGACGCAAATTGGTGCAATAAAATAAATTGCAAAAGAATAGTTTATAGGGAACACTACCCAGTCAGCACTAGCCATCTTGTCGGCACATATATTGAGAAAACCCGCAAGACAATTTAGGAGCCAAGATGTAACAGGAATGAATATCCACAGGGGATACAGTACAAGGTGAACCACTGTCAAATACATCAGTATTGTAACAAGTGGAATGAAAACTATATTTGCAAGCACTGCAAGAAGAGAAGCTTCACCGAAATAGAGCCAAATGATCGGCAGGGTGCAGAGGTTAATGAGTGAGGTTAGAATTACGGTTTCGATAACAGTTGAGACAGCACGGACTATCTTACTTCTGCTTCCTGTGAAACCAAGCTTGTTCTTAAAACGGGCAAAAGTTTCGCCTTTCAGCAGCTGGAACATAATGCAGCAGTAGGCAGCAATAAAGGATAACTGCATACCCACGTCAAATGCCGCAAAAGGATTTATGAGTATAAGTATTGTTCCGGATATCGCAAGAGAATTTACAGTATTAGCTTTTTTGAAGAGTATCTGCGAGAGCTGTGCCAAAAGGTGCATTATTCCCGCGCGAACAACAGAGGTCGTAAATCCGGTTATACCCATAAAGAAGAATATCAGCACAATATTGATTAGCGACCTTGTCTTGCGCCTGACCTTAAGCTTCTTCCAGATAGAATCTGCAGTTGCGATCAGCACCGCAAAATGGGATCCGCTGACAACAAGGAGATGAGAAATACCTATTCTTCTATAGTCGCGTGCCGTGCTGTCAGATAGATACTCATCGTTTCCGAGGAGTACTGCCGCCGCCAGACCACCGGGCTCTCGGTCGCAGTGAGCCATGATCATAGCAGTCAATCGCTGATTTAATCGCCTGAAGATTCTTGTAAGGCTGAAGCTGTTGTCACTGCCTGCAGTTTCGAGACTTGAATCCTCAGCCCCAAGCATGATCTTCTTTGAATTATAGTATCTCTTTACATCAAATGTACCGCTGTTTCTCTGGGACAAAGAAGTGTAACTAACCCCTCCTTTGAGGATAGTACCCTCAGGCAAATATCCCTTGTCCGTTGTCAGGAGAAGCTTGGTGCCCACGGGAATAATATCAGACTTTGTGACCTTTACCACATACCCAGAGGAGTAAGAATATGAATACTTGCATTCTTCCACGGTAACCGTCACTTGGTCTGATTTGCCGGCCTTATCCTCGATGCCTTTTGCATATGCGTCTATGTAAACTGCAGATATGGCGGAGGCTGTCGCAAGTGCGCACATAATAAGTATTAAAGCTCGCTTAAGTTCTCTCGAGATCAGACCGGGGGAGAGGCGAGAGATCAAAAACAGAACAATAGCAAAGATTATTGCGCCGCTGCCCAAAATGATCTTCGCGGGCAGAGAACAGTATGCAAAAACGCAGGAGGATATAAAGAAAGATAAAAACATGGCTACAGTTGGATATCGTTTCAGCAGAATCATATATACCTCCTTGCGTATAATAAACTATTATATCATATTACTGCAAGAAAGTACACAATTTATTTATAGCATATCTTCAAGAATTTCAGAGAGGGTGCATGGGGTTACAAAGTTGTCGGATAGAATGTTGAAAATTTCCAAAGCTCGCTCTCTGTCACTTGTTATATCATCAAAGTAAGAGCGATCACATTTCCCGTCAAAAAGGGAAGTTATCTCAATTCCGAAAGCCTCTCTGGAATCGGGATATATTTGTGAACGGTATAGATAATAACATATGGTAATTTCTTCTGACGATTTTTTTATTGACGTAATAAGCGTAGGCGAATTGTCGTCTGATTCATAGTGGTTCATATAATGATCCTTTCTTATGTTGCTACCGTGTATTATAACACCCACTATTTTCATGAAGATTAATTTTTGATCTTAAATTAGTTTACTTGCTAACTAATCAATATATTTCTTGCGAAAACACGCCAAAAGCCTGTATTATTTGCGCGATGCTCCATTATTTCAGAAATAAATTACAATAAATATTTTAATATCGCACCAAATAATTAATAATCAGTAGCGTGCCACAGAATAATTAATAATCGCAAAAATTTTTACCGCCGTATTTAGTGACGAAAAACGAAATAAAAGGGTACATATAGTAATTAATAAATCTTCCTGATCAAATATTTACTAATTATGGCGAAAAACAAAAATAATAAATTTTTTTGAATTTTACAGAAAAAAGCCGGGCCTGCAATTAACAGACACGGCTTTGTACCCCGGGATACTATTCTTATTCTTTTAATCTTGCCGGGATAATCAGAAGTTCTCTTCGGTGTTCTTCTTGTTTTTATTCTGATTCTGGTTCTGATTTTTGTTCTGATTGTTCTGGTTCTTATTCTGATTCTGGTTTTTATTCTGGTTGTTCTGATTCTTATTCTGGTTATAGTTTACGTTATTCTGGTTGCGATCCATATTTTTTCTCCCTTGTTTTTTATTCTGTACTTGCTTCAGGGTACAAGCTTATTATTGCACCTGCGCTAGAGAATTATACGCAAATCAGTCAACGTACATTTTTTTGACAGTAAACAAGATCTGTGCGGCCTGTGCGCGGCTTAATATTTCGTTTGGTTCAATGAATCCGTTGCCGGTGCCTGAAAATACACCTGCACTTGTTAAAGCGTAAATGTCACTTTTGGCCCAAGCAGGAACAGACTGGCTATCGGCAAAAACGGGAACAACGTCCGATGTTTTGGCTCCTATTATTGAATTTAGTATAACGGCGGCTTCAGCTCTGGTAATCTCGTCAGTTGGGTTGAAAAACAATAGTCCGTTTTCGCGCCGTCCGTTGATTACTCCCAAATTATAAGCACGGGCAACATATCCGCTTGCATTCTTCGATATTTTTCCGTCGTCAGCAAAAACAGTAACTGCCGGATCAATATCATCCGCTCCAAGAACTTTCATTACAGTAACGAGAAACTCTTCACGGGTTATAGGCTCGTCAGGATTGAAATACAGCAAACCGTTTTTCGATTCTACTGCCATAGCGTCCTCGGCAGCAATCACAAGAGCCGCATTGTGTGCCCAGTGACCGGTCATATCCTCGAAAACAAGCTCCGCGGCAGCCTTGTCGATCTCAACTAGAACAGTCTTTTCTTCGGAATAATTGCCCCATTCATCACGCGCAACGTAAGTAAAAGAGTCTTTTCCGGTGACTCCATCGTATGGCGTATATCTGTAATCTCCGGTGTTTTTGTTAAGTATTTCCACTAAACCGTTCTTAGGGTATTCAGTCACATCAAATGTGAGCTCATCCCCCTCCGGATCATTTGCCCCAAGCTTGCCAAAGGTTGTAATATCCATCTGCGTCCATACAGGAACGGAATCGCTGCTTTGGCTAACCGTAGGAGCCGAGTTATAGCTATCGCTGTACTTGAGAATACAAGATATACTGTATTCACCGCCTGCCTTAAAGCGGAAAGAGCTTGACTTGCAATTTGCCGCCGGAACAAAGTACAGATACTTGATCCCGCTCTGTGATATCGTCTGATTGACTCCTACAGGTGCGCTTCCGTACATAAGTATACCTTCGCTTGCGGGCGGGAGAGCAGTGACCGTAATAGAGTCGACCTCACGTCCGATTGCTCTCGCAAAGTCATCACTCGTGAAGCTAATGTTGCCTGAGACGATACCCGACTTTATCATCACCTCATCCGACGATAAATGACCAAGAGCCGGCGAGAGAATTTTGTCGTAAGCCGCAGAAGCTGGGATCACACAAAAAGCAGTAATCAATAGAAGGATCAGCATCAAAAATAATCTTTTCATTACATAATTCCTTTCAGCTGTAAATGTTATTCGATTAATTTTATGTGACTTTAATGTAAAACATGCATAGAAAACTGAGAGTGAATTTTTATAAAATTTGTATGCAAAAAACCTTGCTATTTCTGCAAATATGATTTATAATATAGAAAAATTATTCTTCGGAGGCAATTATGCTTAACATTAAAATAGAGAGAACAGCATCTCCCAAAACAAAACCTGATTATTCAAAGCTCGGCTTTGGTAAATATTTCACAGACCATATGTTCCTTATGAACTATTCAACCGAAAAGGGTTGGCACGATGCAAGAATCGTTCCTTACGGACCTCTTCCGCTTGATCCCTCCTCTATGGTGTTCCACTATGCGCAGGAGCTTTTCGAAGGCCTCAAGGCTTATCGCAAGGCTGACGGCAAGATCCAGCTTTTCAGACCTATGAAGAATATCGAAAGAATGAACGCTACCTGCGACAGACTTTGCGTTCCTCAGATCCCTGCAGAGGATGTGCTTCAGGCAATCAAGGCGGTTGTTGAAGCTGATAAAGACTGGGTCCCTTACGATGAAGGTACATCACTTTACATCCGTCCATTCATTATTGCAACAGACCCGATGCTCGGTGTTCACCCCTCTCATACATACATTTTCGCAATTATTCTTTCTCCCGTTGGCTCTTACTACGCCGCAGGTATCAATCCTGTTAAGATCTTCGTTGAACGTGAGTATGTTCGCTGCGTAAAGGGCGGTACAGGTCGTGCAAAGGCCGGCGGTAACTACGCTGCATCCCTTATCGGTCAGAAGAGAGCGGAAGATATGGGTTGCGCTCAGGTTCTGTGGCTTGACGGTGTTGAAAGAAAGTACATCGACGAAGTTGGCGCGATGAACGTATTTTTCGTAATCGACGGCACAGTTATTACCCCCGAACTTACAGATGGCAACATTCTTCCCGGTGTAACTCGCGCATCCTGCGTAGAGCTTCTTAAGAAGTGGGGCGTGCCTGTTGAAGAAAGAAAGCTCTCCATTGACGAAGTTATGGAGGCTCACGCAAATGGCAAGCTCGACGAAGCATTTGGCTCCGGTACAGCAGCAGTAATCTCTCCCATCGGTGAGCTTTACGACGGCGACACGAAAATGGTTATCAACAATAACGAGATCGGACCCGTAGCAAAGAGACTTTACGATGCCATCACCGGTATCCAGTGGGGCAAGACCGAAGACATCATGGGCTGGATCGAAAAGATCGACTGATAAATAATCTTAAGACATCGCATATCGCGGTGTCTTTTTTCTTGTGACATAACCTCCAAAATTTGCATAAAATGCTAAAGCACAAACGAAATTGCAATTGGAGGGCGAGATATGGTCAGCTTATACGAGGGATACAAACTACTTAACACAAGAGGAAAGGTAACATATTTTGCGGGCGCTAATACGGGAGACGGGTTTGTTGGCTCTTACGCTGACATTGCAAACGAGGGAAAACTTGATAAAGTTTACATAATTAAAGGTGGCCCAGGCAGCGGAAAAAGCTCAATGATGCGAAAAATCGCCGCAGCCGCTGAAGCAAAAGGCAAACCCGCCGAGTATTATCTCTGCGGCTCAGATCCGGGCTCCCTCGACTGCGTAGTAATTGACGGAAGAATAGCAGTCCTTGACGGCACTTTTCCTCATGTAAAAGATATGAAATATCCGGGCGCCAAATCGGCTATAATTGATATTTCAAAGTGTTGGAATGATAGCACCCTGGAAGAGCGGAAAGAAGAGATCGTCAGCCACTCCGCCCTTAAATCACTCGAGTACTCGTCAGCATATCGCTACTTGAAAGCCGCAACACAGATCGAGCTTGATAATATTGCTGAAAGATCCGCAGTTTTCAATCAGGAAAAGGCTGATGGATTTGTGTCACGGTTCATTAAGAAGCTGTCTAAACCCTCTTCTGATCAAATTAACACCGACCACAGATATACCGCAGGCATTACCATGCAGGGGCGAGCCAGGGTTGCAACACTTTATGATCTGGCTGAAACAAAATATTCGATCAGTGATTCTTACGGCTGCTCGACAGAACTTATTAAACTTATGTATAATAAGCTGTCGACCGCGGGGTATTCGCTGATAGTAGGGTACTTGCCACTGTGTGATACAATTTCCGAAATCTATATTAAAGACGCGGGAGTAACGATTTCGGCCGCAGACCGGGGGGAAGAAGCAAGAATAATCAACGCCGACCGATTTGTGAAGAAGGAAAATCTCCCGCAAAGTAAAGGAAAAATCAAGCTTGCATCAAGCTGCCGGGAAGAGTGCTTGAATGCAGCACTATATTGCTTGAATAAAGCCGCTGAACATCACTTCAGCCTTGAGAAAATTTATATCGAATCAATGAATTTTGATAAGCTCAACAAACTAACAGAGGCAATAATAACAGAGGTTTTGTGGCGACTTGCGGAGTGAAAATTGTTTATTCAAAAATCCCCATTTTGCTTGACATAGCTACATGATTAATGGTATAATTGTGGCAAATCTTTTCTTCGACATAAAATGTTAATATAGCTTTTTCAAATTTGGGTTTTATAGTTAACATATTTAGTATATAATTATCCTGATAATATAAAAATTCAGAAAAGAGTTATTATGGGTAATTTTAGAAGAAAGTTAATTACATTCATGTACGGTAGATACGGCGTTGACGAACTCTACTACGGCCTTTTTGCAATTTGGGCAATTCTGGCTATAGTTAATATGTTCGTTGGATCATTGGCACTTTACCTGATTTGCGTAGCGGCAGTTGTATATATGTTATTCCGCTCATTTTCTCGTAATTTCGAGAAGCGAAGACGCGAAAACAGATTTTTCCTGAAGCTGTGGAATCCCATCAAGAGCTGGTTTATCCTCCAGAAAGACAAGATCCGCGACCGTAAAAACGCAAGATATCGCAGATGCAAGCATTGCAAAGTGATTATCAAACTTCCAAACAAAAAAGGGGAGCATACCGTAAGATGCCCCAAGTGCGGAGAAAGATTTGACGTATACATTATTTGATTAGTATTTAACTAAAATAAATACGAAAACGAAAGGAAACACAAAATGGAACTCAAAGAATTTTTGAAGGAAGCCGCTAACGTGCGTCCCTCAGAGCGTCAGATGAACTGGTACGACACCGAGTTCTACGCATTCGTACACTTTACAATGCCCACATATCTCGATGCAGAGATTGGTGAGGGTAATGAAGACGAAAACCTCTTCAATCCCTATGATCTTAACTGCGACGAATGGGTTGAAGCGGTTAAGGCTGCCGGTTGTAAAGGTATCGTTCTTACAGCAAAGCATCACGACGGATTCTGTCTGTGGCCGTCCAAGTATACCGAGCACTGTGTTAAGAACAGTAAGCTCTGGAAAGACGGTAAGGGTGACGTAGTTAAGGAATGTGCTGAAGCCTGCAAGAGAGGCGGCATCAAGTTTGGTGTTTACCTTTCTCCCTGGGACAGAGCTGAAAAGTCCTACGGTACTCCCGAATACAACGATTTCTATTGCAACCAGCTTGAAGAACTCCTGACCGGTTACGGTGAACTGTTTATGGTATGGTTTGACGGCGCTTGCTTCGAAGGTCCCGACGGAAGAAAACAGGAATACGATTTCAAGCGTTACATAGAGCTTATCCGCAAGTATCAGCCTAACGCTGCTATCTTTAATGACCACGGTCCCGACGTGCGTTGGTGCGGTAATGAAGGCGGTAAGGCAAGACGTGCTGAATGGGCAGTTGTTCCTTGCGAACTCACTCATAGAGCAGTCGTTCAGACAGGTGCCGGTCCCCTTGCTGACGAGGGCGACCTTTCCTATATGCAGGCGTACGACGGTAACATCGGCGAGATCCACAATATTATGTACTCCAAGGGTCTTACCTGGACAGGTGCCGAGATCGATATGTCTATCAGACCAGGCTGGTTCTACCATTCACACCAGGAGCCTCACTCCCTCGAGAGACTGTTCAATACATATATGACCTCCTGCGGACATAACGCTTGCTTCAATCTGAACGTTCCTCCCATGCCCAACGGCCGCTTCGACACACGTGATATTACACGTCTTAAGGAGCTTGGTGATCTCATTAAGTCCGAATTTGCGGAAGACAAGAAGATGCCTTACACCATCGAGCGCGAGGATCTGAGCTCTACACAGTGCAGATTCACACTTAAGTTCCCGGAATGGAAGCACATCAGATACGTTGTTCTTCGTGAGGATATCGCAAAGTACGGTCAGAGAGTTGAAAGCTTCCAGATCGCATATAAGATCGGCGATGAGCAGTTCTACACGGGCTTCTCCATTGGCCATAAGCAGATCTGCAAGCTCCGTGACTTCTACCTCAACCAGATCGTTATTACCGTTACAGCAGCTCGTGACAGAGTTGAGCTCGGTGATATCGACATCTACACCTGCGTAGTTGACGAATAAATAAAATATAACAGCGTGAAACTGCACTTTTGCAGCCACGCTGTTTTTGTTATTTTTTATTTCGTTTTTCGGCTTCTGCTTTGCTGTAGACGCATCCACAGTAATCCTGACGGTATAGTCCATATTCACCGGACAGCTCGATCGAGCGCTTGTATCCGTTTTTCTTCTTGAAGTCCGAGTGGAGATATTTTACACCAAATTCTTTTTCAAGAGCAGCACCGATTTCGTTGAGCCACTGTGCGTTCTTGTGAGGGCTTATTGAAAGGGTAGTGGTGAAGTAATCATACCCGCCGCCTTTTGCTGCCAGAGCGGTTTTCCTGAGTCGCAATTCATAGCAGACTCGACACCGTTCACCGCCTTCGGAAAGATCCTCCATGCCTTTTACCGCATCGAAAAATTCTCTTGAGTCATACTCCGGAAACTCTATCGGAATGTTATATCCGGCCTCAGCGGAAAACCGCTTTAATTCATTCAAACGGAATAAAAATTCCTCTTGGGGATAAATATTGGGGTTGTGGTAATATAGGGTTATATCAAAATATTCCGACAAGTATTCAAGAACATAAGAAGAGCAGGGGGCACAGCAAGCGTGGAGAAGCAGAGTGGGTCTGTACGCACTCGGGTCTATATTTTTGAGAATATTCTCAAGCATTAATCCATAGTTTTCTTTCATATTGACCTCCCCTTATTCTGCTTTAATTATATCATAGTAAATTGCAATTTTCAACACAGAACTGACATTTATTAAAGTTCACCGATTTAGCCTCAAGTTAATTCACACTATCTATCAAAATCACTATTGAAATTACACAAAATGTGTAGTATAATATATTAATAATGTAAAATGAAGGGGTGTTGCGATATTCTCTCTGCATTTAAAAATTTCGGAGTTACCTTTCTCATTGCCATTGTGATCTTTGGCATAATCGCCTACTTCGCCACAGGATTTGTTACAGGCACCGTAACCGATATCCTCAGCAACGAGCACGATAAGCTTGACGAGATCATCGGCAGTACTGACAATCAGCCTGACGAAACTGACGAGAGCGAAAACAACCCGGACGATGTTCCCGAAAAAGAAATATACGGTGATAGCTTAAATTTTCTTGTGGTTACTACCGACTATCGCCCTGACGCATATAATACATATCTTCCGACTTCTGAAAAGATAGCAACAGATCATCTTGAAGCACATAAGCCCGAAGACCTTTTTGGCTACCTGTCCGGCTCTTATCGCGAAACCAATGTTACATCAATAGTTATCGTTCGTATTGATAAGGAAAAGGAACAGGTCATCTATTCCTATATTACACCTCTTATGAGAGTTTTCACCTCATCCGGATATCGGACACTCAGCGAGGTGTACAACCTTTACGGAATCGATAAGGTTGCTGACTACGTCAACAGTATGACAGGCCTTGAGTTCAAGTACTCATTCCTCCTTAACGGATACAATATGGATGAACTGATAAATACAGCAGGAGCTGTTTCCGTCTCCGTTGGTAAGGATATTTACAATGACGGCTTGTATAACACGTTCAGCTATCAGTCCGCTGTTGAAACTGAAGACAGATACGGCAATAAGTTCACTGAGTACGTGACAAATAAGTACATCATGAGTATGGGATACATCAAACTCGATGCAGAAAGCCTTTATAATGCGTCTTCTGTAATCGAGCACAGCGCGTCTGACCTCATAACAAAGCAGGCTTTGGCGGTTGAGCTTACAAGAAGCTATCTTTCCTATCTTGCATCTCTCGACGAAGATCATCTGATGAGCGTTATGGCCCATATGGTGATCACCGAGGATCTGTGGGAGAGCATTCCCGATATACTCGAAAAAATTGAGCCGCCTGTTCCCGAGGAAACATTTGTCGGAACGCCGGATCTTCCTTTTGATACAACACCTGCCGCAACAGAAACTGTAACCGAGCCTGTTGAAACCGAACCGGAGCCCGAGACAGAACCTGCGGAAACGGATGTCCCCGAAGAAACCGAGGCACCCGAAGAAGAGCCGGAGGAAACAGAAGACAACGGCTTGTTCGAGCCTGTAAATCCGATTATTGAAACTAATTTCAATATCAATGAGTTTTATGAAATTTATGAGCTGTTCCGTGCAGTAAATAAGTTCGAAAATAAAATTATCACATATCCCTGTACCTATGTTCCCGCTAATGAAGAGTCAGACGAATATTTTGAATACGACGTTGCCCACGGTGTTGCAATGTTCGTGGATTATCGTCTGATCTCTGAAAAATAATCAGTCAAAATTCAACTAACATATGAAGGATGGTATACACCAATGAGAATGTCTAACGAAGCAAAAACAATGGACAAGATCGTAGCTCTTTGTAAGAACAGAGGCTTTATCTACGCAGGCTCCGAAATTTACGGCGGTCTGTCCAACTCCTGGGACTACGGCCCCCTCGGCGTTGAATTCAAGAACAACGTAAAGAAGGCTTGGTGGAAAAAGTTTGTTACAGAATGCCCTTACAACGTAGGTCTTGATTCTGCAATCATTATGAATCCCCAGACTTGGGTTGCGTCCGGTCATCTTGGCGGATTCTCCGACCCCCTCATGGACTGTAAGGTTTGTAAGAGCCGTCACAGAGCTGACAAGCTTATCGAAGATTACGCATTCCAGAACAACCTTGATGTTAACCCCGCAGGCTGGACTGACGAAGAAATGAGCGCATACATCAAGGAAAACCGTATCGGTTGCCCCGATTGCGGATCCATGGACTTCACAAACATCCGTAAGTTCAATCTTATGTTCAAGACCTTCATCGGTGTTACAGAGGATAACTCCAACACTGTATACCTTCGTCCCGAAACCGCGCAGGGTATCTTTGTTAACTTCAAGAACGTCGCAAGAACAACAAGAAGAAAAATGCCTTTCGGCGTTGGTCAGATCGGTAAGTCCTTCCGTAACGAGATCACTCCCGGTAACTTCGTGTTCAGAACCCGTGAATTCGAGCAGATGGAGCTTGAATTCTTCTGCAAGCCCGGTACAGACCTTGAATGGTTCGAGTACTGGCGAGGCTTCTGTGCACAGTGGCTCTATGATCTCGGTATGACAAAGGAAAACCTCCGTCTCCGTGACCACTCTCCCGAAGAGCTTTGCTTCTATTCCAAGGGTACAACCGACATTGAGTTCCTCTTCCCGTTTGGATGGGGCGAACTCTGGGGTATCGCAGACCGTACAGACTACGACCTTACACAGCACCAGAACGTTTCCGGCGAATCTATGGACTTCTTTGATGCTGAAACAGGCGAAAAGTACATTCCTTACGTTGTTGAACCTTCTCTCGGTGCTGACCGCGTTGCTCTCGCATTCCTCTGCGATGCATACGACGAGGAAGTTATCGACGCAGAAAAGAACGACACTCGCGTAGTTCTTCACCTGCACCCTGCACTTGCTCCCGTTAAGGCAGCAGTTCTTCCTCTTTCCAAGAAACTTTCCGACAATGCAACAGAGCTCTTTACAACTCTTGCAAAGAAGTTCAACGTTGAATTTGACGAAACAGGTTCCATCGGTAAGAGATACCGCAGACAGGACGAGATCGGCACTCCTTTCTGTATTTGCTACGACTTTGAATCTGTTGAAGACGGCTGCGTAACAGTTCGTGACCGTGACACAATGGAGCAGGTTCGTATGCCTATCTCTGAAGTTGCTGCATATATCGAAGCAAAACTCGAATTCTGATATAATCTGATATAAATCGGAGTAAATTATGACTTTTACTATAAGATCCGGCGAATCGACAGGTGTAGTTCGTACACTTGGCGGTGAGCTTGTGTCTTTCATCAATGATGGCGTTGAATACGTTTGGCAGGGTGATCCCGAGCACTGGAACGGTCAGGCGCCAATCCTTTTCCCGGTTTGCTGCGCTGCAAAAGACGGAAAGATCGCATTTAACGGTGTAGAATACCCAATGACAAAGCACGGCATCGCAAGAAAGCTTGAATTCTTGCCCGTTTATATCTCAAAGGATAAGGTTATCGTTGAACAGCGTGAAACAGAGGAAACTCTAAAAATGTTCCCGTTCTGCTATTCTCTCAAGGCAGAGTATTATGTAAACGACGCTGGTTTTTCCGTTAAGTTTACTGTAAAGAACCGCGACAAAAACGAAATGACCTTCTGCATCGGCGGACATCCCGGATTCAACGTACCTCTTCGCGAGGAAGACGGAACATTCGAGGACTACAGCCTGTTCTTTGAAAATGCCGAGGGTTGCACCGTGTCTCTTACAAAAGACGGATATATGGACGCAAGTGTTCCCAAGGTTGACAGACTTCAGGGAACAAACGAGCTTCCCCTCAAGTATTCCGACTATGACAATGACGCGATGATCGTAGAGAACCTTCCCGCAAAGTCCGTTAAGCTCATTTCCCGCAAAACAGGCCGAGGATTCATGTTTAACTTCGAAGGTTTCAACGCACTTGGACTGTGGACGCCCATTAATAAGAACTCTCCGTTCATTTGCCTTGAGCCTTGGAACGGACTTCCAGCCGATGTTGCAGAAACAACTGAAGCTAAAAGCAAGAAATACGCTATCACTCTTGCTCCCGACGAAGAGTATACTGTTGGCTACAGCGTTGAGCTTATCAAGTAAGTTGACTGGAGATAATTATGCAGCTTTGCAATCCACAAGTAGTAAGAAGTTTGCTTGAAAAGTATTCTCTTGCTCCGAAAAAAGCGTTTGGCCAGAACTTTCTCATTAATCCAATGGTTCCGGAGCGAATTGCCGATGCATCCGCATCATTTGCTGATGCTGACAAGCCAGCCGGTGTAATTGAGATTGGCCCGGGAGTTGGTGCCTTAACGCAGTACCTCTGTCAGACTTACGATAAGGTTGTCGCAATCGAAATCGACCGTGGACTTATACCGCTTCTGGGGGAGGCTCTCGAAGAGTACGATAACGTTACAGTAGTTGAAGCCGACTTTATGAAGATCGATCTGCCTGCATTTGTTAACGAGCACTTCGGTGATATTCTCGCAGCAGGCGGCACGGTTGGTGTATGCGCGAATTTGCCGTACTACATCACAACGCCAGTAATAATGAAGCTTCTTGAGTCTTATCCAATGACGGAAAAGCTTCCGTTTTCGTCAATTGTCGTAATGATCCAGCTTGAGGTTGCAAGACGACTTGCTGCAAAAGAGGGAACAGACGACTACGGTTCAATTACCGCGGCAATTGCACTTCGCGCAAAGGCTGAGAAGCTGTTTGACGTTTCCGCCGGCAACTTTCACCCGGTACCCAAGGTTGCGTCTGCTGTTGTTGGCATTATCCCGCACGGTGGCATCAGAGAGGTTTACCCGGACGCACCTGCTGATAACGATGAATGCTTGAAGTTTGCCGATAACGTAGGAGAGCTTATTTCTCTTGCATTTGGCCAGAGGCGTAAGACTCTTGTTAACTCGATCAGCAGCAAGTACCCCAAGGATAAAACGACTGAGGTTCTCAAGTCCTGCGGATTAAGAGTTGACATTCGAGGCGAAAAGCTCTCGGCACAAGATTTCTGCAAAATAGCGGACAAACTAAACTAAATAACAAAATGCACCCGCAGTCTAAAGACCGTAGGTGCATTGTTTTTTATATTCGATTAGTTCAAGCTGTAAATTGTTCCAATAAAGAGGGGATTGCCGTTTGAATCTTGAATTATGTATAGAAATGGCTTGTCAAGGCGAATGATCTTATCCGGCTGAACAGGCATAGCACAGGTTGCGTATGTTATTCCGGTTACAGCCGCAGCCTTTGTTCCGTGCTCATTGAGAACGATCTTTGCTTTCTGGAAAATCTGGCTGATCATTATATTAGCAGGCACAACCTCTGACATTTTATCAAAATCCGCTTTATCGGTAAAAGCTATATTAAGCCCCATACCCTGAAGTATTTTGTTCAGAGACTTTGAATACTCATATTCGAATTTCGGTATATATACCTTAACGTTTTCTATGGAGCCCCTCGAAGCGTCAATAATTTCGGTTATGCTTGATTTTTCGAGTAGGTCATCAATATTACCGTTTGGAAGCACTGATGTAAACGAGTATCCGTCCTTATAAGCCTTTGAGAATCCAACACCGCCGTTCACTTCAAAATAGCTGCCTGATTCCTTGGAATACAAAAACTCAACATCAGTAGCTTTTCCGTCATAGTTATGGAATATTCCGTCTATAATATCGCTCTCAAGATATTCCTTTGCCCAGATGCCGTCGAACAATACCGTGTTGAACAGAGCAGTGGCAAGACCGGGATCGAGGTCATCAATAGCTTTTTTAATCATACCGTCAGTTTTTTCATTGACCCAGTTGTTTATTTCTTTTACAGCATTGCCGTCAAACTTCAATGATCTTGATTCTGCGGAGTAATACTTTTGGGCAGTTATCTGATAATCTTGAGAGAGAGTAAACAAACCGGAGTTTGCCCATATAGAGTTTCCTATAACCACCTTTGAGTCGCGGCTTGACTCAAGCTCAGTTGTCAAGGTCAAAAGGTACTCATTCATTTCGTCAACATTAATACCGCCAAACAGCTTCTCAAATTCCGCAAGAGTTTCACCTTCCGCACCGTTTGATGCGAGAGCGAGAGCGTACATTACAGACAAGGGAGAGAAAATTATGTTTTCCTTTTTGACATTGTCTTCTGAAACAGACTTGTAGATTGTATCAGAAAATTCGGTTAATACAGTTGAGAAATCATTGTTAGAATACGAGATCTCTGTAAAAGGGGCAGTTCTTTGCATAGGCGCGTTAACCTCACTTTCGTTGTTTGAATCAATTATACTTTGTCCGACCTGGCAAGACGTAAACAACAGCATAACACATAAGAGTAAAGATGTAATTCTGAAAAGCATAATGTCTCCTCGCTTTCTTTGATCTGCTATTTTGACGATCAAAATAACAAAATAGTTCCGATTTTTAGAAAAATATTTAAAAATTTTCCAACGCTATTGTTGAATCACGATTATTATGTTATAATTAAAGAAAAAAGAATTTTAGGTGAAAAATGGCTAAACAGAAATATCTTGAATGCGGCAAAGCGGTAAGCACTCACGGTGTACGCGGCACAGTTAGACTTGAGTGCTATTGTGATACACCCGAGCAGCTTGCACGTCTCCGCACATTATACAGAAAAACTCCGGCAGGAGAATTCGTGCCAATGAAGGTCAAAGCATCTTCCGTCCAGAAGAAGATGGTTCTTTGCACCTTTGATGAGATCAAAACTCTCGACGAGGCTATTCCTTTCAAGGGAACGGTTCTGTACGCGGACAGAGATGACATCAAGCTTTCAAAAGATCAGGTGTTTGTTGTGGACATACTTGGTCTCGATGTACTTGACTTTGAAACGGGCGAAAAGTACGGCACTCTATCCGAGGTACTTACCCCCAGCGGCCGCGAGGTTTACGTTATAGACGATGTAAACGGAGGCAGCTTTATGATGCCTGTGGTGCCTGAATTTGTGCGAGAGATCGTTACAGAAGGCGAGAGGGCCGGCATCTACGTTAAACTTATCGAAGGAATGAGAGAGGTATAAATAAGTGCGCTTCGATATAATGACTCTTTTTCCGGAATACGTTGATTTTATCCTTTCTGAAAGCATAATCGGCCGAGCGCGTAAGGCAGGAAAGCTTGACATACGGACACACAATATCCGTGATTATTCCGAGGACAAGCACCGCAGAGTTGACGACACACCGTATGGCGGCGGCAGAGGTATGCTTATGGCAGCACCGCCGATATACAGATGCTACAAAGCTATTGAGGAAACTCTCGCGGAAAAGCCTCACGTGATATATATGTCACCAAAGGGCAGAGTTTTCACACAGGAAGTTGCAAAAGAGCTTCTTGAAAAGCAGAGTATCGTTATCCTGTGCGGTCATTACGAGGGGGTTGATCAGAGACTTATTGACGAAATTGTCGATGATGAAATTTCCATTGGCGACTACGTGCTAACCGGAGGCGAGGTTCCTGCGTGTATTATTGTTGACGCAGTCGGCAGACTTTGCGATGGCGTTCTTGCATTACCCGAGTGTCACGAAAAGGAATCCTTTGAAGACGATCTCCTTGAATATCCCCAGTATACCCGCCCACCTGTGTGGATGGGCAGGGAAGTTCCCGAAGTTCTGCTCAGCGGTCATCACGCCAATATAGACAAATGGCGAGAGGAGCAGGCAAAAGAAATTACCGCGGATCGCCGCCCGGACCTTTTAAATAAATAAAAATTGCCGGTTACTTGACCGGCAGTATTTTCATTGATCAAAGCATTCCGAAGTACGCAAGTACACCGTTAGCAACACCTGCGGCAAATAGTCCAGGGCTGTACGCCATCAGATCCGCGTCATTTTCGTTTGAGATAAATCCAAGCTCAACTAAAGTAGCTGGCATTCGTGTTTTGCGTAAAACATATAGCCCGGGGCGTGCAACAACACCGCGATTCCTGAGCCCCGTTGCAAAGTTTAATTGGGTCAAAATATTTTCTGCAAGTTCTTCGGCAGCACCGTTTCGCCTGTAAACAAAGGCTTCGCTGCCGCTGGCTGACGTGTTTACCGACGCATTTGTGTGTAAGCTGATAAAGTAGTCCGCTCCCCATGAGTTTGCGTCATCCACCCTTGCACGTAGAGAAGATGAGTTAGACGAACCGAGCTGTGTCTGTGGCGTTGGTCGGGATAAACGGACTTCAAAACCGTTATCTCGTAACAGATCTGCTGTAAGCTGCCCGATCTCGTAAACAATATCTTGTTCACGGAAGCCGTTACCTTCGCTTCCTGCATTGGGATTTACAGGGTTGTGCCCCTGATCAATGTAGATTTTTGTTGGCATGTTTCCTCCGAATATGTAATTTTTGATTGGACTGAATTATGAAAGAATTGCAGAAATTATTGTCTAAATTGCGACAGGGAATCGACCATTATAATATGATCGAGGACGGCGACGTTATAACTGTCGGCTTGTCGGGCGGTAAGGATTCTATTGCCTTGCTGTATTCTCTTGCCAAACTTCGTGATTTTTACCCGAAGAAATTTTCAATCTGCGGCGTGTCGGTTGACCTCGGCTTTGATAAATCAGGTCAAATGTATGCCGAAACTCAAAAGTTCATGGCGGACCTCGGAATACGATACGAAATTGTCAGCACTCAGATATCCGAAATCGTTTTTGACGAGCGTAAAGAGAAGAACCCCTGCGCACTCTGTGCAAAGCTGCGACGCGGTGCTCTCATTGATGCGACTAAATCCCTTGGAGCAAATAAGCTCGCTCTCGGGCATCATCTCAATGACACAGTAGAAACCTTCATGCTTTCATTGATGTATGAGGGCCGTATCGGATGCTATTCACCGGTTACAGTTTATGCCGATAACGACATTTCTGTGATTCGCCCCTTAATTTATGCTACAGAATCAGAAGTTCGTTCCCTTGTAAAAAGTGCAAACCTGCCTGTAGCGAAGAATCCGTGTCCAAACGACGGCGAAAGCAGACGGGAAGAGATGAAAGAGTATCTTCGTCTCTTTGATAAAGAGCACCGAGGACTGTATAAAAGAATTGTCGGAGCTCTCGAGCGCGGTGAGATCGACGGATGGCATAAATAAAAATCCCCGAGGGGATTTTTTATTTTTTCAGAGTTATTAAGTTATCGAAAAAGTCCGATTTACCTGTTGCACCTTTTATTAATTTGAATTCATCGGAATTTGTTATTATCACCGGGGTAATAAGGCTGTAGCCTCGCGCTTTGATGTAATCAATGTCAAATACAATTAACTCCTCACCTTTTTTGACTCTGTCTCCTGCATTGACCTTTGGAGTGTAGCCGTTTCCTTTTAGTTCAACCGTGTCAATGCCAATGTGCATCAACACCTCGACACCATTGTCATATTGAATGGCAATTGCGTGACCTGTGTCAGCAACAGACAGAACAACACCGTCGGCTGACGAGTATAGCATCCCGACAACTGGATCAATGGCAATACCATCACCGAGTATTTTTTGAGCAAAAGTCTCATCCTGCACTGATTCCAAAGGGATAATATTTCCTTTGAGAGGAGACGATAGTATAATTTCGTTTGTTTTTATGATTTTGCTGAATAATCCCATTTAGTTAACCTCTTTTACTTTGGATGTGTATAGTGTATCCATTAAAAAGCGGGTTAATCGCAATCAGCAAAAATGATTTGTCACACTATCTTTTTGGTTCCGTTCTCTACGGCCTCAAGCAGCTTGCCGTTTTTATCATAAACAAGCTTCAGCGTGAAGAATTCGCAGTCATTTTCGATCTTCTTCAGGAATATCTTGTCGCCTTCCCAAAGATCCAGATCATAGATTTGGGATTTTTCTACCCATTCAAGATTTCCTTCGTTGCATTCGATAAGAGATCCCGAAAAATCCTTACACTTGAACAAAAACATATATTCGCATACTCCGCCCTCAACTATAAAAGTTACGACAGAGTATAGCTTAACTTCACCAAGGATCAACCCTGTTTCCTCGAGAGCTTCGCGTCTGATGCAGTCTTCCGGAGACTCGTTCTCCTCAAATCCACCACCGATACCAATCCATTTATCTTTATTAATATCATTTTCTTTCTTTACACGATGCATCATAAGATACTTGCCGTCGCGTTCAATATAGCACAAAGTAGTGTTTCTCATATATCCACCTCCGTTAGGTTTAGTATAAACAAAGGTGCGGTCAATGTCAACTCAAATAGGAGAAAATGCCTGAATTTTACATTCTTACGATAATTTATCACCTTATAATCACTTAAAAATCAGAGAAGGATGTTGATGTTTTAGAAAAAATATGTTATAATATATGCGTTTTATAAAATCTTTACCAGAGGTATAACAATGAAAAAGCTATTAATTTTACTCCTTGCTCTTGTAGTTCTTGTTTCAGCTGTTGCCTGCGGAACTACTCAGAAGGACGATACTAACGAAACAGAACCCCCGGCACAGGAAGGAACACCCACCGGCGAAGTTAACGATACTACTCCCGGTGAAACAGGTGCAGTAGATACCGGAGCACCCGAAACTCCAGAAACAGAAGCCCCTGTTATTCCGCCCTTTGATTATGCCGGAAACGATCTCACACCTTACATTCAGCTTGGTCAGTATATGGGCCTTGAGGTGAAAATTGATTTCACACCTATTACTGATGATGAGTTTGATGCAGAAATTAAAGCTATCCTCGAGAGCTACGCGTACACTCCTTTTATTAAAGAGGACAGAGCCGCTGTGGAAGGAGACATTATCTCCGCTAACTTTTCCGGATCTATTAACGGCGAAACTATTGACAACACCACTGCTACCGATGTTGAAATATCCATCAGCGCAAACTCCGGATACATTCCCGGATTTGTTGAGGGCTATATCGGCCACAAGGTTGGCGAGGTATTTGACTTTGACGTTAAATTCCCCGACGATTACCACAATGCAGACCTCGCTGGAGTAACCGTTACATTCACAGGCTCTATCAACGGTATTTATGACGGTACTGAAGCTGTTGCACCGTCTCTTGAAGAATTCGTAACAGATTTTACAGATTATGAAACTGTTGATGAGTTCCTTGAGGACTACCGCGGATATATTAACGACGAAAAGTTCCTTGAAGCTATGAGCGCTGTTTATGACGAGCTTTGGCAGATGGTTCTTGATAACGCAACCGTTCTCGACTATCCCGAAAACGAACTTGAAAGAGTATATCAGCTTCACGTTGCTACATATAAAGCCCGCGCTCAGCAGTATGGTGTTGATTACGAAACATTCCTTGCTGAATACGTAAACGCAACCCCCGATTCTCTTTACGACAGCGCTCGTAGCTACATTAAAGAAGACCTTGTTCTGAATCAGCTCATCAAGGTTCTTGAAATAGAGATTACTGAAGAAGCTTATCTTGAAGGTTGCCAGAGATACGCCGATCAGTTTGGAATCACACTCGCAGAGTTTAATCAGTATTACGACAGAGAAACTGTTGAAATGTCTCTCCTCTATGAAGAGGTACTTGCAGTTATCGCTGAAAACGCTGAAATGACAGAATAAAAAATAAACCGCGTTGCACAAACAAATGCAATGCGGTTATTTGTTTATTTATTTGTTAGCTTGTGTTTTATAGTTCCGAAATAGAACTTGGGCAAGCTCATCATTCTGCCTATTCGCTTGGGGTCACAGATAAGTCTGTAGAACCACTCAAGGCCAAGATCAATAAATACTTTAGGCGCTCTTTTTACGTTTCCGGAATAACCGTCCAGAGAGCCTCCAAGAGCCAGTAGAAGCTTAACATTTGTTAGCCTGGAACGATTCGCGAATATCCATTTCTCCTGTGCAGGAGCCCCCAAACACACGTAGAGCACATCAGCCCCGGACTCATTGATCTTTTCTATAATCTTATCATTTTCTGCGCCTTCTTTTTTGAAATATCCGTCAGTACATCCAATAATCTTGACACCCGGATATTTCTCCGAAAGCTTTTCGACAGCAGCCTCAGCAACACCGGGCTTTCCCCCAAGGAAGAATACTGTGTAATCTGTTCCGGCTAAAGCTTCAATAAGCTTTTCACCAACCTCGATTCCCGCAACCTTGCCGTGCTCGAATGGTGTACCAAGGATCTTGCCCGCTTTGACAACGCCGATTCCGTCGGGAACTATAACTTCGGCGGAGTTGATAACGTCATATAGCTCAGGAGAGTCAATACACATCTGCACGATCTCGGAGTTGGGGGTATATAGCGCTGCCTGCTTTCCTTCTTTCAGATAAGACATAAGGGTTTCTACAGCACCCGGCAGGGAAATACTGCAGAAATTTACGCCTCTGATATTAATTCTGTCACTCATTTCAGTCTCCGTATAAATTAAAAACGTGCCGATCTGTGCGACACGTTTCCTACTAATTATTTTGTTTCGTCGGTAATTTCCGCGAGATAATCAGCTACATCGCCAACAGTAATGAACTTGTGGATAACTTCATCGCTGATTTCGATGTCGAATTTGTCTTCGCACTGAAGAACCAGGTCAGCAAGCTCAAGGGAGTTGATGCCAAGGTCATTTACGAGTTCTGCTTCGGGTGTAATATCTGCAGCATTAATAGAAAGTTCTTCAACGAGCAGAGCTTTGATCTTTTCAAACATTTGGATATCTCCTTAAGTAATTAGTATTTGTAGTCAATATGAAAATTGTGCAATCAAATTAATTATAATAAGTTGGCAGTCATCTGTCAAGCATTTTCGAGAAAAAAGTTCTTTTGTAAATACTTCTTGAAATATACGTGAGTCTGATATATAATATCGTATATTAACAAAATTGTGTGAGGCAACCGTGATAATAAGAAAAACAAAAGCCTGGGACATTGATAAAATAAATGAGATTTTTAATGAAGCGCGAAAGACTATCGCCGCTCTCGGAATTAATCAATGGCAGGACGGATACCCGTCAAAAGAAGTGATAATCTCTGACCTTGCAGATGACCAATCCTACGTTGTTGACAACGGAGACGTGTGCGCGACCTTTGCCATGCTCCTCTCGGAAGAGCCAACGTACAGAGTAATCTATGACGGTCATTGGATAACGGGAGACGATTCAAAGGACTACGTGGCGATCCATCGGGTTGCAATCTTGGTCTCCATGAGAGGTCAGGGAATAGCCGGAAAGATAATCTCCTATGCTGAAGACTTCGCAAAAGCTCACGGCAGAAAATCGCTGCGAATTGACACTCACCGGGGGAACGTGGTTATGCGTAAAATGCTCGAGAAAAACGGCTTTGTTTACTGCGGAATTATTCACCTTCTGAACGGTGACGAAAGGGTAGCATACGAGAAGGTGATCTGATCTGTCGAATTATTTTGTCAGATCAGCAAAATCAGCTTCTACAAATTCTCCGAGAACTACAGGATCAATAATGATCTGCAGTCCTCTCATTCCGCCGCTTACGTATATCTTGTCAAACAGAGCTGCTGTTTCGTCGATGTAAGTGGGAAACTTCTTTTTCATTCCAACAGGGGAGCAACCGCCGCGAATGTATCCTGTAAGGGGTAATAGCTCCTTAACGTGGATCATCTCGACCCGCTTCACTTTTGCAACAGTTGCGCATTTCTTCAAATCAAGCTCATACGCAACTGGAATGCAGAATACGTGATGGTTGCCGCGGTCATCAACGCAAACGAGAGTCTTGAATATATTATCCGGGTCCATTCCGAGAACACTTGCTAGGTGAACACCGGACAAATCACTTTCGTCAACAGTATATTCAGCGGTATCAAATTTTATATTTGCTTTCTCTAAAATTCTGATAGCATTTGTTTTTGTCATTTTCTACCTCTTTTCTGCGCGTCAATAACATCTAAAAATATCTTCAACCGCTTGACAATATGAGATATTTATTGTATAATACAAAGGCTGAATTTCAGCATGCTGGTGTGGCGCAGGGGTAGCGCAATTGATTCGTAATCAATAGGCCGAGGGTTCAAATCCCTCCACCAGCTTTTTATTTTCTAAAGATAAGCCCCCCTGATATTGGGAGGCTTTTTTGTTTATTTCTTTTTCTTTGTAACGATCACAGCAACAGCTGCAATGGCAACAACAGCAACAACAGCAACGCAAATAATTGTTACAAAACTGTTGTTTCCGGAATCGCTGGTATCGACCAACGGCGCTTCAGTAGCAGGAGCTTCTGTGATAGGTGCTTCTGTCACCGGAGGCTCAGTTACCGGGGGTTCTGTTTCGCGAGGCTGTGTGTCTGCAGCTTCGGGATAACGTGTAGCAAGATTCTGCGCAAACAGCCAGTCGATCATTTCAGCATCAACACCGGCAGCAAGCCATGCACCATGACCGTAACCGTTGAGAATTTTGAATTTGATATTCTTGTTCTTTGTAGCGCGAATGGCCTTAACCATATCCTTTGTACCGTCTGCGGGTACAGTACGGTCCGCTGTATCATGATAAGTGATAATGGGGAAGTTCTTGAGAATCTCAGCTTTTGTGGGGTCAGCACCACCGCAAATCGGAACAGCAGCGGCGAAGATTTCTTCGTGTCTCATGATAGCATCCCAGGTGCCGAATCCGCCCATGGAAATACCGGTGATGTAGATTCTGCATCTGTCGCCACCGTATGTGTCAACAACGTATTCAAGGAGCTTGAGGGCTGTGTTAAGCGCATTGCTCTCGGGAATCTCGTCTACGGAATATGTGCCGACTTCCCAAGGAGTGTTAACCCATTGTTCGTCGTTAGGACACTGAGGTGCGATAACAATAGCGCCACCCATAAGCTCGGGGCTTGTTGCATAAAGGTCGGGAAGATAGTTGGCGAGCTGATTGGAGTTGTCGTTACCTCTCTCGCCGGCTCCGTGGAGGAAGAGAATAACGGGATAATAAGTTGTTTCGTTATAATCTTCGGGGAGGAACAGATTATAAGGGAGAGAATATCCGGGAATTTCGGGATTCTCAAAGGTATCTTTAACTGTTGCCTCAGGCATTGCTAAAGCGGGAATCGCCAGAATCAAAATAGCGGCGATAATAGAAATAACGCTCAATAACTTTTTCATAATGTTACCTCATAAAAGATATTAGAATAATTATACCGCTTTTTGGGGTAAATTTCAATACATAATCATTAATTTTGAAAAAATCTTGCGTAATAGAACCTGTTTATGGTATAATCTATTCATAGAAAACTTTGGAGGACTATTATGGATTGGTTAAATCAGTTTGAAGTCGGAATACTTCACAGCTTATATGAAACTTTGCAGTGTGCATTTCTTGATAAAGTAATGCCCGTTATAACTTCACTTGGAGATGCGGGAATCTTCTGGATCGTCCTCGCAGTAGTTCTGCTGTTCTTCAAGAAGACTCGCCGCGCAGGAATATCAATGGCGTTTTCACTTATTTTCGGCCTGATTCTTTGTAATCTCACTCTCAAGCCCCTTGTCGGAAGAATCCGTCCTTATGACTTTGACCCTACCTTGCAGTCACTTATGCTTGTTGAGGGGGAGCACGATTTTTCATTCCCCTCCGGCCATACGATCGCATCTATTGAGGCTGCGTTTGCATTGTGGTTCAATACCAAGAAGTGGGGAACTCTTGCTGTTGTACTGGCGTTTGTTATTGCATTCTCTCGTCTGTACCTTCTTGTTCATTATCCTACAGATGTTCTTGCATCGGTCATACTCGGTATTCTTATAGCCTTTCTCGCATGCCTGCTGGCAAACTGGCTTATCAAGAAAACAAAAATCCCTTGCGCAGATTAATTTATCACAGTTTTACGCAGATCGAGCTTATCAATATAATCTCTAATTGTTTCAGCTGAAATTTTGAGACGCCGCATCTCATCATCATTCAGAGGAATGTCAAGAACCTGCTTCACCCCTTCGCGGCCAATAACTGCAGGTACACTCAAACAAATATCTTCAACACCATAGTGTCCGCTTACAAGTGTTGAAACCGGGAGGATCGAACCATCGTCACTTACGATGGATTTTACGATCCTCTTTGTTGATTGTGCGATCGCATAGTACGTAGCACCCTTGTCCCGAATAATATCGTAGGCGCTGTTTTTTACGTGCTCGAATAGGGGATACAGTTCACTCATATTCATACCGTGGATCCTGCAATAGTCTGTCAGGTCGATCCCGGAAATATTTGCGGACGACCAAACAGCAAGCTCGCTATCTCCATGCTCACCAATAATAAATGAGTGCACGTTTCTTGAATCAACACCCAGCCTGTTACCTACGAGATACTTCAGTCTTGCAGAATCAAGCACAGTTCCGCTGCCAATTACACGTCCCGGGTCAAATTCTGAGAGCTTCAGAGCAACGTGCGTCAGAATATCAACAGGATTTGTAACGACAAGGATTATGCATTCTTTGTTTACTTCTGTTATCCTGTCAATAATATTCTCAAATATCTTTGCATTTCTGTTAAGAAGATCAAGACGGGTCTCACCCTCTTTCTGATTGACACCGGCAGCTATGATCACAATAGACGCGTCTGAAAGAGCAGAATAAGTTGACGAGTAGATCTGCATTTGCGATAGAAATGGCAGGCAGTGAGCCATATCAAGAGCCTCTCCGCGCGCCTTTGCTTCATTTGAGTCAATAAGCGCCATTTCGTTAAACATTTCGCTTTCCATAAGAGTGTACGCAATAGTTGCACCAACGAATCCGCACCCAACGATACCGATTTTTTTGATATCAGTCATAAATACCTCCAAAATTATATTTCGGGATTAGTATGCACATTACGGACAAAAATATAAAAAATAAAGCTACATTACGGTGAATGCAGCTTTATTTATGTTATCTTATTTCAACAGTGACCTTCTTGTCAGCCATTTTTGCGGCTGCCTTTGTGACGGTACGGAGCGCGCGGGCGATCTTGCCATGTTTGCCAATGATCATTCCCATATCTGCTTCTGCTACCTTAAGTGTCAAAACAGTGCCGGATTCATTTTCGTCTTCCGTAACACTAACAGAGTCCGGATCGTCAACGATAGCGCGAGCCATACCGGCAAGAACCTCTTTTAAGTCAATGTCGTGATAGGTTGCACCAGTTGTATTATCCATAATTATTTGATGATACCGGTCTTTGTGAGAATGGACTTAACTGTTTCAGTAGGCTGAGCACCGTTCTTGAGCCATTCCTGAACCTTTTCTTCGTTAACCTTGATTTCAGCGGGGTTGGTCATAGGATTGTAGTAACCAACTTCGTCAACGAATCTACCATCGCGGGGGCTTCTGGAATCCGCAACAACAATGCGGTAGAAGGGAGATTTCTTTTTACCCATTCTTCTAAGTCTGATCTTAACCATTTTTTCCTCCAAAAATTTGTTTAATATAATAAATTTTATTTTTTTATAAAAATCCGTTAAAACGGCATTTTCATTCGTTTAAGCGCTTTCTTTGTGTTCATCTTTCCGGACGAGAACTGCTTTATCATATTGTTCATCATATCGTACTGCTTGATGAGCTTGTTTACTTCTTCAACGGTTGTACCGCTTCCTGCGGCAATTCTCTTGCGGCGGGATCCGTTGAGAAGATTCGGATGTTCGCGTTCCTGGATCGTCATGGAAAGGATGATTGCTTCGGTTCTTGCCATAGCCCGCTCGTCGATCTTTGCATCCTTAAGCTGGCCGGGCTTAACACCTGGGATCATTCCTGCGAGCTGGTCCAGATTTCCCATATTCTTGATCTGTCTGAACTGCTCTAGATAATCCGATAGAGTGAATGTATTTTCGCGGAGCTTCTTTTCAAGCTCTGCGGCTTTTTTATCATCAAAGGCCTGTTGAGCCTTTTCAATCAGAGTGAGTACGTCGCCCATTCCAAGGATTCTTGAAGCCATACGGTCAGGGTAGAAGGGCTCGATCGCATCAAGCTTTTCACCTACACCGATGAACTTAATGGGCTTACCGGTTACGTGACGTATTGAGAGAGCGGCACCGCCTCTGGTGTCACCGTCAAGCTTTGAAAGAAGAACGCCTGTAATATCAAGCTGTTCATTGAAAGCAGAAGCAACATTTACTGCGTCCTGGCCGGTCATAGCGTCAACAACGAGTAGAATTTCCGTAGGCTCGAGATTTTCCTTGATTGAGGAAAGCTCATTCATAAGAACCTCGTCAACGTGGAGGCGACCTGCGGTATCAATAAATACCATATCGTGTCCGTGACGCTTTGCGTGTTCAAAACCTGCTTTAGCAATTTCAACAGGGTTGCCGAGTCCCATTTCAAATACGGGAACGTCGATCTGTGAGCCTACAACCTTAAGCTGGTCGATAGCGGCAGGTCTGTAAACGTCACAAGCTACAAGCAGAGGACGCTTGCCTTGCTTTTTATACATACCTGCAAGCTTTGCGGAGTGGGTAGTCTTACCTGAACCCTGAAGACCAACCATCATAATAACTGTCGGTGGCTTTGAGGAGATCTGAAGCTTATTGTTGGTCTCGCCCATAAGCTTAATAAGCTCTTCATGAACGATTTTGATGATCTGCTGGGCGGGAAGAAGACTCTCGAGCACCTCTGAACCAACAGCGCGCTCGGTAACAGTCTTGACAAACTCACGAACTACCTTGAAGTTAACGTCAGCTTCAAGCAAAGCAAGCTTAACTTCACGCATTCCTTCTTTTACGTCAGATTCTGTGAGTTTACCTTTATTTCTGAATTTTTTGAAAGCTTTTTCCAGCTTTTCAGATAAATTATCAAACATTATTACTCCTGTGCGTCTCCGTCTGATTTGTCGATAGAGCGAAGGGTGTTCAGCATTGATCCGATTTCGTGAAGCATATCATTCGTCGGACCGTCGGCGTATTTACTGATCTCTTCTAAGAGCAGAGAAATATTGTCGATGACCGTAGCGTGCTCACGATTTTTCTTTGCGATATTTAGCTTTGATTCAAAGAAGTAAATTTCATCCTCGCCTTTTTTGATACAGTCTCTCACGCCTTGACGGGAGATTCCTGTAAGCTCTGATATTTCAGCCAGAGAATAGTCTTCGTTATAATAATAATCGAGAACTTCTCGCTTGCGGTCGGTAAGGAGTCCACCGTAGGTGTCAAGCAAAACGGGGAACATCATATCTTTTTCAAACATAAAAATCACCGATTAATGCTGTAAAGTAAATCACTTTACAGAGTATATCACATCAAAACTCCTTTGTCAATAGGGAAATAAAAATATTTTTGGGAATTTTGACAAAAAAATAAGGCAATGTCCGTGCATAATTAACAGGGCATTGCCTTAAGGTGTTATTTACTTTTCAAGCCAAGTGTGGAGGAGTTCTGCATCGCGATAAAGCTGTTCTTCGCTGCCATCGCAAACAAACTCCATGTGGAGACTGTGATCCTTGCCGTCTTTCTTAATAATATCTATATACTTACGCCAGATATTCTCGCCGCGAGACAGAGGATACATATCCTTGCCTTCCCAGTGGAAAACGTGAATATGCGTGCAATAGGGCATAATTGCGCGGCAGGAGGCAAGATTATATTCCTCATCCTTGAACTGATTTGGCTGCCAGTACAGCTTCAGATTGTCTCGTTCAACTTCATTGTAAAGTCTGATCGCGCTGTCATAATGGTCTGTCAAGGTGTTGCCATGGAATTCAGGACAAACAGTAATGCCATAGGGCTTTGCCACATCGCAAACTAGTCGCAGGTTATCTGTCGTTGCTTTGCGCTCGTCCTTGGTTGCATCGCAGGACCACTGTTTGCCTGCCCACACGCGAATCATATCGGTTCCCAGCTTTGCTGTGGTTTCGATCTCGCGGCGGATCTCGTCTTCACTACCAGTACATCTGTAATAAGAACCGTAAGAGGCGATCTTGATGCCGTTGGCTGATGAAGCGGCTACAGCTTCATTGATTGACACTTCATCCATAGGTGGAACGTGCACGTCACCGCCCCATTCGATCTCATAAAGACCGGCAGCCTTTGCAATTTCCGCAACCTTTGCTTTTTCAAACTTTCTGAATGTGACAGAAATCAGTCCCGGTGTAAGCATAATTTATATCTCCTGATTTATATTAATTCGTATTTTTTTAAAGTGTCCGTCAGTTTGTCACGGTTTCTCTCACTTAACTCGGCAAGAGGAAGTCGCAGGGTGTTAGAGCATAATCCCATAAGTGAACAAGCGGTTTTTACAGGTATCGGATTTACCTCGCAGAACAAAGCCGTAAACAGCTCGTGATACTCACGCTGAATCTTCTGTGCATCGTCTGTCTTTCCAGATAGCATAGCATAAGCCAACTCGTGCATGACCCTTGGCACAATGTTAGCAGCAACCGAGATAACTCCCATACCACCCATTGCCATAATAGGCAAGGTCTGATCATCGTTTCCGCTGTATATGGCCAGTGAATCGCCGTAGAGTGAAATAATATCACCTGCGTAGGATATATTACCCGATGCTTCTTTTACAGCTACAATATTTGGGTGGCTGGCAAGTTCTTCATAGACAGTTAGAGGGATGCTCATCCCGGTCCTGCCCGGAATATTGTAAAGTATAATCGGACAGCGGGCGGCATCGGCTATAAGATTAAAGTGCCGCACCAATCCCGAATCGTTAGCTTTATTGTAATATGGTGTAACAACCAGCACTCCGTCGCACCCGCATTTGCTCGCGAATTTAGTCAGCTCAACGGAGTAAGCGGTTCTGTTTGTGCCAGTACCGACGACAAACGGCAGGCGTTTGTTAATCTTTTCGGCGGCAAATTCGATGATAGCCCGTCTCTCTGTATCTGTAAGTGTAGATGACTCACCGGTAGTGCCAAGCACAACAATTGCGTCGCTGCCATTATCTATCTGAAAATCTATAAGACGTCCAAACGCCTCAAAATCAATCGAACTGTCACCTCGAAACGGTGTTACTATCGCCACCGCCGAGCCCACAAAGGGCAAATTCTTTATTGACATAATTATCTCCCGCGTAATTTAATAATAGAAAACTGTTGAAAACTTTTGGAATGTGTTATATAATAATGAAAAACAGTTTTCAATACAATATAATCTTATGCGGGCAGATATTTGATTGTTCACAACTATAATATCACGGGTGTTAACGTTTGTCAAGTTTGTGTGCGCATATATAAATCAGTAATCGGAGCAGAATATGATCAAAAACACTCTTCCGCAGACTGACCTCCGTCTGTCGGATTTTTATTATGACTTACCGGAAGAACGCATTGCTCAAACCCCTGTTGAGCCTCGTGATTCATCTCGTCTTATGGTAATTGACAGGGCAGCCGACACTATCGAACATCACGTATTCCGTGATATTATTGATTACCTAAACCCTGGAGACGTGCTTGTAATTAACGATACACGAGTTATTCCTGCAAGAATAATCGGACACCGCAAGCTGCGCTACGACGAGTTTGAGAAGCGCAAAGTTCCCACAGATTCCACAGCACCGGTTGAGCTTTTGCTCCTTAAACAGCGTGAGAATGACGTGTGGGAGGCATTGGCAGGTCCCGGTAAACGTGCAAAGCCGGGGGACGTTATAGAATTTGGCGACGGACTTCTCGAAGCCGAGGTGCTTGATGTAATCGAGGGCGGATGCCGTGTGGTAAAGTTCACAGTTAACGGTGCCGAAACAATGTTTGAAGCCCTTGATATACTCGGAACAATGCCTCTGCCGCCATATATCACCGCAAAACTTGAGAACCCCGAGAGATACCAGACAGTTTATTCAAAGCATCAGGGATCAGCGGCGGCGCCCACAGCAGGACTCCATTTTACAAACGAACTTCTTGAAAAAATCCGCGAGAAAGGTGTTGCAATAGCGCCAGTCCTTCTTCATGTAGGACTCGGTACTTTCAGACCGGTAAAAGAAGATAAGATAGCCGACCACGAAATGCACTCCGAGTATATCCGCGTAACGGAAGAGTCTGCAAAGCTAATAAACGAGCGGAAGGCCGCAGGCGGTAGAGTTATTGCCGTTGGTACTACCTCATGCCGAGTACTTGAATCTGCTTCCGATGATAACGGCATATTGAAGCCCGTTGACACGGACACAGGCATTTTCATTTATCCCGGATATAAGTTCAAAATAGTTGACGCACTCATCACTAATTTCCACTTGCCCGAGAGCACACTTCTTATGTTGGTGTCAGCCCTTTCAAGCCGGGAACAGATGATGAACGCTTACGAAACTGCCGTACGCGAGAAGTACCGCTTCTTCAGCTTCGGTGACAGTATGTTTATTAAATAAGGATTACACAATGACAGAGGACATTTGGACTATACTCTATAACAAGGCAAAGTCAGTGCAAAATCCCCGCTCAATTTCCCGATTTGTTGACGCGGGTGGTGTTGGCGCGGCCATTCTGACAAAATCCGGAAATATATACTTTGGTGTTTGCATAGATACCGCGTGCTCTCTTGGTATGTGTGCGGAAAGAAACGCAATTGCCAATATGATAACAAACGGCGAACACGAGATAGACAAGGTTGTTGCAGTAATGCCAAACGGCGGTGTCGGAGCACCTTGCGGGGCTTGCCAGGAGCTTATGATGCAGCTTGGTGAAACCAGCGGTGAAATCGAGATACTGACTGATTACGAAGCTCGCGAAACCGTAAAGCTCAAAGACCTTCTCCCAAACTGGTGGGGAAAATAATTTTTCTACTGCTAAAAAGGACACTGTATGAATAAGATCAAAACAATTTCAATTCTCGGACCAACAGCATCGGGAAAAACGGGGCTTGCTATAGAGCTTGCCAAGAGGCTCGACGGCGAGATCATCTCCTGTGACTCTATGCAGCTATACCGAGAAATGAATATCGGCACCGCTACTCCCGATATGGCAGAGCGAGAGGGAATACCTCATCACATGATGGACATAATCTCGCCGGAGGAGGAGTTCTCCACAGCAGATTATGCACGTCTCGCGTCTGAAGCAATCGCCGACGTTGCCTCCCGTGGTAAACTGCCGATACTTTGCGGCGGAACAGGTATGTATCACGATTCGCTGATGAAAATTACCTCTTTCGGCGAGAGTGAAGCAAACGAGGAACTTCGCGAAGAACTGTACGAGTACGCACAGGTAAACGGTAACGAAGCGCTTCATGCTGTACTTGCGGAATTTGACCCGGAAGCTGCGGAGAGCATACACCCAAACAACGTCAAGCGTGTTATCCGTGCAATCGAGATATACAAGACTACTGGTAAAACAAAAACAGAAACCGACCGCGAGCAGGTTGCAGGTGACATACCGTACGATAACACTACGTTTATTCTTGACTATGCCGACCGTGATCTCCTTTACTCAAGAATAGAGAAGCGTGTGGATATTATGTTCGACCTTGGACTTGAAGATGAAGTTCGGCGAGTATTGTGCCGGGGGCGCAAAATAAGCCGCACAGCCGCACAGGCAATCGGCTATAAAGAGTTTATTCCATACTTCAGCGGAGAGAAGAGTATAGCTGAAGTTTTGGCAGATATAAAGCTTGCCACCCGTCACTATGCCAAGAGACAGATGATCTGGTTCAGACGATATAAGGATGCTGTCAGACTTGTTCCAGATGAATTCGGTGAAATCAAGTCTCCCGCGCAACTCGCAGACGAGGCAATACTATATATAGTATCAAATCAATAAACAATACGGATATATTGTGTACTCAATATGTCCTTTGTTTTTTTACAATTACTTAACGATTTGTAATATTCATTTAACAAATTGTAATTTACGTAGAATTAACGCGCCAAAATTCGGCACTTTCGACGAATAAGTTTTGATTGACAACATATACAAGATATGGTACAATACTTACGCACACAACACAATATATAGTATTTTACAGTAGATATGGAGGAATCGAATAATGAAAATCATAAAAAGAAACGGCTCTGAAGCTGAATTCGACAGTAGCAAAATACTGAACGCTATCCAGAAAGCAAACATAAACGTTGAAGAAAAATTCAGAATGACTGATCTGCAGATCGAGCGAATCACAGAACGAGTTGTACTTGCCTGTGAGCAGCTTGGTCGTTCTCCGGCAGTTGAAGAAGTGCAGGACTTGGTTGAAAAGCAGATCATGGCTCACGGTGCTTTTGAAGTTGCCAAGGCATATATCACTTACCGCTATACACGTACTCTTATCCGTCAGTCCAACACAACAGACGATAAGATCCTATCTCTAATTGAATGTAATAATGAAGAGGCAAAGCAGGAAAATTCCAACAAGAATCCTATAATCAACTCAACCCAGCGCGACTATATGGCAGGTGAAGTATCCCGCGATATTACCAACCGTATTCTTTTGCCACAAGATATAGTTGATGCACACAACGAAGGTCTTATTCATTTCCATGATTCCGACTATTTTGCGCAGCATATGCACAACTGTGACCTTGTTAACCTTGGTGATATGCTTCAGAACGGCACGGTTATCACGGGAACACTGATCGAAAGACCACATAGCTTCTCTACAGCTTGTAACATCGCAACACAGATCATCGCGCAGGTTGCCTCCAACCAGTACGGCGGCCAGTCAATTTCCCTCACTCACTTAGCTCCCTTTGTTCAGGTCAGCCGAGAGCGCATCTATAAGGATGTTATCGCTGAAAACGAGCTTCTCGGAAGAGAGATGGCGGACGAAGATGTAAGCAAGATCGTTGAAAAGAGACTTCGCGAAGAAGTACGCCGCGGTGTTCAGACAATTCAGTACCAGGTTGTAACACTTCTTACAACAAACGGCCAGGCTCCTTTCGTTACCGTATTTATGTACCTTGGCGAAGCTGAAAGCGAATCCGAGCGCCGTGACCTTGCTATTATTATTGAAGAAGTACTTCTTCAGAGAATCCAGGGCGTTAAGAATGAAAAGGGCGTTTGGGTAACTCCCGCATTTCCGAAGCTTATCTACGTTCTTGAGGAAAATAACATTCACGAGGATTCCGAGTACTGGTATCTTACAGAGCTTGCGGCAAAGTGCACAGCAAAGCGTATGGTACCCGACTATATCTCCGAAAAGAAGATGCTCGAATTAAAGGTTGACAAGAACGGAGAAGGCCATTGCTATACCTGCATGGGTTGTCGTAGCTTCCTAACACCTTACGTTGATCCCGAGACAAACAAGCCCAAGTATTACGGTAGATTCAATCAGGGTGTTGTAACTATCAATCTCCCCGATATCGCCCTCTCGTCCGGCGGAAACCGCGAAAAGTTCTGGCAGATCTTTGATGAAAGACTTGAACTTTGCTATCGCGCCCTTTGGTGCAGACACGAAAGACTTAAGGGTACTCTCTCTGACGCTGCTCCTATTCTTTGGCAGTACGGTGCTTGCGCAAGACTTGAAAAGGGTGAGCCCATTGACAAGCTCCTCTATGGCGGATACTCAACAATCTCTCTCGGTTACGCAGGCCTTTACGAATGCGTTAAGTATATGACCGGCAAGAGCCATACAGACCCTGAAGCAACACCTTTTGCTCTTGAAATTATGGACTATCTCAACGCGGCTTGTAAGAAGTGGAAGGCAAAGCATAACATCGACTTCAGCCTCTACGGAACTCCTCTGGAATCCACAACATATAAGTTTGCAAAGTGCCTCCAGAAGCGCTTTGGCATCGTGCCCGGCGTAACTGACAAGAGCTATATAACAAACAGCTACCACGTTCACGTAACTGAAAATATAAACGCATTTGATAAGCTTGCATTCGAGGCGCAGTTCCAGCATCTGTCTCCCGGAGGTGCTATCTCTTACGTTGAAGTGCCAAATATGCAGAATAACATTCCTGCGGTTCTTGAGGTTATGAAGTTTATCTATGATAACATCATCTACGCGGAGCTCAACACAAAGAGCGATTATTGCCAGGTTTGCGGATATGACGGAGAGATACAGATCATTGAAGAGGACGGAAAGCTCGTTTGGGATTGCCCTAACTGCCACAACAGAGACCAGGACAAGATGAACGTTGCTCGCCGTACCTGTGGTTATATCGGCACACAGTATTGGAACCAGGGAAGAACTCAGGAAATCAAAGAGCGAGTTCTGCACCTGTAATTGACTGGAGACTTTTATGCATTACGGTGAAATAAAAGATTGTGATATAGCAAACGGACCCGGAGTCAGAATTTCTCTCTTTGTATCCGGCTGTACCAATCACTGCGAAAACTGTTTTCAGCCACAGACTTGGGATTTTCACTACGGTCAGCACTTTACCGCTGAAACAGAAGAGAAGATTTTGAAAATGCTTGCCCCCTCATATATCAGAGGACTCACCATACTTGGGGGCGAGCCCTTTGAACCCAAAAATCAAAAGGAGCTTCTTCCGTTTGTAAAGCGTGTGAGAGTGGCATATCCGAATAAGGATATATGGGCCTTTTCCGGCTTCACTTATGATGAGTTGAACGATCCGACCGCCTATCCCCACACAGATGTTACATCAGAGCTTCTCTCGTATATTGACGTGCTCGTTGACGGCAGATACGTTGAAAAGCTCAGGAATATATCTCTCAGGTTCAGAGGATCTGAAAATCAGCGTCTTATCGACCTCTGTAAAACTCGAGACTGCGGTGAGATCGTTCTTTGGGACGAAAAGTAAATACAAATGAAAAACCTCGGAGTAAAAAACACCGAGGTTTTCTTTTTTGCTTTGAAAATCTTTAGAAAAACTTATTTAGCGGAAAGATCGTTTTCGTACTTTTCGATCATTTTCTTTACCATCTGACCGCCGATAGAGCCAGCCTGGCGGGAAGTGAGGTCGCCGTTATAACCGTTCTGAAGGTTAACGCCTACTTCACTTGCAGCCTGCATCTTGAACTGTTCCATAGCAGCCTTTGCTTCGGGAACAACGATTCTGTTAGAATTCTTTGTAGCCATTATTGTTTTCTCCATTCAAAATCATAAATGTTTCTGAGAGATTATTTCTCTCGGCGAGACTTTCCTGTCTCACGCTAATATTATGATTCAACTATTACGAATTTATGAATGGTAATTTGTGTGAGAATACTGAAAAAATTGCGAATGAAATTTTATATAAACAAATTAACCAAGTTATAAATGATGGGTGCGAAAATAATCGCGGGTAAAAAATCCGCAACTTTGATTTTTGTAATACCCATAAGGTTTGTTCCTATCATAACGATAAGCAATGATCCTGCACAGGTCATTTCGTTAATTGCTCCTGTGCTCATTACGGGGGAGATAAGTCCGGCAAGAAGCACAAGGCCGCCTTGAATAACAAATACCGATACAGATGCCATAAGAACGCCGACACCAAGGCTGGAGGCAAGCATCATTGATGATACCAAGTCGAGAGTTGCTTTTGTAATAAGAATTGAGTTGTCTCCCGTGAGACCTGCTTGAATAGATCCTGTGACAGTCATTGAACCAACACAGAAAAGCAGGGTGGCTGTGATCAGCCCTTCAGCTATGGACACGTTTGCGTTGTCCTTTTTGAATTTTTCTTCAACTTTGATGGCAAGCTTGTTAATTGCACCATCAATATTCAGAAGAGTTCCGACTATCGCGCCCAAGACAACAGACGCTATTAATATGAGTACATTTTCTCCAGAAAGACTGCCTGAAATACCAATATAGAGAGTGCACGCACCTAAACCGATCATAACAGCCTTGCTGACTTTTTCCGGAATTCCTTTCTTGAATAGCAACCCCACCAAAGACCCTACGATCACTGTTATAACATTTATAATTACACCGATCATTTTGATTACTCACTTTATTGCCAAGAACTTTCTGGCAATATTATAGCACCGATCGGTAAATTAGTCAATTTGTTTCAATCAAACAATAATGTGAGTTTTTAATATTCACGGACGTTTCCTCTTTGAGTAATGCTTGATTTTTTTGCTTCTTTTCTTACCAATAAAAGAGCCGATGACACTTGCGGGAATCACGAGAAGCAGAAGTATTATAGAGTTTACAGTGCTTAAACCTGAGGACGGCAAGGGCAGTGCTGATAAAAGCAAAATGATCCCAGCACTAATAAAACCGGAAACAAGTCCCGATAATATTCCGTCTCCTGAGAGTTTCACAGCACCAACGCCTCCGATAATCGCACTAAGATATAGCGCACAAAGGGAGAGGGGCATTGATACAGACTCAGGGTCGCTCATAGAATTTGATATGGCACAAAACAGTAGCAACAAAATGACAGCAGAAACGAACCAAACAATTTGCGACATTAAACAAGAAAGAAAAAGACCTCTTGATGACCTGACATTACCTTTCATACAGCCTCCAAAAAAGATTACTTTGTAAATCTTATTCCGGGAACGAAAGGAAAATGCTAATTGTCATTCAAGAGGTTAAACTTTAAAATCAGTCAGCGTCTTCAGCGTGAACGTCTACGTTACGAACTGCGCTCTTGAGAATTCTGATCTTTGTGGAGGAGCCTGTTGTCTCAATAACAACGGTCTCATCCTTGATAGAAACGATCTTGCCGATGATACCACCGATTGTTGTGATCTCATCACCAACTGTGAGGTTGTTTCTCATGTTGTTTGTTTCCTTTTCCTGCTTCTTCTGGGGACGATACATGAAGAAGTAGAAAATAGCGATCATAGCAACGATCATAATGAGGGGCATAAAGCCGCCGACACCGCCAGCTGCAGGATCAACAGCCGCGCCTGTGCCTTCGAGGAAGTAATACATAGTAATTTCTCCTTAATATATTTTTGAATATTATATACCAATAATTTGAATTTTGCAACAGATTTTAATGAATTAGTGGTTCATAAGTGTTATCTTAGCTTTAAAAATGCCCAAAGCATTGAAGCAAGCTCAAGATATTTGTCTTTTGAAACGATACCACCGGAGCCAACCGCCCATTTTCCTTTGTACTTTGCGGCAAGACGTTCTATCGACTTCTGGATCTTTGCAGGAGAAGCACTTTGGATAAATTCAGCTCCAAGTCCACCTAAAATTCTGATTTTGTCTCCGTAGTTTTTCAGATAATGTTCAACATTATCTCGTGCAAACCATCCGGAGTCCCCACGTGCAATCGCTTCTTCAATAGTTCCATCCATTCTGATAACAGGAGCGATTTTCGACTTTGCATTTCCGTATACACCCAGGCAATCTGCAATGTCAGATGCCATATCAACGTCTTCCTGTGAATGGCAAATAACACAAGTTCCGATAGGACGTCCTTTGAGCATATATTTACGTAGGTATTCAATGAGCATTAGCTTCTTGTCGCCGCGGAACAAGCCGACGTCACAAACCATAACATCAGATTGGGTTCTTTCAGCAACAGATAGCATAGTTTTTATGTATTCTTTGGGAGAATCCCATAAATGATCGCCTCTACGCCATATGATCGTTTCGGCATTTCCGTGGGAAAAGTAGGGCTCGAACAAAACGTGTACATCACCGGTTCCAAGGAGGAAATCAAGAAAAAAGCGCTTGTTTACGTCCATATAATCTCCAAAATATTTATTTCATAATACATTATACCATTTTTGGGAAAATAATTCAATAAATATTTAAAAAAGTATTGACAGAAATTACCCCGTATGATACAATACAACTGTATTAATACGAATAGTACAGTAGAAAGGGGGACAAAAATTTGAGTTTAATTACAGTAGACCTCAGGGGAAGAAAACAGCTTTACGAACAGCTCATCGACAATATCAAGAAATTGATACTTATCGGAGAATTGAAGCCGGACGATAAGCTACCCTCTGTCAGAAGTCTTGCAAAGGAGCTTGGTATTAACCCTAACACAATACAGAAGGCATATTCGGAGCTTGAGAGAACAGGTGTTATCATGTCTTTGCCGGGTAGAGGCAGTATCGTTCTTGCCAGCATGAGAAATCTGCGCGGTGAACAGTATGACAAGCTTGTAGACAAAATGTCCGCACTTGCTTATGAAATGAAGAGCACCGGAATCACCGAGGAAGAATTTGTTAATGCGGCTCGTATTGCATTCGGTAAGTTGGGAGGTACAAACGATGATTAAGATTAATTCAGTAACAAAAGATTTTGAAGAAGTAAGAAGTCTTGATAACGTAGCATTGTCTATTGAAAACGGATCGATTTTCGGCTTGATCGGCTCAAACGGTTCAGGAAAATCCACACTGCTTCGCATACTTTGCGGTGTTTACGGAACTACAGAAGGAGAAGTTTCATTCGACGGCGAACAGATCTGGGAGAATTCTATTGTAAAAGAGAATATTGTTTATCTTTCTGACGACCAGTATTTCCTGCCTCATTGCACGATCTACGATATGATGCAGTTTTATAAGAGTATTTACCCCACATTCTCTCTGGAGAAATACAAGGAATATCTTGAAATATTCGGACTTGACGACAAGCGCAAGATCTCAACTTTCTCAAAGGGTATGCAGAAGCAGGCATCCTTCCTTCTCGGACTTTCCTGCAGAACGCAATACTTGCTTTGCGACGAAACTCTCGACGGACTTGACCCGGTAATGCGCCGCACAGTTTGCAGAATAATCGCTGAAGAGGTGGCAGACCGTGGAGTTACCGTGATCTTTGCATCTCACAACCTTAAGGAAATCGAGGATATTTGTGACCACGTGGCACTCCTGCATAAAGGTCAGCTTATATTTGAAGCGGGTCTTGACGACATCAAGCTTGAAATACATAAGGTGCAAATGACCTTCCCGAAGGATAAACTGTACGAAGCAGACGCACGCCTCAAAGAGCTTCATCCCGTATCGCTCGAAAAGAGAGGCAGCTTGTTTACAATGATCGCAAGAGGGAACAGAGACGAGATAGAAGGACACATCAATGAGATAGGTCCTGCGTTTGTAGAGTTTATCCCCCTCACTCTTGAGGAGATATTTATTGCAGAAATGGAGGAGAGAGGCTATGACTTCCACGAAAATCTTGGTTGATAAGAAGAGATATTCTTCTTTACCGTATTTCAAATTTTATCTGAAGCAGAACTGGCAGCAGTTTGTATTGTTCCTTATTATCGCATTGTTCGTTATTCTTCTGCCGTCTTACGTGATGCTACAGAACGAAGTTGACTGGATCTACAGAGCAGAATACGATGCTTACGGTTATGACTTGAGCCAAGAAGATATAATCGAGAGAACACAAAACAATATGCGTGATGTATCGATTATCGGTCTCCTTGTATCAGGCGGTCTTGCTGTTATTTCCGGTATGTCCGCAATGGCTTACGTTAACTCAAAGAAGAGTGTAGGATGCTATCACAGCTTCCCGATCCGTCGCGAGTCTATGTTTGTGATAGAAACATCAACTCCGGCTATCTATTTCATTCTTTCAATCGTTGCTGCAAATCTACTCAGCTACTTGATGTTCCTTTTGTCTGTTGACGGTGCAGCACAGTACACCTCAAAATTCTTTTTAATAATGCTTTCGGGAATACTTTTGTATTTCTTCATTTACACAGCGTTTCTTCTTGCAGGCGGTCTTACAGGCACCCACGTAATGAAGTTTTTGATGCTTCTAATTATTCTTTTCCTGCCTGTAGCCGTTTACGTGATATCAACAACACTTTTGTGCGACAATTCCGACCTTTACGAAAATTATTATCTCTCAGTGGAGAGCGTCAGATTTATGGCACCGGTTGTTAATCTTGTCTACAAAATAGCAGTGTTCGTTGAGGGAACAAAGTTCAGCTGGCTGTTCGCTACACTTTCCAGTATAGTAATGTACGCAGGGGCAATGGTTCTCAACAAGTTTAGAAAGAGCGAGCTTTCCGGTAATACAGTTGTCTGGAAGCCGGTGTTTGTTGTAGTAAAATATGCAATGATATTTTCTGCAGCTCTTCTCGGCACCTGGATATCCTATTTTATCAGCGACCAAAATATAGTAACAATTTTCTTCGGATTCCTGTTCGGGGGACTTATAGGCCTTGTTCTGATGAACTCGATCATGTACCGCAGTACAAGAGCAATGTTCAAGGATTTCAAGAAATTTCTTATTTGCATGGGCATAGCACTTGCATTTATCGTTATAGTACCCCTTAATGCAACCGGCTTGATAGGTACTTCATATCGCGCAGGTATGACAAAGTCAATTTCTCTCGACGTCAATGAGGACGTAACCTTTACTGATGGGGATGACATTGATACGATTCTTTCCCTTGACAGACTCCACAGCTATGTTGATCTTCGCAGCGTGAGATTTGTTTATTCGGATGATCCGGAAACTATGAAAAAGCTTGCCTATGACTTTGGCGAGTACGTATACAAAGATAACATTCCAGCAGGAAACGGATACTATACCTCTTATGGTGAGTATTACGATGAATACGGTGTGCGAGTTTTCGAAATGGACAGAGAGCCTGAAGCAAGTGCCTACGGTATATCAAAGGCTCAAGCCATGTATCACAGCACATA
The DNA here is from genome assembly GCA_015064355.1 of Oscillospiraceae bacterium. Classification (GTDB taxonomy): domain Bacteria; phylum Bacillota; class Clostridia; order Oscillospirales; family CAG-272; genus UMGS1696. Next base: position 69,778 of record SVSJ01000001.1, on the reverse strand, counting down.
TTACACAAACGATGTTAAAAGTGTTACAATGGTACAAAAACCGTACTTTGGCGTTCCGCTTGCAAAGAGAATTCAGGTTGATGTTAACAGCACTGCATTTGATAAGCTGATCAATTCGGAAGAGTATATTGCACAGTACAATATGCCCGAATTACTTAAAGATTCAAGTTTGAATATGCTCGACTTTAATATTCTCGGATACAGCGAACAGCTTGTTTCTGCGTATAGAGAATTTGATTTTGAGGATTTCGAAAATGTTATCAGTGAATGTGTTTTCGATCCTGCTAAAAGAGATAGTTCCGTGCTTATTGGATGGCTTAACTTCCATTCTGTCGATACGAATAACAAATTCGTTGGCAATTATATGTATTTCCCGGTTTATTCCTGTGACGTAAAGCTTCTTAACGCACTTAGTAACGTGCTTGATAACGCAGACGAAGATTATTTCTATGAATCAAAGTTTTTGTATGAAAAGTACGGCGAAATGGTTTACGAATACAGCTCATCCGTTGCAGCTCGTGAAGAGTGTGTTGAAGCGTTTGGAAAGTTCAATTCAGAGAAGGACGTTCTGAATTACCTGTCCGAACAAATCGAATCTGTTGCACTTGTGAACGCAATAACATTTGAGGCGGTTATTGTTGACAACAAAGCTGATATATATAAGCTGCTTGACGCATCCTCCAGTATTTGCGATGACAAATGGAGCGTCATGGAATTCAGCAAGGCAGCAAGTACCGATTACATTCTTCTTGTGGACTACGGATACAATCATGATAGAGAAGTTTATTTCCGTCCGGATGCCTTGTCCTACGCAGAGCTCGAAGCTATTTTCACTTCAAACAAATAAGGCATAACATTAATAAAACTGCAGTATACCTTTTGGCGTACTGCAGTTTTCTGTTTATCTTTCGCTGTATTCACTGACACGGGGTCTGAAGATAAGGGAAATACACCAGAGTCCGGCAAGTGCAACAACTGTGTAGATGATTCGTGCGATTACAGAACCTTGACCACCGCAGAGCCAGGATACCAAATCGAACTTGAATAATCCGATAGACCCCCAGTTGAGCGCACCGATAATTACAAGTATAAGAGAAAGTCTGTCAAGCATAAATATATTACTCCTTTCGTAATCTCGATTATAGTGTTCCCGCCATGAATTAGTTTAGACCAGGAAAATGTTGTTAATATCCTGCCGGATCTGCGAATAGAATTAATCATATATTTTACCGGTTTGGAGATCATTATGCTTGAGTTACTGTTAACAGCGATTGCAGGGTTTGCAATATCAGTCCTGTCGTCTAACGGTGGAAACAATTTTCCGCCACCCCTGAGCCGCGATGAAGAGGATAAACTATTCAGGAAGCTAAAAGATTCTTGGGATACTAATGCAAGGGAAAGGCTGATTGAGCACAATCTGAGGCTTGTGGCTCATATTGTCAGGAAGTATTATGCGTCAAATCCCTCTGAAGAAGATCTTATATCAATCGGCACGATCGGTTTGATCAAATCTGTAGACTCATACGATATCGACAACGGAGCGAGATTTGCTACATATGCCGCCAAATGTATACAAAACGAGATACTTATGTATTTCCGCTCTCAAAGGAAGCTCTCACAGGAAATATCAATAAACGATACAATCGACACCGACCGTGACGGTAACGCCTTGACTTACGAGGACATAATAAAGATTGACGATACGATTGCAGACGATTTGGACGCGAAGATAAAATTGTCAAAAGCTGCAAAATTCATTATGAAAGAGCTTGACGAGAGGGAGCGGCAAATTATAACATTAAGATATGGAATCAGCGGAAACAATCCTAAAACCCAACGGGAGGTTGCGAAAATACTTGGTATCTCAAGGTCATACGTAAGCAGGATAGAGAAGAGTGCTCTTGATAAAATAAGAAACGCGCTTTGATATGTACGGAGAATTCCTGCGTGTGGAATACTCCGTGATAGCGTTATCAATCTATATTATAGAACGCACGCTCGTTCCGCTAAATATTATTAACGAGCTTAAGCGATATTATTTGTGAGATAAAAATCCATATCGTCATATAATACAAAAAATAATGAAAATATTTGTAAAAAAGTACTTGACAAAGTAAAATAACAGTAGTATAATATCAAGGAACAATGAAGCAGAACACTCTCCGTTCTCACCTTACTGCAATATGGCACGTTAAGGTCAATAGCAATTTAAGGTGTATTTTGTCGTGCGGAGAAGAATGTTCTTTGTGCGATTTTTTGTTTTATTCAATTTGGAGGTGCTTAACTATTAGCGCGAAAGAACTTTTAATTAATGATGACATCAAAGTCAAAGAAGTGCGTATGCTGGACGAAAACAACAACCAGCTCGGAATTATGAGTCTGAATGATGCGAAGACCTACGCTTACGAACACGGATATGACCTCGTGCTCATCGCTCCTACAGCAAACCCTCCCGTATGCCGCTCAATGGATTACGGCAAGTACCGTTATGAAGTTGACAAGAGAGAGAAGGAAGCAAAGAAAAAACAGCAGGTTATCGAAGTTAAAGAAGTACAGCTTTCTTGCAGAATCGACACTCACGACTTCGAGACAAAAGCAAACAAAGCAATCAAATTCTTACAGAGCGGCAACAAAGTTAGAGTGTGTCTCCGCTTCAAGGGCCGTGAGATCGCTCACCAGGAACTTGGCAGAGAAGTGTTGGAAAAGTTTGTTGATTACGTATCCGAATACGGTACTGTCGACAAGAAGCCTACACTCGAAGGAAGACAACTTACAATGTTTGTTGTTCCTGTGAAGAATTCAGCTAAGTAATTCGCGCGATTAGTGTTAACCGACACAAAGAACCGCAGAGTTTTACGACAAAACGAATAATATAAACCGAAAGGATTACAAAAATGGGTAAGATCAAGACACATAAGGCTTCAGCCAAGAGATTTGCCGTTACAGGCACAGGCAAAGTAAAAGTTTTCCACTCTGATCACAGACATAATCTCGGTCAGAAGACAGCAAAGAGAAAGAGACACCTCAGAAGCAGCCAGATTCTCAGTCCTGCAATGACAGCTAATGTCAAGAGACTGATCAACAAAGACTGATTTAAGAGAATAAGTAAAGTAGAGAAAGGATAGTATAAAATGGCTAGAGTAAAAGGCGCAATGATGACGCGCAAGAGAAGAAATAAAGTACTTAAGGCTGCTAAGGGTTATTGGGGTTCTAAGAGCAAGCACTTCAAGATGGCTAAGCAGGCCGTAATGAAGAGCGGTAACTACGCATATATCGGACGTAAGCAGAAGAAGAGAGATTTCCGCGCTCTGTGGATCACTCGTATCTCCGCTCAGGCAAAGGTAAACGGCATGAACTATTCCACATTTATGCATGGTCTGAAGCTTGCCGGTGTAGACCTCAACCGTAAGATGCTCGCTGAAATCGCAGTATCCGACAAGGAAGCATTCGCTGCTCTCGCTGAAACTGCAAAGGCAGCTCTTTAATTGAAACATATAAGAGGGTGTTGCGGCAATAGTGACATCCTCTATTTGTATTTTTTATGAACGTTGATTATTATGTAAATAAGTATAACGCCGAGTATATTTCCTCCCGTTCCAATGTACGAGTTGTACTTTGGGGAAAGCTTAATGACAAGAAAAACCGTGATGAAAACAAACTGTTTCTTGCTGAAGGAATAAAGCTTGCAGGCGAAGCTCTGGCATACGCGGATGTTGATAAGCTTATCGTTGCAGAATTAACCTTGAACAGCGGTTATGTGGCGAATCAGATTATTGATACTGCCCATAGTAAAGGGGTAGATATTATTGTGCTTGCAGATCATGCTTTTGAGAAGATTTCCACCGAGAAAGCTCCTCAAGGGGTTATTGCTGTAACTAAATATCTGAGCCAGGCACAAACTGACGGTGATTTTTCCGCGTGGCAGGAGAATAAACGTCTCATTATGCTTGACGGTATAAGAGACCCCGGCAATCTCGGCACTATAATCAGATCTGCCGAAGCACTTGGTGTAACCGGCGTGATCTTACACAATTGTGCTGATATCTATAACAATAAAACCATCCGCGCGGCAATGGGTTCCTTGTTCCGAATTCCAATTTATGTAACAACAGATGGTGCAGACATAGTTCGCGCTATGAAATCCTGCGGCAGACGAGTGCTCGGAGCTTCACTTGGCGAACACACTTTGGTTCTGGGCAAATACGACATAGACCCCCGCGATTGTCCCGTAATCGGAAATGAAGGCCATGGTATTTCAACTGAAATTTTGAATGAGTGTGATTACTCATTGATGATACCCATGGCTGGAAATACCGAAAGTCTTAATGCTGCGCAAGCGGCTACCTGTATTCTTTGGGAGTACCACAGAATTAACATTTAAGGAGTATATTATGGCTGAGGATAGCAGACTGTATTGGATATGGCTGGCGGAAGCTCTTGGACAGGGCAGCACTATAGCGGCTAGTCTTATTAATCGTTTCAAGGCAGCTGATAAGATATATGACGGTGCCGTAGACAAGCTTGAGCCTGATGATGAGTTTTCTGAAGAGAAACTTATCAAGATCAAATCAAAGCTTTCTAACCGTTCTCTTGCTCGTGCAGAGGATATTGTGCGCCGTGCTGAAGAATGCGGAGCAACTATCATAACTTATGCCTCAGACAAATACCCCAAGCAGTTGAAGATCATTCGTGATTTTCCTCTTGTACTATACGTGCGCGGTGAAATGCCTGACTGCGAAAACAATATGCTTACCACAGTTGTTGGTACACGCACTATGACTGATTATGGGCGCAGGATCGCATACTCGCTTGGTGCCGGATTAGCACTTGGCGGTGCTGTTGTTGTAAGCGGTATGGCTCTTGGCGCAGACAGCATGGCACTTCTCGGTGCTATGGAATCCAAGGGCAAAACAATTACCGTCCTTGGCTCAGGCATTGACGTGATTTATCCTAAAGAACACACTGATATTTACTATAAGCTCATGAATAATGGTGCTGTTATTTCCGAGTATCCTCCGGGAACACCTCCGATTGGCAGTCATTTCCCCGTCAGAAACAGAATTATGAGCGCTTTATCCGACGCAACAGTTGTTGTTGAAGCCGGTGCCAACAGCGGTGCTCTCATTACCGCTAATCTTGCGCAGATGCAGGGTAAAAAGTTGTTTGCTGTGCCCGGTAAGGTTGGCGATCCTGGCGCTGAAGGTCCTAACGCGCTTATCCAAGACGGAGCCATTCCTTGCGTATGCGCCGAGGATATCCTTGCAGAATTTGAATTTATATATAATAAGACAATTAATCTCCAGTACGCGCGTTCTAAAATGCGACATCTTGACTTTGAATCTATGTCACAGTTTGCTATGGAACGCATGCGTATTGGCTCAAGACTATCCGGTAACTATGTAGGCAAGGGAACATACGGCGGCAGAATCAAGGATAATCGGGTAGCTAAAGCTGCTTATGCTTCAGATAATTCTCCCGCGAGAAAGCCTGCAAAAGTATCTTCCGATCCTAAGTCTGCGCCGAAACAGAAGATTGAAGAAAAAGTGACTGCGCAGGCAGACCGGAAGAAAAAAACTGATAGAAAACATCAGAATTTACCGAAAGAAACGGTAAAATCTGAAGAAAAAGTTATTCAAGCTAAAAAAATTGAGCTTGATATGCTTGATGAAAGTGAAATCAAGGTATATAATAAGATGAAACCAAACGTACCGGTCCTCCCGGATAATCTCGTTGATTCCAACACATCGATCAGCGATATTATGAGTGCGCTTACTATGCTCGAAATGGCAGGTGCTGTTGAGTCTGGCGGAGGCGGATACTTTATGCGCGTTTGCGAAGATGATATAATGTTAAGTTCAAACGATTAAGGTTTCATCGGCCAAAATATAAATTTTACCATAGCATGAAGGGAATCATTCCAAATGGCAAATCTTGTAATTATGGAGTCACCTCCGAAAGCAAATACCGTTAAGAGCTATCTCGGCTCATCATATAAGGTCGTGGCTTCTAAGGGTCATATTCGTGACCTGCCCAAATCTACTCTCGGTATCGATATTGAAAATGACTTTGAAGCGCATTATATAAATATACGCGGAAAAGGCGATCTTATAAAAGATCTTAAGAAAGAAGTTAAGAAAGCGGACAAAGTTTTTCTCGCAACTGACCCTGACCGCGAAGGCGAAGCTATTGCATGGCATCTTGTTAATGCATTGAATATTCCCCCGGAGAAGGTTAAGAGAGTAACATTCAACGCAGTAACAAAAAGTGTTGTTAAAGAATCAATCAAGCATCCTCGCGAAATTGATATGAACGTTGTTAACGCTCAGCAGGCAAGACGTATTCTTGACAGAATCGTTGGATACAAGCTCAGCCCATTCCTCTGGAAAACAGTTAAGAGCGGTCTTTCCGCAGGTAGAGTTCAGTCTGTTGCAACAAGAATCATCGTTGAAAGGGAAAACGAGATCAGAGCGTTCATTCCCAAGGAGTATTGGACTATCGACGTTGTAGTTGACACAGCAGATAACAAATCCTTTGAAAGCAAGTTCTATGGCGTTGTCGGAGATCCCAATAAAGTTGAGATCGAGTGCGAAGCTGACGCTATGAAGATATATAATGCTGTAGCAGGCAATACATTCACTGTCTCCGACATTAAGACCGGCAAGAAGACGAAAAATCCCGCACCGCCTTTCACCACATCAACCCTCCAGCAGGAAGCATCCAGAAAGCTCAATTTCCAGTCTCAGCGTACTATGAGAGTTGCTCAGGAGCTTTATGAAGGTGTTAACATTGGCGCAGAGCACGGTGGCGTACAGGGTCTTATCACTTATATGCGTACCGACTCTCTCAGAATCTCCGAAGAAGCTCAGCTTGCTGCTAAGAATTATATCCTCGATAAAATTGGCGAGAAGTATTATCCTTCAACACCCAGAGTATATAAGTCCAAGGCAAACGCACAGGACGCTCACGAAGCTATCAGACCTTCTACCGAGATGATCGAGCCCACAGCTATTAAGAAGCATCTCACACCCGACCAGTTCAAGCTTTATAAGCTTATATGGGACCGCTTCATTGCAAGCCAGATGGAGTCGGCAGAACTTTCTACCACACAGATAGACCTTGAATGCGCAGGTTACATCTTCAGAACCAGCGGATATACAGTAAAGTTCCCGGGATATATGGCTCTTTATGAAGAATCCACCGATGATGCGAAAGCGTCTGACGAGAGTAATACAAGACTTCCAGAGGTTAATGTCGGTGATGCACTTACTGCTGAAAGCATAGTACCCAACCAACACTTCACAACACCTCCGCCGAGATATACCGAAGCATCCCTCGTTAAATTCCTCGAAGAAAAGGGAATCGGTCGTCCCAGCACTTACACAACTATAATTACTATCATCACAACAAGAGGTTACGTAAAGCGTGATGGTAAGGCTCTTGTGCCCACTTCACTTGGCGAAGTAATCACCAAGCTTATGTGCGAAAACTTCCCGGATATCGTAGACTATAAGTTTACAGCGTCTATGGAAGACCAGCTCGACAATATCGAGAGCGGCGATAATTCAATGCTTAAGGTGTTAAATGAGTTCTACGATGACTTCAAGGGTGAGCTTGATAAGGCTTTGAGCAATGTTTCTATGAGCGATATTGAGGTCCCTGCCGAGGAAACCGATATTATCTGCGAAAACTGCGGCAGTAAGATGATTGTTAAGAACGGCAGATTTGGTAAGTTTGCTGCTTGTCCCAATTATCCTACTTGTAAGAACACAAAGCCTCTGACAAAGTCAACAGAACAGCCCGAAACTAAAAAACCTGAAATCGCACCTATGAAATGCGAACTTTGTGGCTCCGATATGGTGCTCAGAACCGGTAGATACGGTAGCTTCTACGCTTGCACTAAGTATCCCGAATGTAAGTTCACAAAACAGAAGACCAGACCTCTCGGCGTTAACTGTCCTGAATGCGGTTCTGAAATTATCACAAAGCACGGAAAGAATAAAACTGTATTCTACAGCTGTTCAAAGTATCCCGAATGCAAATTCTCTTCATGGGATATGCCCACAAAAGAAAACTGTCCTGTTTGCGGAAAAATGCTGTTCCGTAAGAAAGGTAAGAACCTCCTTGTTTGCAGAACAGAAAATTGCGGATTCAAGAAAGAAATTTCTGAACCTGAATCAGAAGAATAATAACTTATGAAAAATATCAATGTTTATGGCGCGGGTCTTGCCGGTAGTGAAGCTGCATGGCAAGCCGCCAAACTTGGAGTTCACGTAACTCTTTATGAGATGAAGCCGAACAAAAAGTCTCCTGCACACCATAGTGATGGATTTGCAGAGCTTGTTTGCTCAAACTCCTTGCGATCTGCTGAATTCACAAACGGCTCAGGACTTCTTAAAGAAGAAATGTTCCGTATGGGTTCTATTATTATGGAAGCTGCAAAGTCGACTCAGGTAGCCGCAGGCGGCGCTCTGGCTGTTGACAGACACTTGTTTTCAGCCTATGTCACAGAGAAGATCCGCTCTAACCCCAATATTACGGTAATTGAGCAGGAAATGGTATCCATTCCCGAGGATGAGATAACTGTTGTTGCAACCGGACCCTTGACATCTGACGGCCTCGCAAAAGAAATCAAGGATATTATTGGTGGGAAAAGCTTGTATTTCTATGACGCCGCTGCTCCTATTGTTGATTTTGAATCAATTGATATGACAAAGGCTTTCTTTGCATCTCGATATGATAAAGGTACGCCTGACTATATTAATTGCCCGATGAACGAAGCGGAATATAAGGCGTTCTATAAAGAGCTTATTAACGCTGAAGAAGCAAAGCTTCATGATTTTGAATCCGGCGATAAGCTTAAGGTTTTTGAAGGTTGTATGCCCGTTGAGGTTATGGCAAAGCGGGGAGAAGACACTCTCAGGTTCGGACCTATGAAACCTGTCGGAATCAAGAACCCTGAAACAGGTGAGGAATATTACGCAATCGTTCAGCTTCGTAAAGAGAACGAAGAGGGAAGCATGTATAACCTGGTAGGCTTCCAGACCCATCTTACCTGGGGCGAGCAGAAGCGTGTGTTCAGAATGATTCCCGGACTGGAAAACGCTGATTTTCTGCGCTACGGTGTTATGCACAGAAATACCTTTATGTGCTCACCTGATCTACTTGACGCAGATTACTCATTAAGATCAAACGGCAAAATTTATTTCGCAGGCCAGATGACCGGAGTTGAGGGATATATTGAATCCGCGGCATCAGGATTTGTTGCCGGAGTTAACGCGGCGATGAGAGCACTTGACAAGCCCGCATTCGTCTTCCCACGTGAAATGATGATGGGTGCTATGGCATACTATGTTTCTCACGGTGATAAGACCATTTTTCAGCCCATGAATGCTAACTTTGGTGTTATGCCTGCGCTTAGCGAAAAAGTCAAAGGCGGAAAGAAGGCACGCAACGAAGCTTTGGCTGTTAGAGCCCTTGCTATAACGGATGATATTAAGACTAAACTTGAAAATTTGTAATATATAAGGAGTTGCCAATGAGAATAATTATTGATGCAATGGGTGGCGATAACGCACCTGAAGAAATAGTTAAAGGAGCCATTCTCGCCTCTGAAAAGTTCACTCACGATATAGTTCTTGTCGGTAACAAAGAACAAATTGAGAACATATTGAGAGAGAATAATGCTGACCCAAGCAAGTTTGAAATAGTACATACCGATACATATATTACAATGGAAGACGATCCCATCTGCGTTGTTCGTTCAAAAAAGGATTCATCAATGTCGGTTGGCCTTAATCTTCTGAAAACCAACGGTGATGCTTTCGTATCAGCCGGAAATACAGGCGCACTTCACGCAGGTTCTTCTCTTATCATTCGTTCAGTTAAGGGCGTTCAGAGATCCGGAATCGCAACAATTTTACCTTTTGCAAAGCCTATTTTGATGATGGACTGCGGTGCAAACGTAAATGTTACCGCAAATTATCTTGCTCAGTGGGCAGTTATGGGCTCAATTTATATGAAGAACGTTCACGGCATTGATAGTCCCGCGGTAGGTCTTCTTAACAACGGAACCGAGGAGCATAAGGGTACGCAGATACAGATCGACGCATACAAATTGCTGAAAGACAATGAAAATATCAACTTTGTTGGTAATATAGAAGGCAAACAGCTTCCTTTCGGACCTTGTGATGTACTTGTTACAGACGGCTTTACAGGGAACGTAACACTCAAGCTTCTTGAAGGCATGGGTTCATTTGTATTCTCTGCACTCAAGGGAATGTTTACAAAAAATGCACTTACGAAAATGTCATTTATTGCAATGAAGGATCAACTCAAAGGCTTCAAGAAAACCTTTGATGCCTCTGAATATGGCGGAGCGCCTCTTCTTGGGCTCCAGAAGCCCGTAATCAAAGCACACGGCAGTTCTGATGCAAGAGCAATCATGAATGCTGTACGACAGGCTGCTACATTCGTGGAAACCGGTGTGATCGGCGAGATTTCCGTCGCAATGGCAGAAAAGAAAGAGACAGACGAAAATAATTAATCATTTATGCTATTTTAACACAAAGCAGGGGGACAGTTATGAACAACGAACAAAGACCGATAACTGAACTTGAAAATAAAATAGGCCATATTTTTAAAAACAAGAACATATTAAAAGAGGCCTTGACTCATTCATCATATTCAAATGAGATGAAGTCAAAAGGCGAACGAGTTTTTTTCAATGAAAGACTTGAATTTTTAGGTGACTCTGTTCTCTCTGTTGTTGTAAGCTCTTATATTTTTGAGAAGTATAGGAACAAACAAGAGGGAGACCTCACAAAAATAAGAGCAGCTGTTGTATGCGAGAAAGCACTGGCAAAATTCGCCTCTAACATTGATCTCGGAAGCTATATGTACCTTGGGCACGGTGAAATATTGAATAACGGCAGAAACCGTCCTTCAATCATTGCCGATGCATTTGAAGCTCTTATAGCTGCTATTTATCTGGATACAGGTGAATCATTCGGCGTTGTGGAGCATTTTCTTCTTCCGTTTATTGAGGCCGAAATCAAGCATATCTCGGAAAAAGGCGTGTTTGTTGATTATAAAACAACGCTTCAGCAGATCGTTCAACAGGTGAATGGTGAGATTCTTGAGTATGTTCTTGTTGCAGAAGAGGGTCCTGATCACAACAAAAAGTTTAAGGTCGAGGCAAGGCTAAACAGCAACGTAATTGGTCATGGTTGCGCGAAATCCAAACGTGAGGCAGAGCAACACGCTGCTCACGAGGCTCTTATCTTATTCGGTGAGCTTTCAGAATGAAACGTAATCATGTAAATATACCGGTGTTTATTCCACACCTCGGATGCCCGAATATGTGTGTGTTTTGTAATCAGCGCGCCATATCGGGCGTTTCGCATTTTTATCAGGAGACTGCAAAAGAGCAGATTGAGACTGTTTTATCAACTATTGCTGACAATGTTGAGTGTGAAATTGCTTTCTTCGGCGGGTCATTCACGGGCATCGATCGAAATCTGATGATAGATCTACTTGATTTGGCACAGTCATACGTTGACCTTGGAAAAGTAAGCGGCATCAGAATGTCCACTCGTCCTGATTATATTAATAGTGAAATTATTGATATTCTTAAGAAATATACAGTTTCTGCGGTGGAGCTTGGTGTACAATCTTTCTCGGATTCTGTGCTCACCAAATGCAAACGCGGCCACTGTGCCCATATCACGAGAGAAGCTTTTTCCTTGCTAAACGAAGCAGGCATAGATTCTGTAGGACAAATGATGATTGGACTACCCGGTGCAACTCTTGAAGATGAAATCTCATGCGCAACTGAGATATGCTCTTGCGGAGCGAAAGGGGCAAGAATATACCCAACGATTGTTTTCAAGGAAACGGAACTCTGTGAAATGACACAGCGTGGGGAATATGTGCCTCTGACCCTCGACGAAGCCGTCAATCGTAGTGCTACCGTTCTTGAAGTGTTTATTAAGAATGATGTTGACTGTCTTCGCATCGGCTTGTGTGAAAGCGACAATCTACACTCTGATAAGTCGTACTTTGCAGGACCAAACCACCCATCTCTTGGGGAACTTGTCTACAGTGAAGTCTTCTACAGAATTATCTCACGGGAACTTGATGAGCGGCTTGAAGAAAACAGGGGGAATTTAACTTTACATGTGCCAAAGGGCAGAATATCAACTGTAGTAGGGCAAAATCGAAGAAATATTATTAGATTAAAAGATAAATATCAAATTAATAACGTAAAATTTATTGAAAATCCGACAGATATGCGGTATAATATAATGTTGGAATTTAATTAGAAAACTGGAGGAAAAGGGAATTGTACTTAAAATCACTTGAGTTACACGGGTTTAAATCTTTCCCCGAACGCACTGTCCTCAAATTTAATAGTGGCGCAACTGTAATCGTCGGTCCCAACGGTAGTGGCAAGTCAAATATTACCGACGCTATGAGATGGGTTCTTGGTGAGCTGTCATCAAGAAACATCCGCGGTAGCAAAATGGAAGACGTAATTTTCGCCGGCGCCAGCGATAAAAAGCCCATGAGCTTTGCTGAAGTATCCGTTACATTTGATAATAGCGGTGAAAATAAAACTCTTCAGTCAGATTATGATGAAGTAACAGTAACACGTAGATATTACAGAAGCGGTGAAAGTGTATATTTTATTAACAGAAAGAAAGTCCGTCTCAAGGATATCTATGAGCTGTTTATGAACACCGGTATTGGCCGTGAGGGTTATTCTATTATCGGCCAGGGTAAGATTGCGGAGATCATCTCTAAAAAGAGTGAAGACCGCAGAGCAGTATTTGAAGAAAGTGCCGGTATCGCAAAGTTCAGATATAAGAAAAACGAATCCGAAAAGCGTCTTAAAGAAACAGAGGCAAACATGGATCGTGTCAGTGATATCGAGCGCGAGCTTTCCATGAGAATCGGCCCACTTGAAAGAGATTCCGAAAAGGCAAGACGATATCTCGAGCTTTACGGCGAAAAGAAGAAAACAGACGTATCACTGTGGATGTACGATTCTGTTCGCCTGAAGAATGCTATTGAAAAGGCGGAGAGTGATACTAACATTTCTGCTCACGAGCTTGAAATGGCTGATGACTCTATCAATGCAACTTCCGCGAAAATTGAGCGTCTTTACGAGCAGTCTCGCAGCAATAAAGAAGCATCTCGCCGCAATTATGACGAAACGACCGAAGCGACGAAATTAATGCATTCCTCCGAATCCGAAAGTAAGGTTCTTGCAAAGGAGCGCCTTAATTCGGAAAAGAATCTTGAAACCGAAAAGAGACTTCTTGAAGCATCCGAAAAAGCTTGTGCATATGAATCCGAACGTCTCTCTAACTTGAGAATTAAGCTTGAAGAAATTAATTCAAACTATGATTCTGCTAAAAGCAAGTTCGATTTACTTACTAATGATATTGGAGAACTCGATACAGCGATTGCAGAGAAGACACAGACTCTCGAGGAGCTGCTTCTAAATAAACAGTCTGCCGAGAACATGCTTACAGATCTCAAGGTGCGCCTTAACGTTCTTGAGAGCAATATCAGCAACCAGAAGCACCGCACTGAGTCTATCAACTCCGATATTCAGAAGTATGAAGAAGAGATCGCTTCTCTCGATAAGCTTGCGGATGCGGCTCTTAAGCAAATCGACAATTATAAAGCAGTTGTTGACGAAATCAATGATAAGATCGGCGGAGTTAACGAAAAGATCCGGGAACTTGGAGAAAAATACGAAGAGATCGAAGCACATGAAAGAAGAAAACAAGCAGAGCTCGATTCTCTCGATAGCCGTATATCCGCACTTTCAAGAATGCAGGAGCATTTCGACGGATATAACAACAGTATCAGATTCGTTATGAGTGAATCCAAGGAAGGCAGACTCTCCGGAATCAGAGGCCCTCTGTCATATCTTATCAAAGTTGCAGATAAATATATTGTTGCGATAGAAACTTCTCTTGGTGCGGCTATGCAGAATATCGTTACTGACGACGAAAACGCCGCTAAACGCTCCATAGAGGCTCTGAAGCGCAATAACGCAGGTCGAGCTACGTTCTACCCACTCACAACGATCCGCCCTCAGGAACGCGGCAAAGAGTATGACGGCCTTGAGAAGACAAAAGGCTTCATCGGCTGGGGGGATGAGCTTGTAAGCTGTGATAACGAATACAAAAGCATCGTTAAATCACTTCTCGCAAGAGTTGCGGTTTATGATAATCTTGAGAATGCCACAGAAGCTGCCCGCGCAAAGAATTGGAAGATACGCTGTGTTACTCTCGACGGACAGCAGATCAACGCAGGCGGTTCTTTTACCGGTGGTCAGACTAAGCGTGAGAGCGGAATGCTGTCACGTACTGCACAGATTGACTCTCTGAAAAAGGAAAGAGACATTGCTTTTGCAGAACTTTCTGATATCCAGAATGAGGCAAAGGCTGCAAAGGCGGAAATTTCAGCAATTGCTTCGGAAACAGCAAGTGACGAGGAACGCAGGGGACTTATCGAAGCTCTTATTTCTGCCGAAACCAAGAGCTATAGCGACGTTGACGGTAAGAGAAAAGCCCTTGCCGAGCTCGTTGATAATATGAGAGCTGATACCAAGAGCCTCATTGAAAGCAACGCACGCAGTTCTGACGATCTCGATAAACTGGAGCAGTTAATTGCTGCACAGTCTGAGCTGATCTGCCGGCTTTCTGATGAGAGAGATGCAATCGCTGTGGAGCGCGGTGAACTTGAACTCAAGATCGCAGAACTCACAGAAGAATCAAACGAACAGCGAATAGTTCTTGCCGAACTTCTCAGAGACCGTGAAGCTGCTGAAGTATCTTTGTTTGAGACTAACGAAAGATTTAACGGTTTCTCCAATGATATTAAGGCGCACAATGAGACCATTGCCGCTCTTGCAAGTTCCATTGAATCCCTTTCGATGAACGCTGATACAAAGCTTAAAGAAGCTGACGACTTTAGAGATAAGATCGCATCTCTTACTGAACGTCAGAGACTTCTTGACGAGGCAGGGGATGAAATCGAGGCTGAAATATCAAAGCTTCGTCACGCTGAAAAAGAGCAGACAGCAAAGAAAGAAGTAATTTTCATTGCCCACTCCAAGAATCAGAATAAGCTGGTTTCACTTCGTGAAGATGAGGAAAAGCTGAGCGCAAAGATGTGGGATGACTATGAGCTTACATTTGCAGCAGCCGCAAAGTTTGCGGAAGAGAACGACTGCCATGTGATCGTTGACGGCGAAAGAACATCATTTGTGGCTAAGCAGACAGAGCTGCGTAATAAGATAAGAGGTCTTGGACACGTAAATGTTGACGCCATTGAGGAGTACGTTGAGGTTAAGGCTCGCTACGAATATATCAACGCACAACTTACTGACCTTCGCGCATCAAAGGAAGACCTTATTAAGATCTTAAACGGCATCGAAGAAGAAATGAAGCAGATCTTCCTTGAGGCATTTGCCAAGATCAATACATACTTTGGCGAGGTATTCCGCGAATTGTTCGGAGGTGGACACGCTGAGGTTCGTCTTACCGATCCCGAAAATGCACTTGAGTCAGGTATTGAGATCAACGCAGCTCCTCCCGGAAAAACTATTAAGAATCTTAATCTTCTTTCCGGTGGTGAGCAGGCATTTATTGCAATCGCACTGCTGTTTGCTCTTATAAAGGTAAATCCGTCCCCGTTCTGTATCTTCGACGAAATAGAGGCGGCTCTCGACGAGGTTAACGTTACGAGAGTCGGCCGCTACGTAAAAAAATACTCTGACGAGATGCAGATCATCATGATCTCCCACCGTCGCGGAACTATGGATATTGCCGACACTCTCTACGGTGTAACAATGCAGCAGAGCGGTGTGTCCAAGGTATTTACGCTTAACTCCAACGAGGATGGAGAAGCTCTTCTTAAATAATTAATAGAGGTAACTATGGGATTTTTCAATAAACTTAAAGAAGGTCTTTTAAAGACGAAAGATGCCTTTGTGGGCCAGATGAATGAAGTTGTTAAAAGCTTCAGACGAGTTGATGAGGATCTTCTGGAAGAACTGGAAGAAATTATGATAATGTCCGATATGGGTGCGCCAACAACTGAAAGAGTTTTGGACGAGCTTCGAGACAGAATCAAAACTGATAATATTAAAGATTCAGAAGAGGTTAAGAATGTGTTGTGTCAGATCCTCACCGAACAGGTAGGCGAAGGCCAGCCCCTCAATCTCTCAACTTCACCTTCTGTAATTCTGGTTATCGGAGTCAACGGTGTTGGCAAAACCACTTCAATAGGTAAGATCGCCAACAACTTAAAGAAATCAGGCAAGAAAGTCATCGTTGCGGCTGCTGACACATTCAGAGCTGCTGCAATCGAGCAGCTTGCAATTTGGTGCGATAGAGCAGGTGTTGAACTTATACGCCAGAACGAAGGCTCCGACCCTGCGTCTGTTGTGTTTGACGCTATTGCAGCTGCAAACAAGAGAAACGCTGACGTTCTTATTATCGACACAGCCGGCCGTCTCCACAACAAGAGCAATCTTATGGACGAGCTTGCGAAAATTAACAGAATCATCTCTCGTGAGCTTCCTGATGCGGCCCGAGAAACCCTCCTTGTTTTAGACTCTACAACGGGTCAGAACGCTGTTATGCAGGCTAAGAAATTCAAAGAAGCCGCTGAAATCACAGGCCTTGTATTAACCAAACTCGACGGCACAGCAAAAGGTGGTGCTGTGTTCTCAATCAAGAGCGAGGTTGATATTCCCGTTAAGTTTATCGGTGTTGGGGAGCAGATCGACGACATGAAGCCTTTTGATGCGAAAATGTTTGTTGATGCATTGCTTGGCGAAGATATTGACGAAGCAGCTTATGAAGAGGATAATGACTGATGATTAGTTTTGTTCTTGCCTCTAATAATAAGAAAAAAATTGCAGAGCTTGAAACTTTGTTCACAACCGGTGCAACTGAATCGATAAAGGTTGTATCTTTAAAGGACATCGGTTATACCGATGAAATCATCGAAGACGGTGATTCCTTTGAAGAAAACGCGCTAATCAAGGCAGTCACCCCCGCCAAGCTCGGATATATCGGTATTGCAGACGATTCAGGTCTTGCCGTTGACTATTTGAACGGTGCTCCCGGAATTTACTCCGCAAGATATTCCGGCGAAGGCGCAACCGATGAGGGCAATCGAAAGAAGCTGCTAAAAGAACTTGACGGCGTACCGGAAGAGAAGAGAAGCGCGAAGTTTGTTTGCGTTGCTGCATTTGTACTGCCTGAAAATTCTGGTCTTACTATAAAAGAAGAGTGGAGAATTTCAGATACGCTCTCGAAGAAGTCCGGAATTCCCGCTGAACGTGCAATGGTCGTGCGCGGTGAATGCCAAGGTACTATTTTATTTGAAGAACGTGGCACCGGTGGATTTGGTTACGATTCCTTGTTCCACTATTCAGAATTTGACCAGACATTTGCCGAGATCCCCGGTGATAAAAAGAACTCTGTATCGCACAGAGGACGTGCAATGCGTGAATTCACCGGACGTGTTAACGAAATAATTAAAACTAACGGAGATAATTAATGCTTAACAGTAAACAAAGAGCAATTTTAAAATCAGAAGCCGCAAAAATGGACGCTATTTTTCAGATTGGCAAGGGCGGCGTAGGAGAAGCGGCTGTTAAATCAATTGGCGACGCCCTTGAAGCACGCGAGCTTGTAAAGATAAGCGTACTTGACAATTCCGATTCTGACGCAAGAGAGGCGGCAGAAGAGATTGCTGCAAAAACCGATTCCGAGGTAGTTGCCGTAATCGGAAGAAAGATCATTTTATTCAAGGTATCCACTAAGAAAGAGAAGAGAAAGATATCAACTCTTATTTGAGTGACACAATATGAAAGAGTGTTCTAAGCCTATTGTTATAAACGATCGATCCATTGATGAACTGAAAGAGCTTATCAAATCATATTTGACAGATAAGCGTTATCACCATTCTATCTGCGTGATGAATGAGGCTGAAAGGCTCGGATGTATATATATTCCAGAGAAGATCAACAAACTAAAGGTTGCAGCCTTACTTCATGACATCACAAAAAAGGCAGATTTTGAAAAACAGTTGCAATATTGCAGAGAGTTTGATATAATATTAGATACGGATTATTTGGATTCACCTGAGGTGCTTCACGCAATTACCGCAACTGCGCTTGCAAAACGTGATTTTGGGGACTTTGTTGACGATGAAATATTGTCAGCAATCAGAAATCATACCACCGGTAACGAAAACATGACATTATTTGATACTATCATTCATCTTGCTGATTATATTGAGGAATCGCGAGTTCACGATAGCTGCAAGACGATAAGAAGGCATCTGTATGATAAACTCGACCAAGGTGAAGACAGGCTTGATGCTTTGTATGACACAATGATATGTATGTTTGACAATACCATATCGTATTTAATTGAAAAAGGATCGGTTATTAACAAGGATACGGTTGCCGCAAGAAACTATTTCATAAAATTGCGCAACTCAACTGAAACGCGAGGTTAAGTAATGAGTAATAAAAATTTAAACGACGATATTTCCATGTATTATCCCGATGGAGATTCCGAACATATGGCTGAGGACGATAATTCAACCAAAACCTTCGGTAAGATTTCTCAGAGGAAAAACACTCCCAAAAAGAGAATTGGAAAGCTATCGAAATCTCACTGGATCATTTTGGCTATTGTTTTTGTTGTTTACACAGTAGTACTCCTTGTGGGCTCCTGGCTGATATTTTATAGACCTACAAGTGATGGAAATTCAACACTGCCTTTTGAGACTGATCCGCCGGATACCGTAATTGGAGGATATGAAAAACCGCCGCTTTCAACAGGTGATGAACCCTCCGGCACAGACAAGACAGGATTCACCCCCAAGGACGGAGTGTACAATATCCTTGTTGTTGGTCATGACAAGGAAGCCCATCTTGCCGACGTAACAATGCTTGTTAATTTCGATACTGTAAACAACTCGATCTCAATTATGCAGATTCCTCGCGATACTTATGTTGGACTTGACGGTCTTACCACACATAAGGTAAACGAATCCTTTGCGAGATTCTACAATAAAGCTTTAACTACAGAGGCAAGTGACGTTAATCTCGCAGCACTTGACCAGTACGCGTCAATGTTTGAGAGAAACCTCTGCATAAACATCCATCACACCGTTCTTATGAACCTTGACGGATTCAAAAATATTGTCGATGCTCTCGGCGGAGTAACACTTTATGTTCCCGAAGATATGGAATATAATGACCCGGATCAGGGGCTTTACATTAACCTTAAAAAAGGCGAACAAACCCTTGACGGCGCAAAAGCCGAGCAGTTTGTTCGATTCAGAAGCGGTTGGGTACAGGCTGACCTTGGCAGAATCAATGCTCAAAAGATTTTCTTGACCGCTATGTTCAATCAGGTCAAAGCGGTAATTAAGAATCTTGATGTTCCTGCTATTAGCAATATGGCAACAGAAGTATTCAAGAATGTGTATACAGATATGTCGGTTTCCGACATTATATACTTTGCAAAACACCTTGTTAACGTTGATCTTGAAAGCATCAACATGACAACAATTCCCGGTAATATGGCCGGTAGCTTCTATGTAACAAACAGAGAGGCGACTCTCAATGTTATCAACCAGTACTTCAATATTTATTACGCAGAGATAACAGACTCAATCTTTGATAAGAGCAAACTGTTCTGTAACTTAGCTTCCACAGAAGCTTGTAATGTATATTTCGGCGACCCAGAGGATATTCTCGACGGAGTATATAACGCGGATGATATTAACAAAGACTCTATTGATATTCCAAGCTTAAATAAGTAATCAGGAGGACATATGGAAAATACTATTAAGCTTCCTTTTGAAGACGGACTTACCCCCGAAATGCTCGAGGACTCCGAAAAGCTCGCTCAGTTCGTTGTTGCTATTCTTGACTCAAAGAAGGCTCGCGATATTAAGCTTCTTCACGTTGAAAAGCAGACTGTGATTGCTGATTATTTCGTAATCTGCACCGGTACTTCTCGTACGCAGGTGCGGTCACTTGTTGATGAAGTTGAATACAAACTTGGTAATTACGGCATAGCCCCTCTCCATCTTGAGGGTGCTGACAGCGGAGTTTGGGTACTTGAGGACTTCGGCTCTGTTATTGTTCACGTATTTACTGGCGAATCAAGAGAATTCTACAACCTCGAAAAGCTGTATCAAGGTACAACAGAGCAGGATATTTCCACACTTATTACCGAAGACTAATTTGTTTATTATAAAAGGACTTTACTTATGAGATACGATTTTACAAACATTGAAAAGAAGTGGCAGGATAAATGGGACGAAGCCGGTATTTTCAAGGCTACTGAGGACTATTCCAAACCGAAGTTCTACGGACTTGTAGAATTCCCTTATCCCAGTGGAGCAGGTATGCACGTTGGTCATATCAAGGCTTACTCAGGACTTGAGGTTATATCGAGAAAGAGAAGAATGGAAGGCTACAACGTTCTTTTCCCCATTGGTTTTGATGCATACGGCCTCCCCACAGAAAACTACGCAATCAAGACTAACACACACCCTCGTATTGTTACTGACAACAATATAGCAAACTTCACAAATCAGCTCAAGAGAGTTGGTTTCTCCTTCGACTGGTCAAGAGTTATCGACACAACTGAAGAAGGATACTACAAGTGGACACAGTGGATCTTCAGAAAGATGTTTGACGAAGGTCTTGTATTCCGCGCAACAACCCTTGTTAACTATTGTCCACACTGCAAGGTAGTTCTTTCTAATGAAGACTCCCAGGGCGGTAAGTGCGATATTTGCCACAGCGATATTATACAGAAGTCCAAGGATGTTTGGTATCTCCGCATCACCGAATATGCAGACAAGCTTCTCCAGGGCCTTGAGAAGGTTGATTACCTTCCTAACGTAAAGCTTCAGCAGCAGAACTGGATTGGTCGTTCCGAGGGTGCTTTTGTAAACTTCGCTCTCACAAACTGCGATGAAACCCTCCGCATCTACACAACTCGTTGCGATACTATGTTCGGCGCAACATTTATGGTTATCGCGCCCGAGCATCCTATTATTGAAAAGTATCGTGATATTATAGGTAACATTGACGCTCTTGATGCATACAAGGAAGAATGCGCGAAGAAGACAGAGTTCGAGAGAACACAGCTTGTAAAGGATAAGACAGGCGTTTGCATCGATGGCATTGCAGCCATCAACCCCGCAACCGGTAAGGAAATCCCGATCTATATCTCTGACTACGTAATGATGGGATATGGCACAGGCGCAATTATGGCCGTTCCTGCACACGATGACCGCGACTATGACTTTGCAAAGAAGTTTGGCATTGAGATTATCGAAGTAATCAAGGGCGGTGACATTTCCAAGGAAGCATACGTTGGAGATGGCGAAATGGTTAATTCCGGCTTCCTCAATGGTATTGCTACCAAGAAAGAAGCTATCGCAAAGATGCTTGAATATCTTACCGAAAAGGGAATCGGAGAAAAGGGTATCCAGTACAAGATGAAGGACTGGGCATTCAACCGCCAGAGATATTGGGGCGAGCCCATTCCGATCGTACATTGTGAAAAGTGCGGCATGGTAGGCGTTCCTTATGAGGAGCTTCCTCTCAGACTGCCCGATATGGAAAACTTCGAGCCCGGTGAAGGCGGCGAAAGCCCTCTCGCAAAGGTTGAATCCTTCGTAAATTGCACTTGCCCCAAGTGTGGTGGTCCTGCTAAGCGTGAAACTGACACAATGCCTCAGTGGGCGGGCTCTTCCTGGTACTTCCTCCGTTACTGCGATCCGAACAATGATACTGCTCTCGCATCTGAAGAGGCTCTTAAGTACTGGATGCCTGTAGACTGGTACAACGGTGGTATGGAGCATGTAACACGTCACATGATCTACTCCCGCTTCTGGCATCACTTCCTCTATGATATCGGTGCTGTCCCCGTTGATGAACCTTATGCAAAGCGTACTGCTCAGGGACTCATCCTCGGTCCTGACGGAGATAAGATGAGTAAATCCAAGGGTAACGTTGTTGACCCTCTCGACGTTGTAAACGAGTTTGGTGCTGACGTACTCCGTGTTTACGTACTCTTTATGGGTGATTACGCATCTGCAACACCTTGGAGCGAAAACAGCGTTAAGGGATGCAAGAGATTCCTTGACAGAGTCGCTAACCTTATGGATATGGCAAAGGGAACCGGTGTAACACAGAAGCTTGAAAGCGCGTTCCACAAGACCATCAAGAAGGTAACCTCAGATATCGAAGAAATGAAGTTCAACACAGCAATCGCTGCTATGATGACTCTGCTTAACGATATTTACGAAGTAGGTTCCATTACTTGTGACGAGCTTAAGACATTTGCAAAGCTTCTTTGCCCCTTCGCACCTCACCTTTGCGAAGAGATCTGGCAGCAGCTTGGCGGCGAAGGCTTCATGTCTCTCGCTGAATGGCCCACATACGACGAAGCAAAAACCAAAGACAGCGAAATTGAGATCGCAGTTCAGATCTGCGGCAAACTCAAGGCTACTGTTTGGATCAATGTGGATATGACTCAGGACGAAGCACTTGCTGTTGCAAAGGCAGACGAAAGAGTACAGCAGGCACTTGAAGGAAAGCAGATCGTAAAGGAAATCTACATTCCCGGCAAGATCATTAATATCGTTGCAAAATAAATAAAAGAAAAACGCCCGGATTTCCGAGCGTTTTTTGTTATATGTTGTTAATTACATTCATTAAAAATAATATTTTGGGTATCAATATAGCGGCCCTCGTCAGTTTTCGATCCAAATGTTCCGATTAATAATCTGGTGTCACCGTCATCAAAAATTGTTATGAGTGAAAAATTTTTCGATAAACTACCTGTTTTCAAGCCGCAGACATGATCGTTATAATACTTGGAGTTTGGATCGAGCATTTCGTTAGTGTTAGTCCAAGTGTTTATATGCCCGCTTGCATATGTTACGTCAACTGAAGATAATCCGGCGTATTTCATTATTATATCATTGCTTGTTGCTTCTTTAGCAATAATTGCCATATCAGCCAACGTGGAATAATGGTCGCTCCCTGAGAAGCCGTCAGGAGATGTGAAATTACTGTTTGTACATCCAATATTTGCAGCATACGCGTTCATATACTCTACGAAAACTTCTATCGCCTCATTGTATTCAACCGAATCATCCGCTAATTCCTTACCACAAGCTGCCGCAATGGCATATGCTGCATCGTTTCCGGAAGGAATCATCATGGCCTCAATGAGCATCTCAAGTGAAAGCTGATGATAAGGTCTGATATACGCCGAAGATGAGCCGGCAGCAGGCAGATACACTTCATCACCGGGAGTAATTATCGTGTCAGCAGAAAGAATATCGAGTGCCGACAATGCAGTAAGAAGTTTTGTTATACTTGCAGGAAATACCTTATCAGTATTATCACAGGAATATGTTATTAACTCTTCAGAATCAAGATCATAGATGAAAATATGGCTACTATGAGGATTAGATAATGTATATGATGAGGTTACAAAGTCAGGATTTCTTGAACAGGAAGTAAGTAAAATAGCTAAAAGTAAGAATAATGATACTTTTTTCATAATAGAGGATGTTTACCATTACAAAAGCATAATTCCCGCATTCTCACAAACTCTGATCGTCTCATCATCCCAAATCGACGCCTGAACTTCACCAATGTGAGCAGACTGCATCATCAGCATACAAAGTCTTGACTGACCGATACCGCCGCCAATGGTAAGAGGAAGCTCATCATTAAGAAGCATTTTGTGGAAGGGAAGCTCTGCGCGATCCTCGCAGTTTGCGATCTTAAGCTGACGCTTCAGCGATTCGGCATCAACACGAATACCCATAGAAGAAATTTCAAAAGCGGAGCCCAGAAGCTCGTTCCAAATAAGAATGTCGCCGTTCAGCTCCCAGTCGTCATAGTCGGGAGCGCGACCGTCATGCTTGTTGCCGCTCTTGAGTGTGCCGCCAATCTGCATAAGGAACGTTGTGGGATGTTCTTTCACATAAGCGTTCTCCCGTTCCTTAGGTGTGAGATCTGGGTACATATCCTCAAGTTCCTGTGATGTAACAAAAGAAACCTCGGGATAAATATGACACTCAAGCTCAGGGAATTCATATCTTAACGCATTGTTTGTGGCAACAACGGCAGATATAATTTTCTTGACTACTTGCTTTAAGTAGTCGACATTTCTCATGCTCTTGTCTATAACCTTTTCCCAGTCCCACTGGTCAACGTAAATCGAGTGAATATTGTCAAGATCTTCATCGCGTCTTATAGCGTTCATGTCTGTGTAAAGACCCTTACCAACGTGAAACTCGTACTTTTTTAGCGCAAGTCTTTTCCATTTAGCAAGGGAGTGAACAACCTGTGCCTCTTCACCAACTGCAGGCACAAAGAAACCAACAGGACGCTCAACACCACTCAGGTTGTCGTTGAGACCGGAGTCTTCGCGAACAAACAGAGGAGCTGACACTCTCTTCAGGTTAAGCTCAATGGCGAGATTCATCTGAAAAGTGCGCTTGATATAATCAATAGCACGCTGAGTCTCGTAAACAGAGAGGCGTGGCTTATAGTTCTCAGGAATATATACCATAATATGTAGTCCTTTCAAAGTGACTGGCAGATAAATATTTACATTCAGTAATTATATCATTATTATAGCCCTGTGTCAAGTATTGCACAAAGCTAAAGGAAAAAATATACTTATTCGGGTGTTTTGTACTTCAAACGTAGAGAAAAGTACCCTAATACCTTGACTTGTGTGTGAATTATAGGTATAATATGGATATACTGATCTTTAGGAGCAATCATGTCAAATACTGATTTTATAAAGCTTCCTGACAGTGAACTCGAGGTTATGCAGGCCATCTGGTCATTATTTGAAGATGGAGAGAAATATATATCAGCAGGGAATATTATCAAGCATTTTGATGAAATCTCCCGTCTTAAGCTGACTACCGTTCTTACGCTTATAACTCGACTTCAGTCAAAAGGCTATGTTTCAATAGAGAAAATTGGACGTTCTAATTGTTGCAAACCGCTTATCTCACGAAAAGATTATCTTGATTTTGCAACACGCGATTTTATCGAAAGAGTATATCTCGGAAATACATCAGAACTGTTAGCGGAGCTGAATAAAGCTTCAAGAGTCTGATCTGGTATCAATCGCTTCCTTAAATAAATGATGGAGGTAAAACTATATGGCGACACCGGGCAAAAATAAAAGCCGGGGCTTTCTGCTTTCTCTTTTCAGAGGAAGCTTAATTCTGTCCTGTTTAGATAGATTCACGTCATATATATACTCACTTATTAAGAATGGGTTGTTCGGCTATATCTTTTCTCGCTATAATGCTAATATGAGTTCGTCAGAAGGAGTCGAGAAAAAAGGTGCAGGCTCGCTTTCCTCATATTTTTCCGAACTAAGATACGGAATATGCAGAAGAGTTGAAAACAGCTTTTTAGTTAATATGACGAAATCTCTGATGAGCTATTTCTTGAGATGCCGTCTCAAGGTCTACGGTGCCTTTCTCGTATCATTTGGCGTATACACCGCAATCATTAACCTGATTCTGAATTTATCTAATGATATGCTGGCTAATATGTTGGATGACTTTGACATCCTTGTGTCAGGAATAGTAATATTCGCTGCGATTCCCCTTGTAATGTCAAAGAAGAACCTGGCAGAAGGACTTGTATCATCTTTCTTTGGAAAAACAATACTTGCTGTTACAGGCTATTCTGATGAAAAGTTAAGACAGTATTCTGAGCAGACCGGCAGAATGAATGTTGCGTTTGTGATTGGTATCCTTTGTGGGATTATTTCCTATTGGGTATCTCCGATCTACATCCTGGGAGCCATTGCAGCTGTATTGGTGCTGTATTTGATCCTAATTAGACCCGAGATCGGAGTTCTCACACTTTTCGTGCTTGTTCCGTGGTTTCCCACTATGGCGCTGGCAGGACTTGTTGCGTATACAACTCTTTGCTATCTTATTAAGCTTTTCAGAGGCAAGAGAGTATTCAAACTCGAACCTGTTGACATTGTTGTCATTGTGTTCGCTTTGATTCTTCTTTCCGGTGGATTGATTTCATTCTCAAATTCATCAATTAAGCCGGCGCTTCTTATGACTTGTCTTATTGTGGGGTATTTCCTTGTATCTCAGCTTATTTCGAGCAGAGAATGGCTTGCAAGATGTGCTGTTTCCTGTGTATTATCCGCGACCGCAGCGGCGGCTGTTGGCATATTCATGTATGTATTTGGATTGGGTTATTCCTCTGCCGCTTGGGTTGATAGTGAGATGTTCGCAGGTATTACAGGCAGAGCAGTCGGAACATTTGGAAATCCAAACGTTTTCGGCGAATATCTGATTCTTATTATCCCAATAGTTGCTTCTATGATCATTGGCAGAGGAGAAGGACTTAGACGCATTCCTGCAATATTCTGTATGGGTGTCCTCGGTGTGTGTCTGATATTTACATGGAGCCGCGGAGCTTGGCTTGCTCTTATGGTAGCAGCTGTTGCTTTCCTCTTTATGTGGCACAGAAGATCTGTATGGCTTCTTATTGCAGGACTTGCATCGCTCCCGATCCTTTCATCCATTCTTCCTGAATCCATTATTTCCAGGTTTACAAGTATAGGAAATATGGCCGACTCCTCCACATCATACAGAGTATATATTTGGAGAGCCTCGGTCAATATGATCGAAGACAATATCGTATCCGGAATTGGTGTAGGCGAAGGTGCGTGGGATCTTGTATATCCTTTGTACACTTATATGGGCATTGAAGCTGCGCCACATTCTCACAACTTATATCTTCAAATTTTCCTTGAGCTTGGTATCTTCGGAATACTTGCATTTGTTGTATTTCTCTTTATCTTTTATCAGGCTGCATTCACTCTCTTTAAGGATCTAAGCGGCAATTCAATGCTCAAGACTCCCGATATATCTGAGAAGATGCTCAGGTTTACTTCTGACGGCTATAATCTTGGCAATAGCGATAAGGTTAAGCACGGCAAAACACAGCTCAGAATTTCAACAGTAGGCCCTCTGTGCGGAGTCTTAGCTGTCCTGGTTCAAGGAATGACGGACTATTCCTGGTATAACTATCGTGTGTATCTTATATTCTGGCTCGTTTGCGGACTTTCTATGGCTTATGTCAGATGTGGAAGAAGTCTTATTGCCTCGCCGACGGAGATGACAGCCCATGCTGATAATACAAACTATAATGTTGATTTTGAAAGCAGATCTGAAGAGTTTAAAACTAATATCAGACGATATCGAAACAAAAACAAAGGAGAAGTAAATGAATAACAAAAAATTCAAGTTCAATTTTGTTGATGTAATAATTATTTTGATTATTATTGCTGCAGCAGTCATACTTGCAGGTGTGTTCATCGGCAGGGACGCAACTACAGCGCAGCCTCAAACCACTGTTTCAAAAATTCAGTACGTAATAGAACTTCAGGATGTTGACGACAGGTTCGACGGAATGATTGATAACGGACAAGCTGTTCAGGATGCTATCGAAAGAAAGAATCTTGGCAATGTTGTCGGTGTACAGAGTGTACCTTATGAAGTAATAACTTTTGATTACACCGAGGGAAAAGAGAAGGTAGCTGTTGTTGACGGTAAAGTAACAATATATGTTACCATAGAAGCTGACGCCGTTGAGTCGGATCGTGCTTTTACTATCGACGGTTGTGAAATGAGAGTAGGACAAAAATACAGTGTTGTTTTTCCGGAAATGTATGGCATAGGCTACTGTATTAAAATCAACAAAGTCCAATAATTTTATCTTTTTTGGAGATTCAACAAAATGATACAACTTGTTTATGGCATAGTCGCTTTTATTTGTGCAGCGCTTCTGGCATATTCCATGACACCTGCTGTAAGAGTACTTGCCTTTAAAATTGATGCTGTTGATGTTCCGCTGGATAACAGAAGAGTCCACAGCAAACCGATTCCGCGTATTGGTGGATTGGCTATTTACTTAAGCTTTTTAATTACGACAGTTCTTTTCTGTGATATCGACAGTCAGCTTGCAACAATATTGATCGGCGGCGCGGTTCTTGTTATCATCGGTATTATTGATGACATTTTTCGCCTCAACGCTTGGATCAAGCTACTGATTCAGTTGATGGTTGCCGGATTTGCTGTATTTAACGGAAATGTTATCGAGCACGTAAATATTGGCGGATACATTCCTCTTGGAGTGTTCAGTATCCCTCTTACTATTCTTTGGATCGTCGGCCTTACCAACGCAATTAATTTCATCGACGGTCTTGACGGCCTTGCATGCGGTGTTTCAGCTATATCTGCTATGTCACTTCTTTGTGTAGTGCTTCTTCACGGTGATATTGTGAGCACCTTGATCTGCACGATCCTTTTAGGTTCTTGTCTTGGATTCTTACCGTTCAACTCTAATCCTGCAAGAATCTTCATGGGAGACACCGGAGCGCTGTTCTTAGGTTACACCCTGGCTGTTCTTTCGATTCAGGGCGTGTTTAAGCTCCACGCTGTGCTTTCATTCATCGTTCCACTTGCAATTTTCGCCCTTCCTTTGTTTGATGCATTGTCAGCAATCATCCGCAGACTCATCAAGGGTAAGAGCCCCTTTTCTCCCGACCGTGACCATATTCACCACAAGCTTATTGATATGGGATTCACGCAAAAGGAATCCGTTAAGATCCTTTATGCTATTTGCGGTATACTTGGCCTTGTTGCAGTATTCTGTACCGATCTTATGAGTGATTCAACAAAAGTAATCAAATCTATTGCGATTGCTATTATTGCCGTAATCATTCTCGTCGTAAACGTTGCAATAATGAAGAATCCATATGGCAGACGCCACTCAGGTCTTACAACCGACGACATGACTGTTGACGAGTATATGCACGAACTTGATCCCGCAAAGGCAAAAAAGATAGAACTTCACAACAGAGCTAAACCTGATCAATCAGAGGCGAAGGATAGTTCTGAATCTGAAATAAACAACAAATAAACATAATGAAAAATGTTAAGCTCAATCTAAAAGATGCAAACGTTAAAGTAATATTTATTATTGCAGCCTGTGGAATAGCCCTCGCGATTCTTGCTGTAATAATTTACTTGAATTTCGGCACAATATTAGGATTGTTTTACAGCAGTGATGACCCTGCTGGAGGTAATATCGCCGACCCCACCTATGTTCCGGAAATATCTGATAATACCGATGCGCTAATAGGTGATGTGTATTATCTTAACCCGCTTGATGTTCTTGAATCTATTAACATTCGTAATTCTTATGTGCGAAAATTAAGCGTGGAAACGTATCACGGTGATGATAAGTTTAATGCGGAGTATACGTTAACAAGAAAAGATAAGCTATATAAGATTGAATCCCCCTCAAGCACTATAGCATTTGACGGGGAATACCTATACATCAAATCTGATATTTACAATTATAAGACAATCTCAGATGGATCTGAAATGTATTCGGAGATCGGTATTACTTCTCTGGATGACGCAATTGCTCTGGCTGAAAAGTACAATTCGCAATTTGTTTTATCAGGTGACAAAAAAAGTCTGTATCTCGAAATCGTTGACAACGGCAAATCTGCAAAGAGCGTATTCGAGATATCGGTCGAAACGGGTATCGTTGTATCAGAGGCCCACTATTATAATGGAATAATGAACATCAAGGTAATAACAGAATCAATTGATGTTTTTGGTGCAAATAATCTTACAAACTACTATTTTCGTGTCAATGATTAATTGGAGGTAACATGGATACAAATAAAGTAAAAAAGACGCGAATCGGCGCTCTTGATATATTTATCATCATTGCTCTTGTTGTTTGCGTTGTTGCAATTGGCGTAAGAATGTACGTTAACAGCATTTCTGACGTTGGTGAGCAGGTCGCTCTCGAAGATTATGTTGTTACTTTCAAAGTTCTCGACATCAAAGATACATCTGCCAAAAACTATTTCGAGCCAAACACAAACTTCTATCTAAAGGATGTAAACACACTGTTTGGTACAATTCGAGAGGGAATTACGGTAAATGATGCCGAGAAAGAATATCAGATGCCAAACGGTGACGTAGTCATTGCACAGAATAACGCAACCGGAGATCTCTATCGTGTTGACGTTGAGGTTAGCGCAAATGTAAAAGGTAGAATCGACGCCGAAGGACGTTTTCTTCTGAACGGCAACACATACATCGGAGCAAATAAAGAGATCGAAATCTACAGTAAATACCTTGCTGTTACTGCGATCATTACTTCAGTAGAAAAGGCTCAATAATAAAGAAAAGCACTTGACACAATATCAAGTGCTTTATTTTATGTTCTGACAGCGTAAAGATTTAAGTCCCAGAAAGGGATACAGGGAATCCTTCGCAGATACAGCTTGTGGTCGGGGAGAAGCTTTGCAATACGGTTAACAAACTCAAACAGATCGTCAGTCTTATGATACAGCGAAACGATCATGTTGGGCTGACATCTTTCAATCGTGTTGACAGCACCGTCTATTGCGAATTGCTCAGCCCCTTCAACATCAAGCTTAATAAGGTCGATGCTTTCCTTACCAACGATAGAATCAATCGTGCGGCAAGGGATAGTTGTTTGTTTTGCTCTCTTATTTGCACCGGATTCACCTGAACCGCGACTTCCGGATGAGATGTATTCAAGTTCTCCGTCTTCGTGCCAGAGTGCTGCGTGAATCGGAATAACATCTGCCGATTCAACACTTTTGGCGAAATCTGAAAGCTTTACAAAGGTTTTGGGGTCTGCTTCTACAGCGTATATTTTCTGCATCTCGAGTGCATCCAAAAATTCCTGCGTACTGTCTCCTTTGAACGCACCACCGTCTAATGCGGTATTGATAATTTGTCCGCCGAGAAGTTCTGTTAGAGATTTTTGCCAATCGTCAGTGATATTTAAATATTCGAGTTTTCCTGTAAGCCTGAAATTGACTGCATCTTCAAATATCTGCTTTGATTTCTCATCAGCAAGTAGGGACAGAGTTTTCTCTAATATATCGCGATGAGAAGCAAAATACTCAAAGTCAAATACATCTCCACCGTATAAGGGAACGTCCGGAATGATAAGCTCGTGGCGTGAGTCAAGTTCTCTAATGAAGGCTATTACAGATTCAAGAGTTGTGCCAAAGGCAAGAAGTACAATTATGTCATCACCATAATCGGCAACAACATCGCTGTAGGAACGCACCTTAAAGCCGTGGAAGTATCTGTCGCGTACAAATCCGTCGGAAGCGAAAACTCCCGTTAGAGAGGCTCCAGAGCGCTCCAGAGCGGAAATAATTTTGTCTCCGCCGTTTCCTGTTCCATAGAGAAATATCGGCTTATTACTCTCGCGAAGTTTATCCCATATTGAATAGTTCGCAAACACAGCTTATTCCTCAATTCTTAAGAATCTTATAGCGTTGTTCCAAAGTATGTCCTCGCGCTGCTTGTCAGTCAAATCAATTGCGAAGAATCGGTCAAGCTCTTCTTTTGTATTCTTTACAGGGTAGTCTGTTCCGAACATTACATTTTCCGCGCCGAGCTTTTTTATAACTTCGCCCGCATAATCAGCAGTCATTGCCCATAATGCGCTTGAAGTGTCATACATAACGTTCTCTCTACCTGCAAGAAGAGGAACAGCGTGATCCCATACTCTGTGTCCGCCTAAATGCGCTGCGACAACTCGTAGTTTGGGAAAATTATTAAGAACGTCTATCAGCTTTTCAGCAGTGGAGAACTGATACTGCGGTCTGTCATCGCCCATATGAAGATAAAGGGGCATATCCTTTGACTGAAGTATATCATAAAGGGGAAGCAGACGCCGGTCGTTTATATCGACACCCTGAATATCGGGGTGAATTTTAACTCCCTTTAATCCAAGATCTTCACAGCGAATGATTTCCGCTTCAAAATTCGGGAAATCCTGATGCATTCCCGCAAATCCAACAGAGAGAAAACCGTGTGAACGTGACAGCTCTGCGAGGTTAGCAATTGACGTGTTGACTTTTTCAACTTGGTGTGGATTTGTAGCAACAGAGAACAGTAGATATCCGCCGACATTGTTCTCTTGAGCCTGAGATTCAAGATGAGAGTATGTGCCTTGACCTTGGCAGATGAAATCGTAGAATTTCCCAAGATTTATACAAGCTTTCTCGGCAATAGCTTCAGGGTAGGTGTGTGTATGTATATCAAATACTTTGTACATTTTATTTGTCCTTGATTTTTATGATTAATTGTGGTAAAATTACTGTAGATAAAAAACCATTTAAAGGAGTCTTATTATGGATTGCATTTTTTGTAAGATTATTGCCGGAGAAATTCCGTCTGCGAAGATTTTCGAAAACGAATGGATATATGCGTTTAAGGATATTAACCCCGAGGCACCTTGCCATATCCTTGTTATTCCCAAGAAGCACATCGCATCTATGGATGAGATAACAGAAGAGAACAGCGTATATGTCTCAAAGATTTTCGAGTCAATTCCCGAAATCGCAAAGCTTGGCGGAGCAGAGAATGGATATCGCGTAATTTCCAACTGCGGAAAGGATGCAGGTCAGACAGTTTTCCATCTCCACTTCCACGTTATCGGCGGTACAGAGCTTCCTATCCACGTATTCCCCGAGAAATGATCTGATTAAGTATTAAAGAGAGGTATTAAACCTCTCTTTTTTATTTAACAAATTCGTGATAAATTGCGTTTGTTGCTTTTTCAAAATCTTTTTCGTCAACACCGATAATGATGTTAAGCTCGGAGGAACCCTGATCGATCATACGAATGTTGATTTCGGAATCAGCTACAGCCTTAAATACTCTTACTGCAGTACCCTTAGCTTTAACCATGCTGCGTCCAACTACAGCGATAAGTGCAAGACCGTCTTCAATTGAAATGCTGTCTGGCTCAACTGAAGCACAAATTCTGTTCTTGAGTCTGTCACGGCAGGTGTTGATCTCCTCCGTATGAAGAACAACGCACATTGTGTCAATACCTGAAGGGAGATGCTCAAATGAAAGGCCCTCTTTTTCGATAGCTTCGAGAACTTTTCTGCCAAAGCCCTTTTCGGAGTTCATCATTGCCTTTTCAATAGTAATAACGCTGAAGCCTTTTTTGCCTGCAATACCTGTGATAACAGTTTCAGAATCGAACACATCAGTGCAGGGAACGATCATTGTTCCGGTATCTTCAGGTGCGTTAGTATTTCTGATATTTATCGGAATTCCGGCAAAACGAACAGGGAATATGGCATCCTCGTGAAGCACACCGGCACCCATATAGGAAAGCTCTCTGAGCTCGCGATAGGTGATAAAGCTAATTCCCTTGGGGTTGTCGACGATTCTCGGGTCAGCAGAAAGGAAACCGCTAACGTCGGTCCAGTTTTCATAAATATCAGCAAGAGCTGCACGAGCTACGATAGAACCTGTAATATCGCTACCGCCACGCGAGAAAGTTCTGATAGTACCGTTGGGCATAGAGCCGTAGAAACCGGGGATTACGCCGTTCTTATGCTTCTTGAGTTCTGTTGACAGAAGTGTGTTGGTAATTTCAGAGTCGAATGTACCGTTGTCAAAGAATTTTATATAAGTTGAAGGATCGATAAAATCATAATCCAGGAATTTTGCGAGAATAATTCCGTTGAGATATTCACCACGGCTGGCCGCATAGTCTCGACCTGCGTGATGCAGAATCGCCCACTTAATGTGCTGATACTCCAGGGAAAGGTCAAGATCTATTCCCAACCCCTCAATAATGGAATTGTATCTATCACATACCTTTGAGAAAATTTCGTCTATATCGCCACCGGATTCGGCAACATTATAACATTCGTAAAGCATATCAGTGACTTTTGTGTCACCGGAAAATCTTTTGCCGGGAGCAGAGGGAATAACGTAGATTCTACGCTCATCCGCCATAACTATGTTTTTTACTTTTCTGAACTGCTCAGCATCGGCAAGGGAACTGCCGCCGAATTTTAAAACTTTGATATTTGAGTCCACTTTTGCTTAACCTCTAGTATTTTAATTGTCCACACTACATTATATGAAATTTAGATGATTTTGTCAATATGTGTTTATGTTTAAATAATCATCTTTCTAATATTTAATACAAGGCAATATTGACATATTCGGGCTTGGAATATATAATATATACATGAAATTCCAAAGCGAGGTTTTATAGTCCATGATAAAGTCAAACACCATTTTCTCGCCCGCTGATATTTTACTGCCCAAGTTTGCGGATAACCCGGAGCTTATGAAAAAGTGGGCGGTTATTGCTTGCGATCAATTTACTTCTGAACCGGAATACTGGGAAAAATGTCGAGAACTTGTTGGAGAGTTACCATCTGCATATAATTACATAATGCCTGAAGCTTATCTCGAAACGGACTTTGAATCAGCTCATAGCAACACGATTAAAAAGTCTATGAGCAATTTCGACGCTGATTCTATGCAGTGCTTGAACGGTATTATTTACGTTAAGCGTACACTTCCGAATGGCTCCGTCAGACACGGCTTAGTTGGGAAGATCGACCTTGAGGCATATAATTATGAAAAAGGCTCAAAATCTGCCGTACGAGCAACAGAAGCAACTGTAATAGAGCGTATACCTCCGAGATCAAAGATAAGAGCGGAGGCCACAGTTGAGCTGCCGCATATTCTTATACTGGTAGACGAACAAGTTGGTCTTTTCGATGCAGCAGAGCAGATAACCAAATCAGCAAAACCGATCTACGATTTTGATTTAATGCTTGGAGGCGGTCATATTCAGGGATATTTCTTTGACGGAGAAAACCTTGACTCGATAATAAGCAAAATTGTTGAATACGAATCTTCCGATAAAGAACTTAAGTACGCTATGGGCGACGGTAACCACTCTCTCGCGGCTGCTAAAGCTCACTGGGAGAGCCTTAAGTCTCAGGGCGCGGAAATGAACCACCCGGCAAGATACGCCCTCTGTGAGCTCACAGCGCTTTCTGATGAGTCTTTGGTGTTTGAACCTATTTACAGAATTGTTAAGAACTGTGATATCAACAATTTTATATCATGTCTCGAATCAATTACAAGTCTTACGGGTGACAAACAGGGCGTTACTCTGGTTGCAAATGGTACAAAAAGAGAGCTGTATTTTACCAATCCCTCCCACGCGCTAACTGTCGGTACACTCCAGAATTTCATTGATGACTATATTGTTAATCACCCGGGTGTTATTTGCGACTATATTCATGGAGAAGAGTCTCTCGAAAAACTTTCAGATTCGCCTGACACTGTTGGATTCCTCTTTGACGGAATGGACAAAGCAGAATTGTTCCCATATGTAGAAAATTACGGCGCTCTTCCCAGAAAGACATTTTCAATGGGAGAAGCCGAAAGCAAGAGATATTACCTCGAAATGAGAAAGATTACAGAATAAAAAACAACCGCACTTTACTTCATCGTAAGGTGCGGTTTTATTTTTGTTAAATTAGTCAAGGCAGAATACTCTGATAATACCGTCCATGCTCTTCATTGCAGCGAATACTTCTTTAGTGACGTCTGTATAAGTATCAATGAGTGTGCAAGCATAGTCGCCCTTGGAGCGGTTTGCCATGTTCTCAATATTGATGTTCTGAGCAGCAAGTGTGCTTGTAACGTGAGAGATCATATTGGGAATGTTCTTGTGAAGAATAACGATTCTATTAGCATCTGTCTTAGGCATTGAGATAGCAGGGTAGTTCACGCTATTCTTAATGTTACCTGTTGTGAGATATTCGATAAGCTGGTCAGCAGCCATAATAGCGCAGTTGTCTTCAGATTCTCCTGTAGAAGCGCCAAGGTGAGGAATCGTAACGATGCCGGGAGTGTTGATTGTTTCTTCAGTAGGGAAGTCTGTTACGTATGCGGAAACGTGACCGTCAGCAATTGCTGCTTTAATATCTGAAGCGCAAACAAGGTCAGCTCTTGAAAGGTTAATGATCTTTACACCCTGCTTCATGTGAGCGATGGTACCTGCGTTGATCATGTTCTTTGTATCTTTTGTTGCAGGAACGTGAAGTGTGATATAATCGCACATTTCGTAGATCTCTTCATATGTTGCAGCCTTTTTAATTGAACTGGAAAGACCCCAAGCGGCGTCAACAGTAATGTAAGGGTCGCAACCAACAACTGTCATACCAAGAGATTTTGCAGCGTTTGCAACGATACCACCGATTGCGCCGAGGCCTATTACGCCAAGAGTCTTGCCCTTGAGCTCACAGCCGCCAAAAGCGCTCTTGCCGGCTTCAACGGACTTTGCAACGTCTGTTGTGAGAGTGTTAGCCCATTCAACGCCGCCTATAATGTTACGGGAAGCAAGGAGCAGAGCAGCAATAGCGAGCTCTTTAACACCGTTTGCATTAGCACCGGGTGTGTTGAATACAACGATACCCTGATCAGCGCACTTGTCGAGAGGGATATTGTTAACACCTGCGCCGCAGCGAGCAATCGCCTTGAGCTCAGGGTTGAATTCCATCTCGTGCATAGACGCAGAACGAACCATAATTGCTTCGGGTGTGTCAAATGCTGTGGATACTTCAAATTCGCTCTTGTCAAAACGGTTTGTACCAACAGGAGCTATTTTATTAAGTAATTTAATCTGTTTCATTATTATAGTCCTCGTAATTATTATTTGTTGCGGTCAAAGAATTCCATGTTTGTGCAGTAAACAATATCGTTCTTTCCGGAGATCATCTTGCATATCTTTTCGATATGTTCCCAAGAGTTCATCTCTTCACCCTTGTTAAACTCATAAGAATGTCCCCAAAGATAGAAGAGCATATCGCTTTCTGCCGGTTCAGCATTTATAAACTCATCAAGGAGCGAGAATACCTTAGGGTCACTGTGATGGCAGGTTGGGTCAAGGAGTAACTGTTTAGTCGGTAAATCGAATGAATGGGTACTCTTGACAGTTCTGGCATAACGAATACCGTTTTCGCCGAAAACTTCAAGTGTATCATCACTCCAAGCACCATACGGGTACGCGTGACCAAGAACAGGATAACCGGCAAGTCTGGAAAGTTCGTCAATATCAGTCTTAATGTCCAGTTCAATTTCTTTCCTAGAAAGCTTATTGTACCAAGGATGAGTGTGTCCGTGGGTTGCTATCTCGTGGCCAGCATAGAGCTCTTTGATATGGTTTCTACAAACATACCAAGTTGAAACGTCTTCCTCAGGCATTAACCCTGAATTTAAATTAAAAGTGCATTTTAGACCATATGCGTTAATTATCTCAAGAAAGCGCTTGTCAGCATGAACACCATCATCATAGCTTAGTGTAAAATACTTTTTGAAAGCCATCTTACTTAGGATTCCTTTCAGCAAAATCTTTCATGAAAGCAACAAGAGCTTCTACACCTTCATAAGGCATAGCGTTGTATATAGATGCTCTCATACCACCAACGGAACGGTGACCTTTAAGATTCTTAAGACCAGCGGCTGCAGCTTCTTTAGCAAACTTCTTGTCAAGATCTTCATTACCTGTAACGAAAGTAACGTTCATCATAGAACGGCTTTCCTTTTCAACGGGGGCAATGTAGTAATCCTGAGAATCAAGGTAGTCATAGAGAAGATTAGCCTTCTTTTCATTCATCTTCTTCATTTCGCCAAGACCGCCGATAGACTTGATCCATTCATATACAAGACCGGCCATATAAATTGAATAGCAGGGGGGAGTGTTGTACATTGAATCATTGTCAGCCATAAGCTTCCAGTCAAGCATGGAGGGGGTTGCGGGATTTGTCCAGCCGAGGAGATCCTCGCGAACGATAGCAACAGTAAGACCTGCGGGAGCCATATTCTTCTGTGCGCCGGCATAAATTACGCCAAACTTAGAAACGTCAACAGGCTCGGAAATGATGCAGGATGACATATCAGCAACAAGAGGAATGTCACCAGTGTCGGGGATATAGTTGAACTTTGTACCATAAATAGTGTTATTGAAACAAATGTGAACAAAGTCAGCATCAGGACGGAAGGATTCGCGAGTTGTTTCGGGAATCTTTGAGAAGTTTACGTCCTTGGAGGAAGCAACAGCAACAGCGTCACCGTATTTCTGACCTTCCTTGAATGCCTTAGTAGAGAACTGGCCGGAAAGGATGTAATCAGCCTTGCCAGTCTTCATTAGATTGAGAGGAACAGCAGCAAACTGGGTAGATGCGCCACCCTGAAGGAAGAGAACTTTGTAGTTATCGGGAATCTCCATAATTTCACGAAGATCAGCCTCAGCCTTCTTTATAATTGCATCGTAATCAGCAGAGCGATGGCTCATTTCCATAACGGACATTCCGGATTCGCCATAGCAAACCAATTCTGCCTGAGCCTTTTCAAGAACTGACAAAGGAAGCATGGAGGGACCTGCTGAGAAATTGTAAACTCTGTTCATAATAATTCTCCTGATCATAGTATAAACTCGGTTAAATAGTGTAGTTAACAATATTCATCCGGCATTGTATAATTGTAATAATTATACCGCATTATCAAACTAAAGTCAATAAACATTAATAAAACTCGCATTGGCATTTCCAACAAAATTTTATTTGTATTCGCCAATATATTAGGCAATATAAGTACTATAATGTCGCTTTTGAGAATGCATGTCACCAATAACAAACAGATAAGAAAAATGAATTTTCAGTAAAAATTGAATTTTTTATCAAAAAGCTGGAACTAACAGTAAAATCGAAACGTCTAAAAAGAAAAAGGCTTTGGAGGGCATTATGAAAATTAAGTTTTTATCTCTTATTCTCGCGGTAACTTTAATTATTCTCGGACTTACTTCATGTGGTGCTGCGCCTATGAAAGATTCTGCGCCAAACGATTTTGGGTATGCAGCAGAAGATTCTTATTATGATAAGATCGAGTCTGCTCCTGAAATGGAAATGCCGTCATATGGTTTGAACTCTTCAACCAGCGGCAAAGATGAGGTGGGCGTATCTAACCCCGGCGTTAATGATCTCTCAAACAGAAAGATTATTAAGACTGCTCACATCAGCTTCCAGACAAAGACATACGATGAGTTTATTGCTTCTCTTGAGGCTTGCATTTTCTCTGCAGGGGGCTACATTGAGTCGTCCGAATCAAGAGGCGGTGGTGTTTATCAGAGCAATTATTCAAGAAATGCCTATATTACAGTACGTGTGCCGGCGTCAACCTATGATAAATTCATGTCAGACGTTTGTACTCTCGGAAGTGTTACACACAAGTCCGAAGATACAACTGACGTGACAATCGCTTACGTTGACACAGAAAGCCGTATCAAAGCGCTTCAGGCCGAATACGACGCTTTGCTTGACATTCTTGAAAAGGCTACCAAACTGGATGATGTTATCATGCTTCAGTCAAGAATCTCCGAGGTAACATATAAGCTTGAGACTTATAAATCCCAGCTTCGTAAATATGATGATTTAATTTCCTACTGCACTGTAACTCTTGACATTTCCGAGGTATATAGGGAAGTTAAGAACGAAGAACGCATGACCCTTGGTGAGCGCATTTCCGAGGGCTTTGCAGATACACTTGTTGATATTTCCGATG
Organism: Oscillospiraceae bacterium; assembly: GCA_015064355.1. GTDB lineage: Bacteria > Bacillota > Clostridia > Oscillospirales > CAG-272 > UMGS1696. The sequence goes on along the minus strand of SVSJ01000001.1, from coordinate 30,160 downwards.
ACCTTGCTGATTTCTCAGTTTGGTTTGTTAGCTCGATCCCATATATTCTTATCTGGGCTGTAATCATTGCAGTAGTTGTGATCGTAATTAAAAGATCTATTAAGAAGCACAAAGCAAAGAAAGTAAAAGAAGTAACAGAAACTGTTGAAGATGAAAAAGACGAAGAAACAATATAAACATCCAATATTAAGGTCAATATTTAGGTTTATCATTATTATTGGAATTATAGCACTACTCCTTTTAACCACAGTTAACATTTGGATGATCGCATCTACAAGCGACAGAATTATGTCAGACGGTGAGTTTAGTTTCTCCGATGCAGACTGCATAATTATTCTCGGTGCCGGAGTTCGCGATGACGGATCCCCCAGCCATATGCTTGAAGACAGACTCCTGACCGGAATTGATCTTTATGACAAGGGATATTCCGATACTGTACTTATGAGTGGAGACCACGGACGGGTGGAATACGATGAAGTCAATACCATGAAAGCGTTTGCGATTGATGACGGCGTACCTGTTGACAGAATTTTTATGGATCATGCAGGATTCTCGACATACGATTCTATATATCGTGCACGCGAGATATTTGGCGCTGACAAAGTAATTATCGTCACACAAAAATATCACCTTTACCGGGCCCTTGCCATAGCAGACTCTCTTGGAGTTGAAGCGATTGGTGTACCTGCTGATCTCAGGCAGTATTACGGCCAGTCTATGCGAGAAGTCCGCGAGGTTGCAGCGCGCGTAAAGGATTTCTTCTATATCATATTCAAGCCCGAGCCTGTTTATCTTGGGGATGAGATCTCGCTTGAAGGCAGCGGGGAAGTAACGAACGGATAATCAAACAAAAAACCGTACCTATCGTGGGTACGGTTTTTCTTATAAATTTTATTCACCAAGAGGTCTTTCGGATGCACCGATTCCCTCATAGAAGTTTTCTGGAATGCGAGAAGTCCAGGATTTCGGTTTCTTATCATCAAGTCCAAGTGCGTGGAGTATGATCGCAGGTGTGTCGCGAATCTCCATTTCACCGATCTGACCGTGTTTTACAGTCTTACCGCATGCTGCAAACATAACGAACTTTTCGTCAACATGTGAGCCGCCGTGATGAACGCCAAATCCTCCGTGGTCAGCTGTAACAATGAAAAGGGTATCCTCAAGTGCGCTGAGCTCCTTGTAAGTCTCCATTATTTTGCCAATATATTCGTCTTCAAGTGTGATCTGCTGAAGATACTTTTCAGATCTATAACCGTGGCAGTGTCCTGCGCCGTCTACGTCATCAAACTGTATGAACAAGAAAGTGGGCGCACCTTTTTCCTTAAGGTAAGCGCATATTCTCTCAGTAAGCTCTCCGTCCCAGCTGCTATCTTTATAAACATTGAGATTAGATTCAACAATACCACTGTTTATTGGGGACCAGTTGGAGAAAGATGCAAGAGTTGCCTCGGGCAAGTTTTCGCTGATCACGCGAAATACAGTGGGGTACTTTGAATTTACATCATAAACCTTGGATGAAACGATATCATTTGTAAGACCGTGTACTTCGGGCTTTACACCAATGAGCATCGAACCCCAGCATTCAGCGCTGATGGTAGGCTCCGATGTAAGAACATCGTAGCTTAATGCGCCTTTTTCGATAATCTTATCAATATTAGGGGTGTCAGTATCTCTGAAGAAAACTCCCGCACCGTCAACGCCAAGAAGAACTACATGCTTGTAAGTATAATTTGCCATAGTAATTACCTCAATTTCCTATAAGCAGCAAACGCCAGCCCAAATAGAGCTGACGTTTGTTTTGCTTATTTGATTATTATTCGTAAAGCTTGCTGTACTTTGTGAGTCTTTCGTACTTAGCCTTTGCATTAGCTTCAGCTTCAGCGAAGAGCTTTTCAGCACGTTCAGGGTTAGCAGCAGCGAGACGGCTATAACGGTTTTCATTCTTGATGAAGTCGATGTAGCTGCCTGTGGGTTCCTTGCTATCCATAGTGAAGGGATTCTTGCCTTCAGCCTTGAGAGCAGGGTTGTATCTGAACATCTGCCAGTAACCAGCTTCAACAGCCTTCTTCATTTCGAGCTGGCAGTTAGCCATTGTGCCCTTAATACCGTGCATTTCGCAAGGAGCGTAACCGATAATAATGGAAGGACCATTGTAAGCTTCAGCTTCTGTGAGAGCCTTGAGGAGCTGGTTCATGTCAGCGCCCATAGCAACCTGTGCAACGTAAACGTAGCCGTAGGACATAGCGATTTCAGCGAGGTTCTTCTTGCCGATAGCCTTACCAGCAGCTGCGAACTGAGCAACCTGACCAATGTTGGAAGCCTTGGAAGCCTGTCCACCGGTGTTGGAGTAAACTTCAGTATCGAATACCATGATGTTTACGTCTTCGCCGGAAGCAATAACGTGGTCGAGACCACCGAAACCGATGTCATATGCCCAACCGTCACCACCGAAGATCCATGTGGACTTCTTGCCGAGGTAATCCTTTTCAGCGAGGATTTCTTCGCAGAGAGCACATGCTTCGCAGTCGCAGTTCTTGCCTGCAGCCTTGAGAGCTTCAAACTGAGCAGTTCTTTCAGCGAGCTTGTCACCGAATACTTCCTTACCGTGTTCAGAAGCGCAGAGAGCGAGGCCTTCATCAGCTGTAGCGATACCAGCCTGAAGAGCAGCGATAAGCTTATCTGTAGCAGCAGCGTTAGCCTTACCGTCGTTGAATGTATCGAGCCATTCCTGACCAGCCGCCTTAATATCAGCCATTGTCCAGTCGATAGCGATCAGCTTCTTAACCTTTTCAGCAAGGCGGTTTCTGATTGTCTTCTGACCGAGGTGGATACCGAGACCGTGTTCAGCGTTGTCTTCGAAGAGGGAGTTACCCCAAGCAGGACCGCGGCCGGATTCCTTATTTACTGTGTAAGGAGTAGCAGGTGCGGAACCACCCCAAATGGAGGAACAACCTGTAGCGTTGGAGATGTACATTCTTTCACCGAAGAGCTGGGTGATAAGACGTGCATAAGATGTTTCTGCACAACCTGCGCAAGAGCCGGAGAACTCGAGGAGAGGCTGCTTGAACTGAGAACCCTTAACAGTGTTGTTAATGAGTTCGGGCTTTTCGGAAACGTTAGCAACAGCGTAATCCCAAGGAGCCTGCTGGTCTGCCTGTGTAGGAGCGAGAACCATTTCGATAGCCTTCTTGTCTGTGCCATCCTTTTCAGCCTTAGCTGTTACAGGACAAGCCTTAACACAGAGGGTACAACCCATACAGTCAGCAGGGGAGATAGCCATTGTGAACTTGTAGTTTGTCTTGATAACGGGCTTAGCTGTGAACTTTGTAGCTTCAGGAGCTGCAGCAGCTTCTTCTTCTGTCATAGCGAAGGGACGAATTGCAGCGTGAGGACATACAAATGCACAGTTGTTACACTGGATACAGTTTTCGGGATGCCAAACGGGAACGTAAACTGCAACACCGCGCTTTTCGGAAGCGGTAGAACCCTGGGGGAATGTACCGTCAACGTACTCTGTGAATGCGGATACGGGGAGGCTGTCACCTGCCATAGCGTTTACGGGCTTAACAACGTTATTTACGAATGCTTCGAGATCAGCTCTCTTTGCTGTGTAAGCAGCTGCGGGAGCGTCGGGAGCAACTGTCTTCCATGCTTCGGGAACAGCAACTTCAACGAACGCATCAGAACCTGCGTCGATAGCAGCATAGTTGAGGTCAACCATTGCCTGACCCTTCTTGATGTAGGACTTGTAAGCAGCCTTCTTCATGTAGTCGATAGCTTCATCCTTAGGAAGAATGTTAGCGAGAGAGAAGAATGCGGACTGAAGAACAGTGTTCTTAACCTTTGCGTTACCGATCTGCTTTGTAGCGATTGTGGTAGCGTCGATTGTGTAGAACTTAACGTTGTTGTTTGCGATATAGGACTTAACCTTAGCGGGAAGGTTAGCTTCGAGGCCTTCAGCATCCCAAGCGCAGTCGAGAAGGAATGTACCACCGGGCTTAATGTCGCTTACCATATCATACTTCTTGAGGTAAGAAGAGTTGTGGCATGCAACGAAGTCAGCCTTATTGATGTAGTAAGGGCTCTTGATGGGCTTGTCACCGAAGCGGAGGTGAGAAATTGTGATACCGGATGTCTTCTTGGAGTCATACTGGAAGTAAGCCTGAATAAACTTATCAGTATGGTCACCAATGATCTTGATGGAGTTCTTGTTAGCACCAACAGTACCGTCACCGCCGAGACCCCAGAACTTGCAAGCGATTGTACCTGCAGCTGCTGTGTCAGGAGCGGGCTTTTCTTCGAGTGAGAGACCGGTTACGTCGTCTACGATACCGATTGTAAAGTTGTTCTTGGGAGCATCCTGAGCGAGGTTTTCGTATACTGCGAAAATGGACTGCGGAGGAGTATCCTTGGAACCGAGACCGTAACGACCGCCAACAACCTTGATATCAGTCTTGCCTGTGAGAGCGAGAGCTGTAACAACGTCGAGGTAGAGAGGTTCGCCGAGGGAGCCGGGTTCCTTTGTTCTGTCAAGAACAGCGATCTTCTTACATGTAGCGGGGATAGCTTCAGCGAGCTTAGCAGCTACGAAAGGACGATAGAGACGAACCTTAATAAGACCAACTTTCTCACCAGCAGCGAGCATGTAGTCGATAACTTCTTCAGCAACGTCACATACAGAACCCATAGCAACGATTACGCGTTCAGCATCCGGAGCACCGTAGTAGTTGAAGAGCTTATAGTCTGTACCGATCTTAGCGTTAACCTTGTCCATGTATTCTTCAACGATAGCAGGGAATGCATCGTAGAACTTGTTACAAGCTTCTCTGTGCTGGAAGAAGATGTCACCGTTTTCAGCGGAACCGCGGAGTACGGGGTGTTCAGGGTTAAGAGCTCTGGAACGGAATGCAGCGATTGCATCCTTGTCAACCATTTCAGCGAGATCGTCATAGTCCCATGTTTCGATCTTCTGGATTTCGTGGGATGTTCTGAAACCGTCGAAGAAGTTGAGAACGGGAACGCGGCCCTTGATTGTTGCAAGGTGAGCAACAGCACCCAGGTCCATAACTTCCTGAGGGTTGGATTCAGCCATCATAGCAAAACCGGTCTGACGGCAAGCGTATACGTCGGAGTGGTCACCAAAAATGTTCAGTGCATGAGACGCTACGCAACGAGCAGATACGTGGATAACACAGGGAAGAAGCTCACCTGCGATCTTGTACATGTTGGGGATCATCAGGAGAAGACCCTGAGAAGCTGTGTATGTAGTCGTGAGAGCACCAGCTGCGAGAGAACCGTGAACAGCACCGGCAGCACCTGCTTCAGACTGCATTTCGATCACCTTAACGGTGTCACCCATTATGTTCTTCAGACCGCCTGCAGACCATGTGTCTGTAACGTCAGCCATAACGGAAGAAGGAGTAATGGGGTAGATGGCAGCAACTTCTGTAAACGCATAAGAGGCATGCGCCGCAGCAGTGTTACCATCCATGGAAAGCATTTTTCTTGCCATGATAATATATCCTCCAAATAAAATTATGATTGATTTTATATCATGCATCGACCAAAAAATGAACAATGCATTATATCCTAATTATTATATCGCAAAAAGAGCGAATTGTAAATATCTTTTCCGATAAACTATGCAAAATATTTTTGATAAATTCGCTGTATATCGGTTAATTTAGAAAGATATCTCTAAATATGTGGAAAAATTTATTCCTTTTTGAGTTTCGCCTGAGCCTTGAGACGAAGTTCAGTGTTGAGAATCTTCTTACGAAGTCTTATGGACTTGGGTGTTACTTCAATAAGTTCGTCTTCGCCGATAAATTCGATTGCCTGCTCAAGAGAGAAAATCTTTGGAGGAACAAGGCGGAGTGCTTCGTCGGCACCGGCAGATCTGATTGAAGTAAGATGCTTCTTCTTGCATACGTTTAGAGCAATATCTTCCTTCTTGGGACATTCGCCTACAAGCATACCTTCGTAAACAGGAGTCTGAACGCCAATAAACATTACGCCGCGATCCTGTGAGTTGAAGAGACCGTAAGAGGTCGCCTCGCCGTCCTCACTTGCAACAAGAGAGCCTGTGTAACGTGTAACAACGTCTCCCTTATAAGGCTGATAGCCGTCAAATATCGAGTTGAGGATACCTTCACCGCGAGTGTCGGTAAGGAACTCGCTTCTGTAACCAAAGAGGCAACGAGCGGGAATGGAGTATTCGATCTTCATTCTTGTTCCGTGGAGACCCATTTCAAGAAGTTCGCCTTTTCTTGAGCCAAGCTTTTCAACAACCGCACCAACGTATTCGTCAGGTACGTCAACGGTTACTCTTTCCATGGGTTCGCAAGTAACACCGTCAATTTCTTTATAGATAACACGAGGTGTGGAGCAGCAGATCTCGTATCCTTCACGTCTCATTGTTTCAATAAGGATTGAGAGGTGCATCTCACCACGTCCGGCAACCATAAAGCTGTCAGTGGTGTCACCGTCTGTTACGCGAAGTGATACATCTTTGAGAGTTTCTTTATAAAGTCTTTCTCTGATCTGTCTGGATGTAACAAACTTGCCCTCGCGTCCTGCAAAGGGGCTGTCGTTAACAGAGAAAGTCATTTCCATTGTAGGTTCACTAACCTTAACAAACTCAAGGGGAGTGGGATCAAGGGGGGAAGAGATAGTATCACCGATCGTAATATTTTCAGCACCGCTGAAGCATACGATATCACCCATGTGAGCCTCTGTGACAGGCTTTCTTACAAGACCGTCAATAGTGAACAGAGCAACGACTTTGCTCTTTTTGGGTGCTACATCGGGCGTGTGGAAGTTTGTAATAACAATTTCTTCGCCTTGTCTTATAGTACCACGCTCGATACGTCCGATACCGATTCGGCCAACATAATCGTTGTAGTCAATAGAGGAAACAAGAAGCTGCAGAGGAGCATCAAGTTCTCCCTCTGGTGCGGGAATATAATCAATAATTGTGTCAAACAGACAGTCGAGATTTTCTCCAAGATCGTGAGGGTTCACGGAAGCGCGACCTGTACGACCGCTACAGAAGATCATGGGTGAATCAAGCTGATCATCTGTGGCATCAAGCTCAAGAAGAAGCTCAAGGACTTCGTCTGGCACTTCGTCAAGTCTTGCATCAGGACGGTCAACTTTATTTACTACAACAATGATTCTGTGACCAAGCTCCATTGCACGGCTAAGAACAAATCTGGTCTGAGGCATGGGTCCTTCAGCGGCGTCAACAAGAAGAATAACACCGTTAACCATCTTCAGGATTCGCTCTACCTCGCCGCCGAAGTCAGCGTGACCGGGGGTATCAATAATGTTGATCTTTATTCCATTTCTTTCAACAGAAGTGTTCTTGGCGAGAATTGTAATACCACGTTCTCTCTCAAGATCTCCTGAGTCCATAACACGATCCCGTACAACCTGGTTCTCGTGGTACGTATCACACTGCTTAAGCATCTGGTCAACAAGGGTAGTTTTGCCATGGTCAACGTGTGCTATGATTGCAACGTTGCGGAGATTTTCTCTGATCAAAACTGATTACCTGTTTATCTGAAATCAAATAGATAAACAATCCTTTCGTGTAAAATATTCCAACCTAAAAATTATATCACAAATCGACGAAAAAATAAATAGAATTTAGCAAAAATTTCAATTTCGTCACTTTGTAAAAAATATATAGTGCAAACAAATGCTTTTTTGTTATCAGTCTGCTTTTCTGCTCCAAAAGTCTGAAATAATTGCAGAAAGGGAAGTAAGATCACCGGTGAACTTAATGTGTCTCCAGTGGGTTGGCAATAGCATTTTCATACCGGGTTCTGAGTATCTGTCATCTATAAGAACAACAATACCCTTGTCGTTTTCAGATCTTATAACACGGCCCGCAGCCTGAAGCACTTTATTCATTCCGGGGCAGGTATATGCAAACTCGTGGCCTCTGCCGTTCTCGTCATTATAGTACGCTTCCATAATGTTCCTCTCGGCCGACAAGGATGGCATACCTGTGCCTACTATAATAGCACCTATCAAGCTTTCGCCCGCCAGATCGATACCTTCAGAAAACATACCACCGAGAACGCAGAAGCCGATGATAGCCTCGTGCCTTCTTTCACGGAAGAGATTAACAAATCTTTCCCGTTCTCTATAGCTCATTCCTTGACGCTGTAGGACGATAGGATATTCAGGCATAATCTTAGCGAACACCTTGCAAACTCTCGTCATATAATCGTAAGAAGGGAAGTAGACAATATAATTGCCCACTTTTTGAGAAATTGCTGTTGCTATTGCTTCTGCACATTCATGAGCTGTATCCCGTCTGTCATTTAGCTTTGTGCTTATGGAATCAAAAGCCACAAGACATAGATTGTTCTGTTCATAGGGAGAGCAAAGCTCCAGAGTTTCTGCATGCTCGATGCCCATTACTTCTTTGAAATACTCTATTGGCGACAGAGTTGCCGAGAACATAATTACCGATCGCGCAGGCTGAAGCATCTTTTCTAGAATACCTGATGGGTCTATACACAACAGCTCAATAGTCAGCTCATTGTTTTCTCTGGACGCAAAGAACCTGAATTTCTCGTCAAAAAACGCAGAAGCAAAAGCAGCTTTTGACAGAACGTCGTAGAATGGCTCGAGAAGCTGATAAGAGTCAACCTCTTCGCGAATATATTTCAGAAGAAGCCGCGAGGTGTTTGTTATCTCACGCGACAGCCCTTCGTGATTTACCGAATTTTCATAGTAGCCGTAAACGATCTCGCCGTCGGGTGTATTTCGGTAATACTCGTTGTCCTTGCACAAATCGCGAACCGCTTTCATTGATGCAATCAGATTGGTGACAGCTTCATTCAATTTCTCATCGCCAGCAAATTCGTTTTTAATAATATCATATAGCTCATTAATTTTTGTTAAAGTTATAACTGCAGAATAGGTGTTGCGAGTTCTGTCCGGAAGATTATGTGCTTCGTCGAACAAAAATGCGTATTTCTCGGTCTGCGTTGGATTCTTAAAATATCTCTTGAATCTGATATTATCGTCGATTATGTAGTTTGTATCGCAGACGATAATCATGCAGTGCTCTGACAAGTCAAGAGAAAGCTCGTATGGGCAGACCTTAAATTCTTCAGCAGCTTCTGCAATAATTTTCGATGTAAAAACGTTTATTCCGCTGTTCAGTAAATATGTGAGAGCAGAAATTTCTCTCTCCTGATAGGAAAGATATGTGTTTCCAAAGTCTTCCGTGTATCTATCTAGTCTCTCACAATGCTTGCAGTTAACTCTACCTGATTGAGAATATTTACCTCTGCCAAGTGGACAAATCTGATCTTTTGAAGATATATTTACAGCCAGAAGATGCGGCGCGTATTTGGAAAGCTTTTCGCATGCTTCAAGCGCAGCTTTGCCGGTAATATTCTTTGCCGTTACATAGAACGCTTTATTCACAACTCCGGCTCCGATAGCTTTAACCGCAGGGAACAGCGCTGACATTGTCTTGCCAATTCCTGTAGGTGCAGACACAAGGAGAGATTCTCCTCTCTTGATGCATCTGAAAGCAGATTTAATGAACTCCTCCTGTCCCTCTCTGATTGATGGATAGGGGAAGGGCATTTCTTCGCACTCACCCGGGAAATAAGAGCTGTTGTCGGCAAAATGCTTGATAAATACATGAGCTCTATCTATTAGTGCATCAAACATTCTGGAGAGAAATACCTGTGTAAACTTTGCTATAAAAGTTATCTTCTCCTCGGTTGACTCTTTGATGAATGTGATCTTTGTTTTAATTTCTGAGATCTTACGGTCATATGAATATAAGTAGGCGAGAATTACGGCTTTGGCAAAGTTGTACGGATCCCAAAGCGGAGATATATTTCTGGGAAAATAATTCACGTATTTGATCTGTTCTGCAGAATGAAGAATACCGTCAAAGGATATAATATCTGAGTGGCCGTAAACCACAATAATATACTCCCCAAGAGTTATTTCTTTTTCGAGATATACACCGGTTTGCCTTGTCTCAAAGTCAGGGGGAATTCTTGCGGGATTATCCTTAATAAACCCATATTTCGAGACAAGTTTCTGTGGATTTTCACGTTGGTAAGCATAGCGCGATAATTCGTCAGCAGAAATGTATATTTTATTTGCGTTTTTATCAAATTGCATATCTTACCTCCGTTTTTTATTAATTATATCACATTATTATTGTAAAATCAACACGAGCCACTATTCCAATTATCATTAGAACTCTATAAATTTTCTTGCAATTTGTCATAAAAGGTGGTATAATTGTTTATACATTATTTTTGAGGTAAATCTTCTGTTATGATACTTGACAAAAAAGAAACAACCGTTGCATACAGATGCCCTGATTGCGGCGCGGTCGTAATGAGCTTAGTAGGCATTTTTACACTTACAGCGGATATGATCCGTCTTAAGTGTCCTTGCGGCAACTCTCAGCTTGAGATAATCTATACCAAGGAGAAAAAGGTAAGACTTAATGTGCCTTGCTTCCTTTGTCCGACACCGCATTCATACTTGATTTCAACTCAGATGTTCTTTGACAGAGAGCTCTTTGCTCTTCCGTGCAGTTATTCAGGCTTTGACATTTGCTTTATCGGGAAACAGGATAAAGTGGAAGATGCTCTCAAGGAATCAGAGAAAGAGCTTCTACAGATGCTCGGAGATACTGACTATTCTGAGCTTGCTAAATCAAGGGAAAAGAACATTGAGTTATCCGACCCACAGGTTCTTGACATAGTCATGTACGTTGTTCAAGAGCTGGCTGATGAAGGTGCAATTACGTGCTCTTGCGGCTCCGACGGCGACTACGAGGTTGACATTTTTGACGAACATTTGACTGTCAGATGTAAAAAATGCGGCGACTCTTTGAATATTCCAACCAACAGCGTTATAGCAGCTAATGATTTTCTCGCTTGCGACAAGCTTGAGCTTAAAAAGAATTAATCTTTAGTGTCAAGATCAAGGCAGGCGCATACTATGATATCAGAGCGAAGGAAATTACGCTCAACTCAACAATAAAAAAAGCCATATATGGCTCGGAGGTTTATCATGGGATGCTTATGCAACTTCTTTGAAAACGACACACTTGCGTGGATCATAGTCATCGTACTTCTTCTCCTCATTCTCAACTGCACCTGCTGCGGCTGATTTGATGTGAATTTCCACAAATAAAATATAAAAGACCTTCGACTTTAATCGGTCGGAGGTCTTTCTATTATTTATAATGTGTAATAATCTGCCTTTTCCAAATCAAACCATTTGATCTGCCCGTCCTCATAGATAATCACGCTGTGCGGCGAATTATTCTTTGGTATGGATACAGAGCCTGGATTCAGTAGCCTTACGCCGTCTTCAACTATATCGTGAGGTACATGTGTGTGTCCGGTGATATAGAGTGAATTTGCGGGCATTTTAGGTTTTTCGCGATGTCCGTGGGATAGGTATATAGCACACTTTCCGTCGAATATCACGCCGTAATCCGGTGTAACGGGGAAAGAGAGCATAAGACTGTCAACCTCGGCTTCGCAATTGCCACGAACAGAGATTATCACTTCAGAGTATTTGTTGAGCATCTCGGCAACCGCTTTAGGTGCGTAGTCCTTCGGCAAATCATTGCGTGGGCCGTGATAAAGAATATCCCCCAGAAGCACAAGTCTGTCAGCAGACGACTCATTAAATGCATCAAGCATCAACTTGGTATAGTAAGCGGATCCGTGAATGTCAGATGCAATAAACAGTTTCATAATTACTTAAGGTTGTACTTTTCAATCTTTTCACGGAGGAACTTAACAGCCATTTCGATATCCTTTTCAGGCTGATCGCCAACCTCGCGTTCAATTGTAAGGAATCCGTTGTAACCGGTAGCAGCAAGGGCGGGGAGGTATACGTCAAAGTTAACGTCACCTTCACCGAGAGGAAGCTCCAGATAGCTCCAGCCCATCTTAAGAAGAGCCTCGTGATCCTTAGCTTCGGCACCGATGCTGATAGCCTGCTCAACCTTCTTTTTGAGCATGATACCGTCTTTAGCGTGTGTATGTACAACATACTTGCCAATGTACTTAAGTGCTTCTTCGGGTCTGTCGTCAACACACATTACAAGGTTAGCGGGGTCAAAGTTAACGCGAACACCGCCGGCACCGAGAGAATCAAGGAATTCACCGAGAACTTTACCTTTTTCAGGACCGGTTTCAACTGCAAAAGCTGCGCCAACAGAGTCAGCATAAAGAGCGAGCTCGCGACAAGCCTTTCTCATGATCTCTTTCTGTTCACATTCTTCATCCGGAACGTGACCGATGTGAGTAGTTACAATATTACATTCGAGCTTCTTGGAAAGGTCAAGAATTCTCTTGGACTTTTCTACGTAAATAGCGTTGTCGTCAGGGTTAGCAAATCCGCGACCGAAGTCACCGCAGAGAGCAGAAACAACGAGACCATTGGACTTGATAATGTCAAGTGTCTCCTTGATCTTCGCCTCTGTCATAGTTTCGGGGCAGATTTCACCATCAGTTGCATAGATCTGAACGCCTTCAATACCAAGGGAAGCAGCCTTTTCAACGCCACCTCTGAAGCCAAGTCTGAAAGATTCAAGCATAGCACCAATTTTCATTTTGGATTCCTCCTGAAATATATATTATTTTTTGTATTTGTTTCTGATTTTTTGTTCTCTGATATCCGAGCCTCTGAAAATAAGCGGTTTGAATTCGCCAAAAATTCTGCTAATTATTCTGTCAGAATAACGTTTTCTAAGGTCAGACTGAGAGAGATTTGTACTGATAATTGTCGACTTATGACGAATCATTCTGGTGTTAATAATGTTGTATAAACAAGATACGGTAAACTGATTTGTCAATTCGCACCCCAAATCGTCGATAATAAGCAAGTCGCAGTCAACATATTTCTCAATGTCTTCATCTACTTCGGAAAAATACCCGTTGTTGCCAAATCTGCGGGCCTCATAATCACTGAACATTTTTAGTGCTGACTCATATACAACGTACGCACCTTTCTTGATAACAGCAGTTGCTGTAGCGGTTGAAAGATGAGTTTTGCCAAGTCCGGTAGCACCAAGGAACAGGAAACTATCCGATTTTTCCGGAATAAAGTTCTCTGAAAAATCTTTGAGCATTTTCAAATTTTGAGACATTACTATTTTATCATCTTTTTCATAATAGTCAAGAGAAAAATTCTCAAAAGTCTGTTCATCAGCAAGAGAATAGAGACCGGAATCTTCAAGAGAAGCTATTACAAGCTCCCGTTTTAGGCAAGAGCACATATTAATTCCTACATACCCCGTGTCAGAGCACAAGGCGCAGTGGTATTTGATCTCGCAAAAATCCTCGGAGTATCCGTTTTCTTTAAGAAGCTCTTTCTTCTTTTGTACAAGCGCGTCATATTCACGCTTTATCTCTTCTACAGAAGAACCCTCTCCGGTTCGTCCAAGAGCCTGACCCATAATTTTTGATCCGGTCAGAGCAATTTCTCGATCAACTTCAGCAAACCCCTTTATGTAAGCAGAGGCGATCTGAGTGTTTTTTTCAAAATTATTGATACTTTCGGCACGTCGATCAGCAATGATCTCTTTCGCGCGTCTTATGTAATCTCTTCTGCTCATAATTACCTCATTATCGTTAGTTAATTCGACTGATATGAACGCATAAGTGCTGCTTCATAAAAGTCGTCCGTAGAGAAACTGGAATCAATAGACTTGGCTTTGTTCTTACTCCATTCTTCTTCGGCAGCTTTTACGTCGCTTGTAGTTTTGTAACCAGCTGCATACCAATTCTCTAAAATTGCATTAGCGTAGCTTAGCTTTGGTTCGTTTGTCTTGGCAACGGTTATTTCATAAGCAAGTTCAATCATCTCGTTTGAGAAATTATATGAATCTGTCCACTTAGATACGTATTCTTTTTCCTTTTTAATGAGAGCTCTTTTGCCGATGCCAAATAGATTTCTGACATAATTCTCAACGGATGCACGCTTTTCAATGGATCTGAGCTCTGCTTCAAGCTCAGAATACGTGAGAATGTTGTTATCAAAGAAGTTTAGCGCAAGTTTTTCAACATATCTTACAGACTTCTTATCCATTGAACAGGCATGCGAACACAGAAGCATTATATAATCGTTTGAAAGGGAAAGATGATCCACGAGACCAACGATAATGGACGTCTCGGCAGCGTTAAACATCTTACCGAGTATTTGTTGACAAGAGTCAAGAAGCTCAGAGCAGCCGTTTCTCTTTTCAACAACTGCAGCAATCTCACCGGATGTATAGTGAGGAAGGGTAGACCTGTCAACGTTCACCACTTTATTATCATTTCTAGAAGTGGATTTTGAGCTATCTTGTTTTGCTGATTCTTTTGACTTCGTTGATTTTTTAGAAGTCTTTTCTTTTTCTACTACGATTACTCCGGTTTTTTCCCAGGAATTCATAGCACGTTTGACTGCATTCTCGGTCATATCGAGCTTTGTGGCAAGTTCAGAAAGCTCAAATTCATGCTCCATAAATACAGCAAGAAGCACCTTCAATTCATCTTTTGAGGCGGTAGGAAGCTTTTCGGATATTACTTCCCCCGGAAGTGATAATATTTTATTCTTGTATTGAGGTATAATTTTCATGATAAGAAATACCGTTCGATTCTTAAAAAATTTGCGGAGAAAGTCAAGAACGCCCGCGACAAATCGAACTATTTTAACTTATCGCTTGCAGTTTTTCTTGAGATTATTAAGATAGTCTTCTGCGGATTCGTCAGAGGCAAATGCGTTCAAGTCAGAACCTGCTACTATTCCGAGATTATATGAGTGATATCCTGCGGCTGCAGTCATAGCAGCGTTATCGCCGCAGAGGGATAATGATGGAACAATAAACTTAACTTTGTGTTTTGCACAGACATCAGCTACTGCTTTTCGCAAGTGTGAATTTGCAGCAACACCGCCGGCCATAACAAGTGTCTTTGTGTCGGTTGAAACAAGCGCGGACGAAAGCTTTTTCACAATTCCGTCGCACACAGCTTTTGTGAATGCGCCAGCAATCTCAACTTTTGTGTCATAAGGCAAGTCATCGACTTTCAATTTCTGTTTTTCGTTATGGATATGGTTAATTACAGCAGTTTTAAGGCCACTGAATGAATACTCAAATGTATCATCGTTAACAGCAGGGGAGGGGAAGTTAAGTGCCCCTTTTTTCGTGTAATCAAATTTTTCAAACGCTTCTTTCGCAAGTTTGTCCATTGCGGCACCGCCTGGGTAGGGGAGTCCCATTACTCTTCCGACCTTATCAAAAGCCTCGCCGCAAGCATCATCGCGTGAACAACCAATTTCGTCAAATGTAACGTAGTCGCGCACATTATACAAAGATGTGTGTCCACCGGACACAACAAGCGCAAGATATGGTGGAGCTAACTCTTCGTTCTCAATGTATGCGGCTGCAACGTGAGCTTCAATATGGTTAACAGGAACAAGAGGCTTGTTCAGCACAGCTGCAATTGATTTTGCGAAGCTTACACCTACCAGAAGCGATCCAATAAGTCCAGGAGCAAACGTTACGCTGATCGCGTCTATGTCATCAAGCGTAATATTAGCGTCTTCGAGAGCTTCACGGCACACATTAGTGATTGCTTCACAATGCGCACGGCTGGCAATTTCTGGTACAACTCCTCCGTAAAGCGCGTGTATAGAGATCTGTGACGAAACAACATTCGACAGAACAGTCATTTTATTATTTTCAACTCTTAAAACGGCAGCCGCTGTTTCATCACAAGAGCTTTCAAATCCCAAAATTAACATAAATAATTACCTTGTATATTAACTGATTAGATCTTCTTAAGCATTAATATTGCATCCTCGACCGGAGATGTGTAGTATCTCTTTCTTAATCCGATTATTTCAAATCCGTTCTGGGTATAAAGCCTACGGGCGGAAAGGTTTGATTCACGAACTTCGAGGTAAACTGACGATATACTGCTTGAATCACACAAGTCCAGCATGTGCTTCATCAGAAGCTTGCCGTAACCTTTATTTCGGTGATTTTGTCGAACAGCAATATTAAGAATTTCTGCTTCATAATCTATTATGAGCAGGCAAGCAAAGCCACACATCGTTCCGTCCTGCGAAATAAGTGCAAATATCCTTGTGTTATCCGCATCGAATGCAGATTCAAAATTGCTTCTGGACCATGGAACAGTAAAGCACTCTTCTTCAATCTGAATAATCTCTTCAAGCTTATCAAGTGTGGCATCAACAATGGTTACGTTATTGTCCATAAAATTCTTATCGGATATCAATATCCGAATTCTCCGGAGAGACTATCGTCGTTAGCGATCCATTCGTCGGTGGATATCACACGATACTCATCCTTTGTGTCTCTGACAACAACGTAAGCAATTCCGGCGTTGAGAATGAGTCTCTTGCACATCATGCAAGAGTTAACTCCGGAAACAATCTCTCCTGTCTTAGGTTCAGTACAGCACATATACAATGTGGCACCTAGCATACTTTCTCGAGAGGCGGAAATTATGGCATTAGCTTCACTATGCACAGAACGGCAAAGCTCATATCTCTCACCACGCGGAATACCCATGTTTTCTCTTGTACAGCTTCCAATATCGGAACAGTTTTTTCTGCCTCTGGGCGCACCGTTATAACCTGTGGAGATAATAACATCGTTTTTTACAATGATTGCGCCATAACGCTTTCTGAGACATGTGCTACGTTCAGATACAGTCTGCGCTATATCAAGATAGTAGTTTTCTTTGCTTACTCTTTCCATAAATTCCTCACAAGCTAATGTAAATTTTAATACATTCATAATATTATACTATAAGTTAACAGCAAAAATCAAGATAAATAGAGCCGTTAAGATAAATTTTATTAAAATTTTCGGCATTTTGGGAGGGCAATAATATAAATGAAGAACAGATGGAAGATCTTTCTGTCAAATGCGCTTATTCTTTCAGTCGTGAATATTGTAATGCGTGCGATCGGAGTAAGCTTCAACGCTTATATTACAAATAAGATAGGTGCCGAAAGCATGGGACTGTTCACACTTGTAATGAGTGTTTACGGTTTTGCTGTAACAGTTGCGCTTTCTTGCGTTAATCTCGGTGCTGTGCGATTGACATCTGAACGCTCGGCATTGCTCGAAGGCTGTGATAAGGAATCATGGAAGAAATCAATGAGACAAGTAATCAGATCTGTCGTAATTTACAGTACAATATTTGGTGTAACGACAGGAATAATACTTTTTATTTCTGCAGATTTTTTGGCGCTCCGAGTTCTTTCGGACACACGGACTGCGTCATCATTAAAGGTTCTTGCTCTCAGTCTTCCGGCAATTTCAATTTCATCGGGCATTTCAGGATATTTCACCGGCCTTCGAAAGGTCACAAAAAATGCAATTGTATCGGTTTCAGAGCAATTTATTAAGATCATTGTTACATCGACTGCTCTTGTGTTAATTGTACCGGGTAACGTTGAAAGCGCTTGCCTCGCAGTCGTCGGCGGCTCTGCAATTGCTGAAGCCTGGTCTCTGATAGTGAATCTTCTTATGTATCTGACAGATTCCGGAAGACCTGTTGGTGTAATACTTGGTAAAGCTAAGAAAATTCTAAAAACAAAGCTGAAAGATACTGTTGATATCTCGCTTCCATCAGCTGTTGGAACATATGCTCGTCAAGGATTAACTACGCTCGAACATTTAGCTATACCAAAAGGTATGCAACGAGGAGGAATACCGAAGGAAACCGCGTTGGCTCATTACGGGTTGATGCAGGGAATTGCCTTCCCGATAGTTATGTTCCCGTACTCTGTAATTGGATCCTTTACCGCATTATTAGTGCCGGAGATAGCAGGGAACAGAGAGCTTAATAACACAAAAGGTATCCGTGAAATTACCGAGGATGTATACAAATACTCTGCAATTTTCTCGATGTGTGTATGCGGTATATTTGCTAATTTCTCAAGCGAACTTGGGAGTATGGTTTTCAAATCTACAGAAGCGTCAACATACACGTTTCTCCTTGGTTTGCTCGTTCCGTTCATGTACCTTGATACTGCGGTGGATTCTTTACTAAAAGGAATGGGCGAGCAAGTATACACAATGAAGGTAAATATTTTCGATTCAGCCTCCGGTCTTATGCTTGTCATGATCACAACTCCGCTGCTTGGAATTTACGGGTATATTTTGACTATTTGTTTGTGCGAAATCGGAAATCTTACTGCAAGCATTTATAAGCTTGGTAAAGTAACCGGTGTTGGTGCGAAAATTGCTGTGAAATATTACATATCTCCGCTTATTTCTGTTGTAATAATGTCCATAATTAATGTTTTAATCGTGAAATTCAATCCTATATCCAGAATAGTTATATACGTTGCCGGTTACACATTACTTTATAATGTAATTACGAGGAAAAAGATCGAGAATAAATACTGACGTTCGGTTCTCGCCGCCCCAAAAGAATAAAAAAAGAACATCCCATAGGGGTGTTCTTTTTTTATGACCCGTGGGGGAATCGAACCCCCGTTTACGCCGTGAGAGGGCGTTGTCTTAGCCGCTTGACCAACGGGCCATATCATTTTGCTTGAGTATTATACCACATCATATATACAAAAGTCAAGCATTTTTGAAGAAAAAAACACTATAAATTAGGAAATTTCGGGGAAGTGCCTCAAAATTACAGTATTAAGAGGCACTAACTCCAAAATAACATAGAACTATTTTATAATTATTTATCTCCGGCAGCTATATCTTGAACTTTTCTTGCCCAATCAACGATTGCCTGGCGTTCCTCAAGAGTGATCTTGCCACCAAAGATGCCGCATTTAACATAGTATGTTTCGTCGATGAAATTTGTTCCTGCAGCGATGAGTGCACGCTTTACCTCAAGTTCAGCCTTGGAATCCTTGGCACCGTCCACAAACAAAGCAACATTCTGAGCGCGCTGAGGAATAAGCTCGCCGCAAAATCTTCTGACCTTATCATCAATAGAACCACCGGCAGTAATTCCAATGAGAACGAGCCGTTCTTTATCTGCGGGATATGCAGGCGGAATATCATTAACAAGACACCCGCACGCCTGACCGATAGCTTCAGCGTAAGTGATGAATTTTGCTTTCTTTGACGAATACATTACACGCATTTTCATGATGTAATACCTCCATTGTTATATTATATAATTTTTTTCACAATATTAGCGGGGATAGGCCAAACGTCGCCAATCCGCATATTTAGCCCAATATCGCTTCCCTAAATTATACAAAATATGCATTTTGTATAATTGTGTCAATAATTTTCTTGGTAGGTAGAAATCCCCTGCTTTTCAAAAATCAGAAAGAAATCTTTAATTTACCCTCTAAATGTACAGACTGAATATCCGCTCCTGGTACTTTGTACATAATATCGCAAGGTGAATCGGGAATAAATTCAACATACTCAACTTTTCCGTTATTCCATTTTGCTGAAACAGTTATACCGCCTCTTGCACGTAATCCGGTGAATGAACCGTTGAGGCGATTCGGAACTGCCGGCAATATATTGATAAATCCCTCGTGGCTTTGTAATACCATTTCAGTAATACCTGCGCTGCCGCCAAAGTTTCCATCGATCTGGAATGGCGGATGCTTGTCAAACAGATTATAATACGTTGACTGCTTGAATAGATCGCGCACATTATCACAAGCAGATTCACCTCTGCCAAGTCTTGCCATCAAGTTAATTACCCAAGCTCTTGACCAGCCAGTCCCTGCCCCGCCGAATGCCAGCCTTCTGTCGATTGCGGTTTCTATAGCTTTGAATAGATCGGGTGTCTTTGATTTTGTGATCTGCGCAGCTGGATATAAACCGAAAGCATGGGAAATATGTCTGTGGTGTGGTTCAGTGTCTTCAAAATCTTTATACCACTCCATTAGCTGACCGTATTTACCAATCTGCATTGGAACCATCTTTGCTTTCTTTTCCATAGCAATCTTGCTGGACGCCGGATCAATTTGAAGTATGTTTTCGCACTCCGCATAGAATTCAAGAAGACCACCGATTATTTGAACGTCCATTGTGGGCGAAATTGCTACAAATACCTTATTTCCATCAAAGTCATAATAACTGTGCTCCGGAGATACGGATGGGCCTGTGTGTAAGTATCCGTCAGCACCCGGGAAAAGATTGTCCATGGCAAATTCTGCACATTCTCTTATATATCTATATGCTACATTGCGTAGGAAATCTTTATCACCGGTATATAAATAATGTTCCCATAAGTGATATGCAAGCCACGCACCGCCTACAGGCCAAAGACCGCATAAACCATCTGCCCATCCGGCAAAGCCGTAAATATCGGTCAGATGGTGGACTACAAGTCCGCGAGACTTATAATTCTCACGCGCAACCTCTTCCCCACCCGGAATCAGATATTTGTTCATAAAGTCGAACAGAGGCTCGGTACATTCAGAGATATTTGCGCCTTCTGCCTGCCAATAATTCATTTGAACATTTATGTTTGTATGGTAGTCGCCGCTCCACGGAACATCAACTCCATCCGCCCATATGCCCTGCAAATTTGCCGGTAATGTACCTGGTCTGCTTGAACTCAAAAGCAGGTATTTACCGAACTGCCAGTAAAGTGACATCAAACGATAGTCATACGCATCACGGTCGCGCACAAGTCTCTTAATGCGAATGAAAGTAGTCATCTCATCAAGTGCAGGATCTTGCTCAAACTCAATGTCAGACCTCTTCATAATGCTTGAAAAGTCTTTAATATGTTCTGCTTTAAGTTCGTTGTAATCCCGCAATTCGGTCTTAAAGAAATCCTCAGCCATAGCGTCAAGATTAGTATATTTGAAATCGGTGAATATTCTGGAATATAGCTCAACAAAGGTTGCATTGGAAATGTTGATTCCGTTGTCCTCTCGGTCTAAGCAACCATCAGTTTTGACCTTAACGCACATTTTGAAGTGATGATTCCCAAAACAAGTTACAGCTTTTGCGATTATTCCGTCGTCAGTATACTTTAAATCAGCAATATTAACTCTGTTATATTTCAGTTTCGCATCAAATTCCGCGTTTGAAGTGTATTTTGCAACAACAAGATGCGCAGGGTGCGATGCGAAGTATTCCCTGCTATAATTCTTGCCGTCTTTTTCATAGGAAACAGTGCAAATGCCGTTGATAACGTCAAGATTTCTGCGATAATTCTTGCATTCATCATTATCGTGAAGCTTGAGAAACAGCTCACCGGCGTACTCATAAGAATTGATCTTTGAGAAGCAATCAGCCATATTTTCTCTAATCCATAGGTCGGCTTCAGCCTCTCTACCGTTTAATAATAATGAGCGAACATAGTCAAGTCTTTCTTTGAATCCATCGATCTTCTGGTCTTTAGGATTGCCGCTCCAGATTGACTCCTCATTAAACTGGAGTCGATCTTCGGCAACTCCGCCATAAATCATCATGCCTTCATACCCGTTACCGATCGGCGTAGCGTTATCCCATCTATCTGCTGTGTTCTGAAGTCGAATTATATAGTCTCTCATAAGTTTATCCTTTGTTAAGTGTTGCCAGGCTCATCGTCATAGCTTTTGGGTTTAAGATTAGTGTCAGGAGCTTTGATGGCAGATAGAGGATTTCTGCTCATTGCCTCTTCCATGTGCTCGTTTGAAACGTGAGTATAAATCTGTGTTGTATTAAGCTGTTCGTGGCCAAGAATATCCTTGAGTACGCGAATGTCAACATCTCCGGACTGATACATCAGCGTTGCAGCGGTGTGCCGGAGCTTATGTGTCGAGTAATTCTTGTACGATAGCCCTGCTTCGCCTAAATACTTTTTAACCATCCATTGAACGGTCTTGACAGAAATACGTCTTCCCTGTCCGGACAAAAATAGCGCAGCTTCGCCTTTTTCTTTAGCCGGTAATGCCATTCTAACGGGTATGTAAGCAGATAATGCTGATCTGCAAGCATCGTTGAGGTAAACAATTCGTTCCTTAGAGCCCTTACCAACAACTCTCATAGATCGTAATTCCCTATCAAGGTCGGTTATATTTATACCAACAAGCTCAGAAAGTCGTACACCGCAGTTTAGGAATATTGTTAATATACAATAGTCCCTTTCTCTTGTGCGTGTTTTAGGATTTTCGGTAACAGCGCCGAGCAGATCAACACACTCGTCTATCGAAAGATGCTTAGGCAAGGATTTGCCCATTTTTGGCGTTTCTATGTTCTGGGCAGGATTTGTTTCAAACAGCATTTGCTTTACTGTGCAGAATTTGTAGAACTGTTTTATTGCAGACAGTTTTCTCGCGCGGGCACGGGCGTTATTCTCCCTCTCTCCACCGATAAATGCAAGAAAATCATAAACATCACTGGTTGTAACGCTTTTGAAAAAGTCGGTATCAAGTTCCTTGATGTCAATTTTATTGAACTCTTCGCTTTTTGTTGAAATCCCATCTCTCATCGCAACGAGAAATCTGCAAAATGTTCTAAGGTCAAATAAATACTCGGTAACTGTCTTTTTCGAGCATCCCTGAATAACATCTTTATAATTTGCAAATTTCTTTATTAATGGCGGAAATTCGTTTCTGAAGTCGTCGGACATATATCCCTCATGCGGTAAATAATTAGTAAATTAAAGAACTCAAATAATAAATACACAATCTATTATACAACAATCTTTAATTTTTTAATGGATAGTTTGTAAATTTTTGCGAGATAGTATTGTAATTAACGTTATTAATTAATAAAATAAGTATAACGTTTTAATTAAAGCATTTTCGAACACGGAGATACTATGAAAGATTTTTGGAGTGAACACTCAAAAATTATTGGTAAAACTATTTTGAATCAGTTTGGCGCTGCGTTCTTTGGAATTATGTTGTTTTTTGCGGCGTATTCCCTTAAACACATTGTATGGCTTCCCCTTCTTGCCAGCCTTATGGCAATTGCATTTTACCTCTATCTCATATATATGATAATGTGGGAATATGGTGGACAAGCAAGGATAAAATTTGATGGTGGCAGAGGTCCCAAGAAACTCACAACCGGTCTGTTGATTTCATTGATAGCTAATATTCCCAATCTTATTCTTGCGGCAGCAGTTCTAATTTCTGAACCTCTCATTAAATCAGCAGACAGCTTTGCCGGTGTTGTTAATACCGTAGGCCGTGCTGTTGCCCTTTTGTGGGAAGGAATGTATATGGGCATTGTTAAGACATTTGCTCCTCACAATCCCCTCATATATCTTCTGATGGTCTTCCCCGCCCTTGCTGTAAGCGCTTTTGCTTACTATATCGGATTCTCAAACAGAAGACTGTTTGGACTTATTAAAAAGAAATAAAATCAAAGCCTTATATCACGACGATATAAGGCTTAATTATTTATTCGGAAATATAACCCTGAGATTTAAGCTGCTCAACGACAAGTTTGGCTTTGCGCTTTTTCATGAGTGTGGGAACTATTATTAGAGCCGCGACGAGAATCGCGAATGCTGCAAGAAGTATATAGTCCACAAATCCAGCAACGTCGTCTCCGAATATGATACTCTTGGAATGGAAGCGTTTAAGCGCAGTTCCGGAAATGGTTGATTCACCGTTATACGATTCGATATTTTTGAACTTGATATTGTCAACACGCAGAGAGGGGGAAGTAAGTGCTGATTCTGTTGCGGTGATGTTAATATTAAGCCCGTCTACAACAAGCTCGTGTGATGTATTAACGGGGGCGTTTGAGATGAAGCTGCCTCCAAGAAGGTTGACACATCTGCCGCTTATTGCCAGTCCGTTTTCATCACCAACGTTGATCTTCATAGATGATCCAACGAATGAGAAATCGGCGTACTCACTGAGGACG
This sequence comes from Oscillospiraceae bacterium, assembly GCA_015064355.1. GTDB lineage: Bacteria > Bacillota > Clostridia > Oscillospirales > CAG-272 > UMGS1696. Next base: position 6,303 of record SVSJ01000001.1, on the reverse strand, counting down.
CCGTATTTGCCGGCATTGATCTCGTAATTGCCTTCGAGGAGTCGGATCTTGTGGGTGTTGTTCTGGGAAATAAGATAAATACCCGCTTCCCCGGCGTCAATAATCAATGTGCCGTTGCCCTTGAATGCAACTGTACCTGAACAAGAAAGTCCGTATTTATCTGCCTTGATGTAGTTTTTACCGTTTAAAATAACTGTACAGTCCTTGGGGAGTCTCAGACCGTACGCATTAGCAGTGTCAATTTTCACTCCGTTCAGGGTAAGCACGCTGTCGCGGTTTGCCCAACGGTAGCCGGGACCTTCCATGTTCTTTCTTGCTTCTGCAATATTAAGCGTTTCGGTGATTGTCGCATCAGCCTGGACAAAAGAGCCAATTGTCAAAACCGAAAGTACAGTACATACTGCAAGCAACGTTATAATAATCGTCAAAAGTTTATTTGCGCGATCGATCATTGTTCTTTCCTCGATTTCTGCGAATTTGATTAGTTAATTCAACAACGTTTGCAATTCTCATTGTCAATGCTTGACCAATACCGGAGAGGGCCATATACAGAAGAAGGGGTATTGAATCGTTTAACGTAAAATAACCGTAAAAAGGTATGAGCAATAGCAGTATTGATGAAAAAATTGATACTGTGTAACGCAAGATCTTTGAAATTGGCGTTTGATATTTAGTAACGTAAATACCTAATATTGATGCTATCAGATTTATGATGAGAAGCAAGGCAAATGGAACAAATGATATATCGTAATACAAGTCAAGAAAATCCTTTGCCCAGCTGTGAAGGTCTGGTTCGTTATCTATAGAGTTGATGCCATCAATGCCAATTATATAAGATACTGCCATCAAAGCAACTCCGATGATAAACAGAGACAAGTTAATATATAAGAACACTTTTGGCTGATTCTTATATTTGCCTTGTAATATAGTCAGAGCAAGCAGTAATACAGCAACAAACACTACAACTAATGTATATATCATTTTATTATCAATTCCTCAAGTGAACGTTTGGGTACAAAATGGGTGCCGGCTTCATCTCGATAATACGCAATGCTACCGCTATCGTCTGTGTCGCACAGAACAACATTTTCGTCAGGTTTTCCAAGTGCCAGAATCACGATAGGCACATTCTTTTCGTTAATCGACAGAATTTCCGTAGCACGGGATTTATCGAAGGCACCGAGAATGCAGCCGCCAAGGCCACGTTCTGCTGCTGCAAGCATAATAGTCTGAGACACAACACCAGCATCAAACCTTGCAGAATCAATACTGTTACACAATTCGGTGTCGCAGCACACTACAATAAAGGCTGTCGGATGTTTGCCGTCCGGTGGCAAAACAAGGTCGGGAAGCATTCCGCCCCACTTTGTTATAGAGAGCAGAGTTTCTACCTCTTCCCTTTCATATACAAGCCTGTATTTAAGCGGCTGTCTGTTCATAGCACTTGGACAAAGACGCGCGACGCTTATAAGATCAACAAGCTCTGCCTGTGTAACAGTTCTGCTTTCGTAAAAGGCCCTGTAGCTTCTGGATCTCGCTACAATCTTCTCTATCATAAAGAATACCTCACGTATTTATTAACTCTATAATTATAACTATTATCCGCCAATATTTCAACTGTAAATTATGAATTTTTACTTTTGTAAGATCATTTCGAAAATAAAAACGAAATAACGTGCATTTTTCAATAAGAAAGATACACGTTATTATTTTATTTAAAGCATTTTCACAAGATTAGGGATGCATTCCTCGAATTTAACGCCATACCAGTGATCTTTGTCGCCAATTGTGCGCTTCATGCATTCCACGGTATAGTCTACGGCTATTTTTAGAGAGTCATACATGGTTTTGCCCAGCGTTATTGCGCCAAACAAGGATGAAGAGAAGATATCTCCCGTTCCGTGGCACTGCATGGGTAAATATTCGGAATAGTACTCGGTGAATTCACCGGTTGTTTTGTTGTATGCAACCGCACCCATATTAGCACCGTCATACATTACACCCGTCAAAATAACAGTCTCGGGACCAAGCGCGGAAAGACGCTTTAAAATGGATTCAACATAAGTTTTGTCATATTCGCCGGCAGTTTTGTATTCCTCACCGAGAATAAAGCAGGCTTCTGTGATGTTAGGAACGATTACGTTGGCTTTCTTGCAGAGATTTCTCATAGCATCAACGATTTCTTCTGTGAATCCGGGATATAACTTCCCGTTGTCAGCCATAACAGGGTCGACAAAAAGCATATCAGGCTTGAAGCTTTCTGTGAACTCTTCGATCTGCTTAGCTTGAGTGGGTGACGCAAGGTAGCCTGTGTATACGCCGTTAAATTTCAAGCTCTCGTCCTTCCAGTGGTTTGCAATGCTGTCGATATCTTCACTGAGATCTCTGAAAGTATAGCCCTTAAAACCGGCTGTGTGTGTGGATAATACTGCAGTGGGAATGATCGCGCACTCTACACCCATAGCAGAAATGATGGGAAGTGCTACTGTTATCGAACACTTGCCAAAGCACGAAATATCCTGAATCGTTACCACTCTTTTCATATTTGAGCCTCCGTAGTATAATTTTTCAAGTTTGTATAAATTATAATGGATATTCCCTGTTGATTCAAGAATAAATTTTAACAATATATGAGTATTTATCGGTAATTTCAATGGTAATTATAACAAAAAACAGACACCGTATTTGCGGTGCCTGTCTGATGGTTATTGAACTTGTCAAACTACGAAATGTATAGATCGAAAGTGAAATTACTTGATTTCTACTTCTGCGCCTGTAGCAGTGATCTTTGCCTTCATAGCTTCTGCGTCTTCCTTGGAGAGACCTTCCTTGATGGTCTTGGGAGCGCCTTCTACGAGTTCCTTAGCTTCCTTAAGGCCGAGACCTGTGATTTCACGAACAACCTTAATAACGTCGAGCTTCTTAGCACCGAAGTTTGTGAGAACTACGTCGAATTCTGTCTTTTCTTCTGCTGCGGGAGCTGCTGCGCCTGCTGCACCTGCTACTGCTACGGGAGCAGCTGCGGATACGCCGAATTCTTCTTCAACTGCCTTTACGAGGTCAGCGAGTTCAAGGATTGTAAGGGATTTGATAGTTTCAAGAATCTGAAGAGACTTTTCTGTTGCCATTTTAATTTTCCTCCGTTAAATATGTTAGTTAATTTTCTCAGTTAAATACTTACCCGATTATTCAGCGGGTGTTTCTGCAGGAGCTTCTGCAGCTTCTTCTGCGGGTGCTGCTTCCTCAGCAGGCGCTTCTTCTGTAGCTTCGCCGTCCTTGTCGATAATAGCCTGAAGAACGTATGCGAACTTGTAGAGCGGGCTCTGGATGCTTCCGAGAAGCTTTGCGATGAGTACTTCCTTCGGCGGGATATCAGCAAGCTCATTTACTGTAGCTGCGTCAACAACCTTACCTTCAAGAATACCACCACGAATCTGGAAAGTTTCAATCTTATCTGCATATTCCTTAAGAATCTTTGCAGGAGCGATCGCGTCGTCATAGCTGAGAGCGATTGCGTTCATGCCATCAAGTTCAGACTTGAGGCCTTCGAATCCAGCCTGGTCACAAGCTTTACCGATGAGAGTATTCTTGATAACTGTATACTCAACACCTGCTGCACGAAGAGCTGCACGCATCTTGGTATCTTCGTCAACCTTGATACCTTCGTACTTTACGAGTACGCCAGAAACTGCGCGGCCCATCTTATCAGCAAGAGCTTCAACAAGGGCTTTCTTCTGCTCTAATATTTTCTCGCTGGGCATTTTCAATTCCTCCTTATAAGCTGTAGCAGATACAAAAAAGTCTTTCTCCGCTTGCACGAAAAAAGACTTACATAAATATCACTTGTAAGGTCTCTCCTCGGCAGGAAAGCGAATGCTTTTACTGTAACCTGCTGTCTTTGGTTCAACAACACGAGTATTATATCATGTGTGATTTTGTTTGTCAATAGGTTTTTTGAAAAAAATCCAGAAAAATTATAGTTCTTTCCCTTTGATATTTTCCCAATAAATTTTTGCTGCTTGCTCGGTTTTGTTGTCACCGAATTCATAGTATTTGCGATCTTTCAGATCATCCGGCAAATATTGCTGGTCCACCCAACGGTTGGGATAATCGTGAGGATATTTGTAACCCTTGAACAAGGGGCTACGAAGATTAACGGGCAATTCACTTCCCCGACCTGAGCGAATATCAGCGGCGGCCGCATCGTATGCGAGATGGGTTGTGTTGGACTTTGGGGCAGTTGCAAGAATTACCGCGGCGTTTCCGAGAGGGATTCTTGCCTCGGGCAATCCAAGCTCACGAGCGGAATCAATGCAAGCCTTAACAATAACAGGTGCCATTGGGTAGGCAGCGCCAACATCTTCGCTTGCAATTACCATAAGTCTACGGCACGGTGAGATAAGGTCTCCGCCCTCAAGGAGTCTTGCCAGATAAAATACCGCAGCATTAGGATCCGAGCCTCTGATGGACTTCTGGAGGCCTGAGAGAAGATCATAGTGCACGTCACCGTCTCTATCGAAATTACTTTGTGAAATAGAGGGGATAAGGCCTCCGACCTGCTCACCATCAATTAAAACCTTGCTTGATTCACCAGGATCTGCAGAGCTTATAGCAACCTCAAGCATAGTTAATGCTCGTCTTACATCTCCTGCAGATGCGTTTGCGATTTTGGTTACAGCATCTTGTGTAAGTACAACCTCGGGGAATTCCTTTGACGTGACCTGCATGATCCGTTTTTCTATTGCTTCCGGTTCTACATGCTTGAATTCAAATACAGAGCATCTTGAGAGAAGTGCGTCATATATATAATAATAGGGATTTTCAGTAGTTGATGCAATTAAGGTGATCCTACCGTCCTCAAGATATTCGAGAATAGATTGTTGCTGTTTCTTGTTGAAATATTGGATCTCATCAAGGTACAAAACAACACCGTCAGTACTGAACATAGATTCAGTGTCTTTTGCAACGTCACGAATATCCTGTAAAGATGCGGTTGTTGCGTTGAGTTTGTGCAGGGTTTTACCGCACTGGTTTGCAATAATTGATGCAGCTGTGGTCTTTCCGCATCCTGGAGGGCCGAAGAATATCATTGAGGGAATCACGCCGCGAGTCACCATACGACGTAATACACCTTTTTCGCCGAACAAATGAGACTGCCCAGCTATTTCATCAAAATTAGTGGGACGAACTCGGTCGGCCAGAGGAGACAAACGTGACATAATTTTCCCTTTCTATTATTAGTGGTGAGGTGTTTATGACTTATTCCGATTACAGCTTAACAAAAGACGGAAGTCGCGGGTATACGATTACCCTTCCCTGCTTTATGGGGGATGACGATTTTGCTGAGGCTAAATTAATGAATAGATTTTACGAATCAGTTATGGGTGAGTTGTATTTGTTTGCGGAATACTATGTTAGCTCAGCAGAGCGGCGCGCAAGCTTTAAATGCAAATACTTCGTGGAATCAGATGAATCTATTATTGAAGTTAAACTTGAAATTACAACTAAATCTGACGGGTCTCGTAGTATGACTCAAGTGATCACTCACCGTTGGAAACACGGAATAATTCTTAAGAAACTATAAGTCGCTGAATATATTTTAAAGCAGAGAGTTTTTTTTGTCAAGTATATAAAAGAAAACGACGCTAAAACTAAAGCGCCGTTTACGTTCCCAAGGTGATTCGAACACCCGACCTACCGCTTAGGAGATACCGATGGAAACGATAACGGCATCCCTCGTAATACCTAAAAATCCCCTACTGTCAGGGGATTTTTAAGGTTAAGGTGTTATCTTGTGTTACGCTGTTACCGCTAATTTTATGCTGTTTTGCTTTGCTTGATTAGCAGGTAATTAGCAAGGACGATTGAATTAGGGTAAAGGTAATATTACTACAGAATACTCCGAAATTACTTACGGTGTTCTCTCGTGTCATTTTATTTCATATTCAACGGAGTTAATCACTAAACAATTATCGTCTTTCCAATGAATCTGCATATTTTCAAATTCTCCCCACTCACCGAAATAAACTCGTTGAGGTTTCTTTTCGATTTTGAAAAGAATTAAGTTGATTCCGCTTTTCTTATAAACATCAACTAGGGTATCTCCGCCAAGGGCGCCTTGGTCGCTGTCAATAACTTGAGCGTAGTATTTTCCGCTCGGAGATTCGACGGTTTGCACAACTGTGTTTTGACCAATGTTGCCGAAAATTAAGGCAATAAAACTGAAGAAACCAATCGGCAAAATCATTAGTGCAGACAAAACCAATGTGACAACTTTGAGTGTCAAGGGTTTTCCGTATTTAA
>SVSJ01000025.1 GCA_015064355.1 Oscillospiraceae bacterium | reverse complement strand
ACTATCGAGCAGATAGGAACTACCGGAACGTCCACTCCCGAAAAGGCAAAAGAACGCGCTCTTGCGATATTTGAAATGTACAAAAACAAATAAATTTGAATAGCACTTTTTTAAGATATTATTATCTATTCATAAAGTGTCATAAAACTTGAAAACTGTTTGGGGCAACCCACGTGGGTTCGAATCCCCACTCCCTGCGTGAAATAAAACGGACATCCTAAGGGTGTCCGTTTTGTTTTTTTGTTGGGAGAGGATAGATTCGAAGTTTGCAAGTTTCGAGTTGGGTAAAGAGGGACCGTCTACGCAAAAATGGGCTATTTTAGAGCATAAAAATGCGTTTTGATAGGGATTTTGAGTGGGATTCGATTGATTATTCGCTTGTTTTTACTTACGAATTATCACGTTGGCGTCGGAGTCCCAATTGGTGTCAAAACTGGCGTCAAACAAGATTGGAATAGAGTGATAAAACAACAAAAAGGCTCGTAAACGTAGTGTTTACAAGCCTTTTTCTATTGCGGGGAAGGGATTTGCCATTTCTGCGGAAACGGCCAGTCGCGGCTCTGACAGTCCCCCGGACTGTCATTCACTACCGCTCCATCAAATCCCTTGCGACCTTACAGGCAAAACAAAACAGTCACCGAAGTGACTGTTTTTGTTTCGATTGCGGGGAAGGGATTTGAGCCACATGACCTACGGGTTATGAGATGACTATAACGACCCTAGGATGGCGACTCAATGGACTTTATCCTAATATTTGATGCTGTTTTCGCCGACGATTCGCCGACGGACGGCTCAAAAACGCCAAAACAAGACTTTTCTATCGTCATTTTCACCAAGTCGGCGAAAACAAATTTGAAAAACCCGGAGGTCATAAATGACGGTGTTTGAGTGCTTATGATGACACGATATAGGGCTGGTGTTGAGAGTTGTGCCCGGGATAGTGAGGATTGACTTGAACGGGCGGGATAGTGCTAGGGAACTGTGCGGATGGCTTATCACTCATTTTATTGTTTGCCCTGCAGTGCCGCCTTTGAATGTAAGACTCCCCCATTATTGAATGACAATAGGGGGCATCTTTTTTAACTTATTTGCTCTCTACGCCGAGTTGACGCAAGTGTAGTGAGCCTTTTACCAGCTGAAGAATAGCTTGTTTTTCTTCTGTGGATAAACCCACCAACTGATGTAGTATTTGTTTGCCAATATCGTCTTCAACCGAATCACATACATTGGCAGGGGCAAAAAAGTCGGCTAGACTGATGTTGAGTGCCACGCATACACACTCAATTGTTGCCACAGTAGCATTACGCTTGCCGCGCTCTACCAATCCTAAATATGCGGGTGTAATTCCGGCGTTCAATGCTAGTCTCTCCTGAGATAATGAGCGCTCGTTCCGCAGTTCCTTGATGCGTTCTCCGCAACTAAAGTTAGTTTTCAAATTCATCACCAAAAATATTGTAAAACATTGACTTTTATTCTGCAATATGCTATAGTTAATATGAGAAATAATAACTATAGTTTCTGGTAGTGAAAAACTGTGAAGTTGCGTTCACTGTATTTTGATGAACTTATGTGCGAAATGGAGAGCAAACCATGTATATTGTGTATAATTCCGAGTATATATCTGTGTATGATGACTTAATCGGGAATTGTAATGTGTTTTTATTTCCGTTTTTCAAAGAACTAAATATTGATGAAAATATATTGAACTTTACCGCGGAAGATAATGTTGATGGTGTGAAGCTATGTTGCTGCGACTTCACTCATTCATTTTGTATAAAGATTAATGGCGAAATGCTCGCGACTAGAGAAAATCTTATTAAACATAACGATTTAATTGAAATATTAAACCCTCGAATAAATAAATCTTTTTATGTTTTGTATCTGTCTAATTATTCCGAAAAATATTCAGTTGTAAAATTAAATGAATCTATTACAATTGGTCGTTCATCTTCTTGCGATATTATTATTGAGCATCCCGCTATCTCTCGTCAACACGCGCAAATAACTCCAAACGCTCACTCTGTAGCAATTACTAAATTATCCTCCAACGGATATATGTATGTGAATGGCTTTGAGTTCGAAGAAAAATCTCTCGACTTTGGTGATGCTGTTCGAATTATGGGGACTCTCATAATTTTTATGGGTGAATATGTCATTATTTATGGTGAACACACGGTATCGCCTTCTTGTACAACTCATACGATCAAAGAATGTGATGATGAAATAACGCATTGGGTATTCAATAGTGCTCCACGAATTTTGAGATCTGTTGATTACCCACGAATTGTCATAGATCCACCAACACCGCTTTCACCGCAAAAGCCTGTTCCATTTATTTTGGCTGTTGGACCTTCATTGACAATGTCTCTCGCAATGTTAGTCAGCACAAGCGTAGGTTTAAGCAGTGTGATTAAAGAAGGGATTAACTCTACTTTTACACCATCACTTATGTTTCTGAAGTTGGTACAGCTCCGACCTCGAAGGAATACACCATTAACGATCCGATCAAGCTGGAAACCATGGCGCAGGCCGGATATGAATTCGATGGCTGGAATGTAACCGCAGCTAACGGTCTCTGGGCCGTAAACGACGAATATCTCGGCGGAACAAATATTACCGCGGGAATGTATGGCGACGTTACGCTCACGGCACAGTGGACTGAAAACCAGGCTATGATAAAGTATTACGTAATTGGCCCGATAGGTTGCGGAACTCTCACAAAAACTTCCGAAACCATTGGCGTTGTAACAGGAACTCCCGTTGGCGCAACAGCAGTACCAAATACTGACTATGTTTTCGTTGGTTGGTATCAGGATGCAATATGCACCCAAGTGATAACAAAGGATGCATCTTTTGTCCCAACAAAGGCTGGCGACGAATTGTGGAGCGACGGCACCATATATTACGCAAAATTTGAGCGTGCAGTTGCTGACTTGACAATTACAGTCAGTGGAACAAAAAGCATTGATGAAAATCAGGCCTATATCTTTGATGTAAGAGGTACTGAATACAATGCATCTGTTACTGTAATAGTACATGGCAACGGATCTGTAACGATCAAAGATCTTCCAGTTGATAACTATATAGTTACTGAGAGGGACGGTTGGAGCTGGCGTTACACAAGCAGCGGTACAAAAGTTATCAAAACCACCTCAGTAGCAGGCGCGGATAATACGGTGACCTTTGTTCAGACCCGTGTAAGCAAACAGGTACAACAGGCATATTGGCTTGGCGGAGATAACAAAAAGAAAGTATCCAGAACTAAAAACAAATGATAAGGAGGGTGACAAATGAAAAAGAGCAAATTTCGCTTTACTAAATCAGCAGTGCTGACGATTTCCTTGCTGCTTTTGGCTTGCACAGCGGTTGGCGTCACCCTTGCTTACATAGTTGATCTGCCTAACCCTTTAAAGAACACCTTTAACCCAACATCTGTGAGCTGTGCAGTTGAAGGCGAGAATCCGATTACAATACGAAACACAGGCGATGTTTCAGCGTATATCAGAGCAGCGCTCGTAGTGAATTGGCAGGATGATGCTGGCAACGTGTATTGGAAATCTCCTGTTTTAGGAACTGACTACGAACTGGCAAGCGGTAGCAACTGGACTGTTGGCAGTGACAGCTTTTACTATTTCACAGAACCGGTTGCGGCTAACAGTTGTACCACAGCGATTGTATCAAAGTTCATAGCATTAACTGATGCTCCGACAGGATACACGCTCCACATTGAGGTGCTTGCGTCTGCAGTGCAGAGCGAGCCTGCCAATGCAATAACAGACGCGTGGGGTATTACGTCGTTTAATTAAACGGCAAAGAACCTCTGTGTTTCGATAGGAGGAGATAATTGTGAGATATATTAATAAACTCATTCCGGCTCTTCTCGTGATACTTTTGGCGTGTGTTTTATCGGTTTCGGTTTTTGCTGACGTACCTGAGATCACGTTTAGTGGAATAAGAGACGGACTTACCATCCAAGGTGGCAGCGAGTACTCCGACAACGATCTTTTTGTAAACCTAAAAGGTTTGTTGCCCGGAGATGTTGCCACAGAAACGGTGAATATCAAGAATGCTGCCATAGACACCGACTACATAAAAGTATATCTTAAGTTCGAGCCTCATGACGATGCGAAAAATCCTGTTAGCTCAGCCTTAGAGGATGCAGGAGAGACCGTATTGTCAATGCAGGATTTCCTGTCGCAGTTAAACCTTAAAGTCTACTGTGATGGAGACCTTGTGTTCAACGGAGCGCCTTTTGATCCCGCTCTTGAAACAGGGAATATTTATCTCTGTAAGCTTAAGTATACTGAGTCTGCGAAGCTTGATTTCGTCATTGAAGTTCCAATTGAGCTTGGAAATGAATACGCATCAAGAATGGGTGAGGTTGACGTAGTTTTTACTGCCGAAGCGTTTAGCTTGCCTAAGCCTCCTCAGAATGACCGTACAAGACTTACAGTTCGTAAGCTGTGGGTTGGTGACAGTGTTGCAGAACGACCGAATAGCGTGACAGTTGCTCTTTTGCGAGACGGACAATTTTTTGCGGAAATCAAGCTTTCCGAGATGAACCAGTGGACATATACTTGGTCAAAGCTTGATAGAAGATATAGCTGGAGTGTCGTTGAGATTGTTCCTGACGGATATACAGCTTCTTATGACATAACCGGCCACACAACTACCATAACAAACACAAAGACATCACAAACAGTTCAGCCACGGGATTTGACCGTCAAGAAGATCTGGATAGATGATAAAGATTCTCATGATGAAATTACCGTAGCGCTCATTTGTGATGGAGAATATGTTGCTTTTGTAAAACTTAATGAATCCAACGATTGGACGTATACATGGAGCAATCTTGAGTCGTCATATAATTGGAGCGTGGCGGAAACGACAGTGCCCAGGGGATATGCTGCCACATATATAGCCGCTGATGACGCTGTTATAATCACCAACACAAAGCAGCCCTTGACCGAAGAGAAAGTTTCCCTGACAGTTAACAAAGTTTGGGAGGGCGACGAGGATAGCATAAACAACCGTCCTACAGGTGTTTGCATAACCCTTTATAACGGTGACGATGCTACCGAGAGCGTGTGGCTCGGCGAATGGAACAATTGGACATACACATGGCGGGATTTATCTGCTGACGGAAATTGGCAGGCAATTGAAGTTGACATTCCCAAAAACTATACGCCATCATATTCTGTGAGCGGTAACGTGGTAACCATAACCAACACCGCGACCTTGCTACAAACCGGACAGCTCAATTGGCCCATTCCCGTTATTATTGGCCTTGGCTTGGCTCTGGTGATACTTGGCGTTGTGCTGATGTCCAAAAAGAAAAAGAATGAAGATGCGTAAAAAAACAGGCTTGATATTGATTGTTCTGGGTGTGCTTCTCATTGCAGTTGCGATTTGTTTGGTGTTTCATAATGCCGAAGAAGATTACAACGCAGGGAAGAGTTCAGAGATAATTCTCGAACAGGTGAAAAATTCGATCGACGAGCGGAGCAAAGGTGGGCATTCAACTCCCGCATCGGTGGAATTACCGGATGAACAGGGAAGTATAACTGCCGAAACAGATACTGATTTCGAAACGGATGTTGTCACCGAGACTGAACCCTCGACCAATCAAACTCCAGCCGTAGAGATAGACGGAGACCTGTATATTGGATATATTGCTTTGCCGACCATTGGTATTACATTGCCGGTTATGGCAGATTGGAGCAACGAAAAACTAATGTCGGCGCCGTGCAGACATTTCGGCTCACTTGAGAGTAATGATTTGGTTATTGCGGGCCATAATTATACCCGTCACTTTGGCAAGCTTGATCGACTACAGCTGGGAGACTCAATAATATTTACAGACATGAACGGCGTCTGTGTTGCATTTAAAGTAGAGAAGATCGAGACTGTTCCCGGAGATGACGTAGCCGCAGTACAGCAAAGCGGATTTGATCTTGTGCTGTATACCTGTAACTATACTGGAAAATCCAGAATTATGGTATTTTGCAACAGAGCAGATAAAGAATAAATTAAAACAACGGTCACAAAATTGGCCGTTGTTTTTATAATTTTTATTGCCAACAAAAATTGACATGGGTTCTTTAGTATGATATAATAAAAATAGATACAAGCGTAATTTTTCGGAGGGAACAATGAAAAGAGCATCCATATTGGTACTCGTATTAATTATCCTGCTTGGCGTGATACCAACACAAGTCTGTGCGAAAACAGGCGACGGATTTGGCACAAATATAAATGTGAAAGATTCGGGTGAGAAGTGGAACATCGAAAAAGACGGTAGCGGCGCAGCATACGACACTGTAATCGTCGAATATCGCCTGAAAGGTGAAGGCATACGTGGAATACAAGGTGCCTGGATCGCCATTGATATGACTAAGCTTTTGCTTGTTGACTACGCTTACGACGGATACTCCATTAACGATGAAATAATCGCAGGAAATCTTGATGTTGGGAAAGCTCCGGCAAGATTCAATAACCCCAATTACTACAAGTTGAAAGAGGACGTGACCGAAGGCAGAGCGATCGTTGATCGGTGGCGCTACAGCACTATTAATTTCAATCTTGCAGCAACCAGCAGGACATTCATTCGTGTATTTTTGTTTTTGGGGTTCAAGCTGTAGTCACCTCTTTCTTGCATTGGCGATTTTGCGGAAGCGGAGAAACTCCGATGAGAATATCAATAGATTATTCGAGATTGTTATGTTTTTTGTAAACCGGAAGATTCAGATCGCCACAAGTATTATTTTAACATAGATGACTGTTTTTATCTTCCTACTAAAGTAGGATTTTTGCAAGCAAAAAACTACCAACTTCTATAATATGATACCACAAAAACGTGAATATTTCTGCTGTTTTTTATAATTTCACAAAAAGTTGCGAAAGAAATAGCCTTGCCCCTATTGAGCAATCCCATATCTAATGGTTATCTGGCGTTCTTCTTTTGTAAGGTTAATTACGTTTTTCCCACTCAGCCTGGTGAGACCTTGGTGTGACATCGAGTAAGTCGTACGAGGATACAGAGAAACCGGCAAGCAATGCCTGTGTACCGCCGAGCATTTCACGAAATTCTTCAAGTGTGACAATATCGGGGTAGTTTGCAAAGAGTTGTTCATAATAAGCTTTCGTTTTCATAGTCAACCACTTTCCCAAAATATATTGTCAATAGCGGGGAAAGTTGGTATAATATATGTGTGTCGATTGATGTTGTTTTGTGTCGTGGTGTTGGGGGACATCCCTCCAGCATCCCTCCAAGCGCATAAATGGCACGTCAAAAGCTCATTTATTTTTGATTGCGCTTTTTGCGTCGGATCGACGCGTTTTGTGCCGAAAAACATTGATTTTCAATGGTTTTTCGCGATTTTGAGATATGCGATCCGGTCAAAAGTTAATGCTAAATTCCGTTCCGGGGAAGGCAGTTCCGAATGGATTAAAAAACTCAGGCTGCGATACGGCAGAAGTTGTGGAGCTAGTTGAGCCAATCAACACCAACCGCGAGAGGCTGTGTGAGAGCCTGACGGAAGCGCAGGTGGAGCGTTTCAGTCGCTATGACGATTGTATTGATGAACTAGAGAACATCACTGCGAGGGAAGCATTTGCTGTGGGATTCCGTCTTGGAATGAGGTTTGCGGCAGAGGCGATTGAATTGTTCTTCAATAAATAATAAAAAGCCTAAAGGCGATAGATTTACTCTATTACCTTTAAGGGATGGCAAAAAGAAAAGGAAATAAAGAAGGTTCAATTGTTAGGCGGTCCGACGGAAGGTATATGGGACGATACACATTGGACGGAAAGCGTTGTGCTGTGTATGGAGCAACGTTTGAAGAAGTGAGAGTACGCCTTACAGAGATACTCTCAAAGATTGATAAGGGCGGACGCATTGGATACTCTAACATGAAGTTTTCCAAGTGGCTCAGGGAATGGCTGTTGATATATGCTCTCCCAACTGTTAAGCAGTCCACTTACATATCATATGAGAGTTATGTGAGACTTCACTTGGAACCGAAGCTTGGTAGGATAAAGCTATCAGCCCTGACGGTTGAAACGATGCAGAGGTTCTTCAATCAAAAGTACAAGGGAAGCGATGACGATAAGCCACTATCTCCCAAGTCCTTGCGGAATATCTATAATATGCTCCACAACTGCCTTGCTCAAGCGGTCGTAAACGGACACTTGAATATGAATCCTTTGGATGGAGTGAAGCTACCTTCCACACCTCAAAGAGAGATGGTGATTCTCACAGTCGAGGAACAAACAGCTCTACAAAAAGCCTCTCTCGGTTCAAACACCCTGGCTGCGTTCGGTATTATCTTCACAGTCAGCACAGGTATTAGAATGGGTGAGATGCTAGGGCTGCAATGGGACGACGTAGACTTCACAGACCACACCATCAAGATCAGACGAACAGTCGGCAGACTTCAAAAGGTTGACGAAAACGGATTCCTTGTGAGCAGGGAAGAAGGGGGAGGTACAACAACAGAGCTTGTGAGTAGAGCGCCCAAATCCAAGAACTCGAGACGCGTTATTCCCCTGTTTCCTAAAGTCTGGGATGACCTAATGTTATACAGAGAACGGCAAAGAGAAATGCTATGTGAGAATGGAGTGTTAATGTCACCTTCAACACCCGTGTTTTCTACACCTATGGGACTTGTGTATGAACCGAGAACCTATGAGGACCTCTTCAAGAGAACTCTCAAAGAAGCCGGAGTGTCTGATATCAACTTCCACGCACTACGTCACACATTCGCTACAAGAGCACTTGAAGCAGGTATGGACATAAAGGTTCTATCTTCTATCCTCGGTCATGCACAAGCTTCTACCACTTTAAATTTCTATGCCCACGCACTCCCAAGTCATAAGAAGGAGAGCATGGAAAAGATGAGTGTGTATTATTAAAACTCACCCGCGTCGGAGTCAAAAGTGGTGTCAAATTGGCGTCGGAAATGGCGTCAAACAAGATTAGAATAGAGTTATAAAACAACAAAAAGGCTCGTAAACTTAATGTTTACAAGCCTTTTTCGATTGCGGGGAAGGGATTTGAACCACATGACCTCCGGGTTATGAGCCCGACGAGCTACCAAGCTGCTCTACCCCGCGATATTAAATTCAACAAGGATGCCGGACACCGGGCTCGAACCGGTACGATACTTTCGTATCACGGGATTTTAAGTCCCGGGCGTCTGCCAATTCCGCCACTCCGGCACTTTAATCCCCTGGGGGCTTCCTCTTGTTGCCTAATTATTATATCATCTCAGGTAGGCTTTGTCAAGAGGGTTAGACAAAAAAATAAGTTATTTCCCGCTGCGGGGATAATTATTGCCGGTAATATAAATAAAAAATGATTTTATAACTACATGTAGCGCAATTTTGTCTTGACTTTGACAAATAATCGGGTTATAATATAAAGTAGTGTGTTTTTATTTTCTGAACGATTCAGTATTATATTGACATATTAACTTCTAAGGAATCAATTTTTACTTTTAAAAAGCGATACAAATAAGCGACCCACAAACACAACAATTACGAAGAATAACAACCCATTAGCCAAACAAGAAAACAAAGGAGGTGCGGCATGAGCCCTATTATTGCAGCTGTAATATCCGGCGTTGCTTGCCTGGTTGTAGGCATCATCGTCGGTATAGTATATCGCAAGAAATATGCTGAGCGAGAAATCGGATCGGCAGAACTTCAGGCACGAAAGATACTTGAAGATGGCATTAAGGCGGCGGAAACCAAGAAAAAGGAAGCCCTGCTGGAAGCCAAGGAAGAGATACTCCACACTAAAAACGAGTTCGAACTTGAACTCAAGGAAAGACGCAACGAGCTGACCCGTCAGGAACGTCGCGTTCAGACCAAGGAAGAAACCCTGGACAGAAAAACCGAAGCACTTGAGAAGAAAGAAGAAACATTAACAAAGAAGCTCAAGGAGACAGACGAGCTGAAGACCGAGATCGAAAAGATCAAGGCAGAGCAGGTCGAAACTCTCCAGAAGATAGCAGGTATGACTGCTGAAGAGGCAACGGCTTCTCTCATAGCAAAGCTTGAAAGTGAGATCAAGCACGAGCAGGCAAAGAAGATCGTTGAGCTTGAAGAGCAGTTCAAGGACGAAGCGGACGAAAAGGCAAGAGAGATCATCGCTCTCGCAGTACAGAGATGCGCTGCTGACCACGTTTCCGAAATCACTGTATCCGTTGTACCCCTTCCCAGTGAGGAAATGAAGGGTAGAATCATCGGACGCGAGGGACGTAACATTCGTACGATCGAAACTCTCACCGGAGTTGACCTTATCATTGACGACACACCCGAAGCGATCACAGTATCCAGTTTCGACCCCGTACGCCGTGAGATCGCAAGACTCGCTCTTGAAAAGCTTATCAGCGACGGACGTATTCACCCCACCAGAATTGAAGAAATGGTTGAAAAGGCTCGAAAAGAGGTTGAAACCACGATCAAGCAGGCCGGTGAAAGAGCAACATACGACGCAGGTATCCACGGTATCAATCCCGAGCTTGTTAAGCTGCTCGGAAGACTCAAGTACAGAACAAGTTACGGTCAGAACGTGCTGGCTCACTCCATTGAGGTTGCACTTCTCGCCGGTATCATCGCAGACGAAATGGGCGTAGACAGCACACTGGCTAAACGTGCAGGTCTCCTCCACGACGTTGGTAAATCACTCACACAGGAAGTTGAAGGCTCACACGTTCAGCTCGGTGTGGAAATCGCTCGAAAGTATAAAGAATCCAAGGAAGTTATTAACGCAATAGAAGCTCACCACGGCGACGTGGAAGCACAGTCCATCACAGCTCTTATCATCGCGGCGGCAGATGCAATTTCCGCAGCACGTCCCGGTGCAAGACGCGAAAACCTCGAAAACTACATCAAGAGACTCACCAAGCTTGAAGAAATCGCAAATGAATTCGACGGTGTTGACAAGTCCTACGCTATCCAGGCGGGACGTGAGATCAGAATTATGGTTAAGCCTGATGTGGTTGACGATGACCAGATGACTATCATCGCGCGAGACATCGTAAAGAAGATCGAAAACGAGCTCGAATACCCCGGACAGATCAAGGTCCACATTATCCGCGAGAGTCGAGCAATCGACTACGCAAAATAACATAGAGTTACAGAGAAAACAATGCCAAAGGGCTTAATATAAACCAAATAACATATTTGAACCATATTAACCGCTCTACTTATTTGTGACAATGCTATGACACATCCCGTGCCCATAAACCGGTGCGGGATGTTTTTTTGCAATTATAGTTGACAATATTTGCGGTATTTGGTATATTGAGGTATAAGAATAATCAGGAGGAGAATATGAAATCTTGCAAGAAAACCGACTACCGTGCAGTAGAGCTGACCGGTGGATTTTGGAAAGCAAAGGAAGACTTAAACCGCGACGTGACAATGCAGGCGGTTTACGATAGATTTACCGAGAGCGGCAGAATTGACGCATTCCGCTGCGACTGGAAAGAGGGAATGGACAAACAGCCCCACTTTTTCTGGGATTCCGACGTTGTCAAGTGGATGGAGGGCGCGGCGTACTGCCTCTCCAGAAAGGCGGACGCGGAGCTTGAGAAGAAGGTTGAGGATCTGATCGATCTGATCGAGAAGAACCGTGACGAAAACGGCTACTTTAACATATATTTTACCGTGGTTGAGCCGGAGGGAAGATTTACGAAACGCGGTCACCACGAGCTCTACTGCGCAGGGCATATGATGGAGGCGGCAGTGGCGTATTACGAGGCGACAGGCAAGAGACGCTTCCTTGATATCGCCGAAAAGTACGCGGGATATATCAAGTCCGCGTTTATGGACGGCACGGCTGACGTAAAACCCAGATTCGTCACTCCGGGGCACCAGGAGATCGAGCTTGCGCTGCTCCGTATGTACCGTGCAACGGATAACATCGACTGGCTGGAGCTTGCAAAATTCTTCCTCGACAGCCGCGGTGCAAATGAGATCGAAGCGCTGGGAAGAGATCAGTATACTCAGTCCTGGCTTCCCGTGAGGGAACAGCACGAGGCGGTTGGGCATTCCGTGCGTGCGGGATATCTCTATACCGCAATGGCAGACCTGGCATTTGAAACAGACGACGAGGAGCTGAAAGCCGCGTGCCGCCACATTTGGGATGACATTGTGTCTGCTAAAATGTACGTTACGGGCGGCGTTGGTGCGGTGCCCAGCGGTGAGCAGTATGGTGAAAAGTTCTATCTGCCAAATGAATCCTCCTATAACGAGACCTGCGCGTCTATTTCCATGATGCTTTTTGCGCACAGAATGAACAAAATGGAACTCCACGCAAAGTACGCTGACGTTGTTGAGCTTGAAATGTACAACGGCATGATGGTGGGACTGTCTCTGTCCGGCGACGCATTCTTCTACCAGAATGTCCTGGAGCTTGAGATAAATGACCTTGGCGCGGGTGGCGGAAAACACACAACCGCAAAGCGAGCTAAAATTTTCGAGTGCTCCTGTTGCCCGCCCAACCTCAACCGCACCCTGTCTTCCATGGGGCAGTACTTCTATATGTGGGATGAAGGGGACGTTTGGGTGAACCAGTTTGGCGATAGCGTGCTTTCAGACGGCGGAATCAAGGTCACACAGAAGACTGACTACCCCAGAAGCGGCAAGGTGGAGATCACCGCAGATGGAGTCAGAAACCTGCGCGTGCGTGTGCCCGGCTGGTGCAAGTCCTTTACCGCAAGCCGCGAATACGTAATGGAGAATGGATACGCTGTATTTGCAGGCGAGGGCGAGGTTACTGTTGATTTCGGAATGAAGCCCACGTTTATCAAGGCGGACGACAGAGTGCGGGCAGATCGCGGCAAGGTTTGCGTGAAATACGGCCCTGTGGTGTACTGTGCTGAGGGAATCGACAACGACGGAGCTTTACGAAATCTCTACTTTGATCCCGCAAATCCCGAATGGGAAATAGAGGCTTGCGACAAATGCGGATGCATGAAGCTCAGCGTAAACGGCTGGCGCAAAACTGAAGCGGCTGGCGACGAGCTTTACAGCGAGCTTGACGCAAAGTTTGAACCTACTCGCATCAAACTTGTGCCCTACCACATTTTCGGCAACCGTGAGATATGCGATATGTCAGTTTACCTGTTGTATAGATAAATAAAAAAGACCCCGAGAACATCGGGGTTTTATTTTTTATTATATCACGAAAACCACGGGATAGTCGCGTGGTACAGAGGAGGCTATTGCCGGTAAGCAGAAATGAGAAGGGGGGAGCAAAAGTATAGGATTGTGGTAGGGACTGGCGTCCTCGACAGTCCGTTCCAAGCGAAAAAAATAGCATTAGTGCAATGGTGTTCCAAAATAATATATACTTTAAAAATTGTAAAGAGAAGTTAAGCAGAATATACATCATTAATGAGTATTGCGATTTTTGCACAAGCGGGGCGTCGGGGACGTCGCCCCCTACAATACAATTGTTGAGACATCCCGTTTACGGGTATCAAGTAAAAAACGCATGACTGACAGGTCCAATCAGTTTAGATGGGGCTATGCCCGAAAATGAAAAACCACCCGCTATGCGGGTGGATATTTATTGTTATTAGATAAGATATAAGAGATATTGTGCAAACAAAGCCTCCCTTGCTAAAGGGGGGTGGATTGCGAAGCAAGACGGGGGGATTCCATTCGTATTCAATCCCAACGTATAGTTTTCGGGTATTTGAACAACAAACAAAAAAGCGTATCTGATCTAGCAGGTACGCCTTTTTTATTTTATTTATCTTTATACTCCGCCAGTGATCCCAACAAAAGCAATAATGTACGATAACCAAATTACACCGGTAAGAAGATAGTGAAGAATTGGCGAGATGATCTTTGTTTTTGCTTTTATTGATTCAACAAGGGCAATTACAAAGACGATGGATTGCAGCGGAACAAGGGATAATATAAGTGTTGTGGCAAAATACGGTTCAACCACACTGAAGAAAAATTCTTTTCCTATACTTTGAGAAACTGTAATAAGAACGATTCCGATGATATATACAAGCCAGATAAAATAACTGAAATAAGCGAAAAACTGTTTCACTGTTACTTTAGACGGAAGCTCGCTTTTCTTGGGCTTGCGAACCTTGCTAACAAACTTCTCTTCCGACGCACCGAACTTTTTATAGTTCTTACGTGCCTTTGAGAGGCTGACTTTGTTTGCGCCGCCGTCGTATTCGGGGTCAGCGTTTTGTATCGGATCGTTTTCCCAAAAGCAAACCGGGCAAATCTCGTGCTCCAAAGGATCGGGATTTTTAATAGTGAAATTATCACAACACGGGCATTGATGTTTCATTTTTTTATCCCCCTCATAAAGTTTTTTGAAAGGGAGCGGCTGAGATTCGACTTCGTCGAACTCAACGAGTTTCACTTCGTGAAATCTCGGCGGAAATCTTTTTTTCAAAAAAGTTTTCTCCGCATAATTGTTTTATTATATTATTCTTCTGTCTCTGCGCGGACTATAACGCCGTTTTCGAAGTATCCTTCGTATGTGCGGCCGCTGGGCCAGGTGTACTTGCCCTTTCCGCACATCATGTTATCCTTGAATTCACCGGTGTACACTTCCCCGTTTGCCCAGGTGTAAGTACCGATTCCCTCGCGCTTGTCGCCAATGAAATCCCCCTGGTAAACGTCGCCGTTTGCCCAGGTGTAAACTCCCGCGCCTTCCTTGTAGTTGTTAACGTAATTGCCGATGAACACGTCCCCGTCTGCGTATCTGTACTCACCGCTGCCGCTTCTCTTGTCGTTCTTGAATTTTCCGATGAAAACGTCCCCTGTGGCATAGTTGTATGTGCCGTTTCCGTGCTTGAGACCGTTCTGGAACTCGCCTACGTAAACGTCTCCGTCCTTGTATGTGTATCTGCCGTCACCGTTAAGGCGATCCTTTGAAAATTCGCCCTCGTAAACGTCTCCGTTGGCATATTCGATCTTGCCGTCACCCTCTTTTAGAAGATTTGTCAGACCGCCGTAGTATACGTCACCGTTTGAGTAAACGATCTTGCCCTCGTCAATGTTAACGTTTGCAGAGATTCCGTCTGAGTAAATGATCTTTCCCTTGTAAGGATCACCGTATTCGTCAACCTTGCCGAGGAATTTCACATAAAGCTCGCCTTCAATAGGAACCTTAATAAATCTCACACCGGACATATAAATGCCAAGAACCATGAGACCAACCGCAACAACTGCGATAATGAAGATTATAAGCATAACCTTGCCGAAGCTGGCTTTTTTCTTTCTGCGTCTCTTTCTCGGGGGGACGCCGTTTCTCTGGGGATTCTGTCCCTGTGGATTCTGTCCGCGGGGGGGCTGTCCCTGTGGATTGTAACCGGGATTTCTCATTCCGTTATTGTTCATTCTGTTATCCATAATTATCTCCGTAATTGGTAATTATTGGTAATTTATTTTCCGAATACGTTTTCTGCCATTGTGATTAGATCCGGGATAAGGTACAAAGCAGCCACAGCTACACCGGCCAGTACGATGAGGGTAATAACCAGTGCGGCGGGGGACATTCCCTCATTTGAGTAGCGCACCTCTGCGTGGATCTTTTTCTCTTCAGGAATATAGAATCGGGCACGGTCGAAGTCAAGCTTTACAGCAGGCTCCTTGCCGAGAATATTCTTTTTCCAGAATTTACCAAATCCCTTTAGGCTTTCCTTGGGAAAATCATCTATGTTGGCGCAGATAATAACCTTGTCGAGATGGCGTCCGTTCTTGATAATCCGCTTGACTTGCTGTTTTTTTCTGGTATTCAGCTCGCCAACGGTTTTTGCGGTGTCCGGGGATAAGCATCCGTCGAAGATCAGAGCCTTAACTGCCCGGTGAGAGTTGATTCTTGTGAAGTAGGAAACCACAACACCGATCATCAGCCCCACGCACAAGCCAATAACCACGATGTACAGCATAAGCTCATCGTAGGTCAAAAATACCGTGCCTTCGTCAAGATAAATTCTGACACCGTCGGCTGTCCATGAAAGATAGTTCATCAGGACCTCCTATTAATAATTCTCGAAGAAATCGTTGCCTGCCAATTTCTTAAGAATGTCACAAAGATCCTCGTCGTCAGCGAATTCTATCTTGATATTCTTTTTCTTGCCTGTGTTAGTGATTTTGCAACGGCGGCCGGTGACATTTGTGAATCTTTGCTCGAGCTCTGCGTTATAGTCAACCTTAATAGGTCCGTCTACAAGGTCGCCCAGGTCCGGCTTCTTTTTGTTAATTGAACGGACTATGGATTCAACATCGCGGACAGACAGCTCCTGTGCTACGATTCTTTCAGCCAGCGGGAGCATTTCTTCCCTGTTTTTCAGTCCCAGGAGAGCTCTGCCGTGGCCTGCTGAAATAAATCCGCTTACTAAAAGCTTTACCACTTCGTCGGGCAGATCAAGCAAGCGAAGAGAATTCGCAATGGCACTTCTGGATTTGCCTATCTGAATGGAGATCTCCTCCTGAGTGAGAGAATATTCCTTCATAAGTGACTCGTAAGCCGCCGCCTCTTCATAAGCGTTAAGGTTTTCTCTCTGGAGGTTTTCGATAAGGGCATATTTAGCGGTAGCCAAGTCGTCCGCTTCAACAACGATAACCGGCAGCTCACTAAGACCCGCCATTCTGGACGCACGATAACGGCGCTCGCCGGCGATGATCTCGTATCTTCCTGCCACTTCCCTTACAAGAATAGGCTGCAGGAGTCCGTTTGCGGAAATTGAGTCTGCAAGTTCGGCCAGAGCCTCGTTGTCAAAGGCCTTTCTCGGCTGTCCGGGATTTGTGTCGATCATTGAAATTGGAACTGTAAGTCTGTCAGATGATTTGCTTTCTGTTTCCTCGGGGAAAGAGTTGTCCTGGAAAATTGCATCCAAGCCACGCCCGAGACCTTTCTTTTTTGCCATAATTAACTCCGATCTTAATTAAAGCGGCATGGGAACGATCCCGATGCGCCCGAGTATCTCTTTGGTAAGCTGAACGTAAGAGTCGCTTGCCTTTGAGTATTTGTCGTGGTAATTGATGGGCTCGCCGAAGCCCGGAGCTTCCGAAAGCTTAACAGAGCGAGGTATCATTGTGGTAAACAGCTTGTCCTTGTAGTATTTCTTGATCTCGTTCAAAACTGCCATTGACAGATTCAGCCTGCCGTTATACATGGTAACGAGAATTCCGAGGACGGTCAGCGCAGGATTATAAAGCTCTTTTACCTTGCGAATGGTCATCATAAGCTGTGTAAGACCCTCTAGTGCGTAATATTCGCATTGCATTGGGATGATAACTCCGTCGGCAGCGGTTAGAGCGTTAATGGTCAGCATAGACAAAGAGGGCGGACAGTCGATCATAATGAGGTCGAAATCCTCGCACTTTGCTATAAAATTCTTCATCTGACGCTCTCTGTGGTCGATGTCGAACAGCTCAAACTCCGCGCCTGCCAGATTTATAGTTGAAGGAACTACCCATAGGTTGTTAAATTCAGTTTTTACAATGCAGTCCTTCGGGTCAATGCCGTCAAGCAAAACGTCGTAGGTGGTTTTTGTGATATTTTTCTTGGAAACACCCACGCCGCTTGTGGTGTTGCCCTGTGGATCGGAGTCAATGAGCAAGACTCTCAGACCCATCGCTGCGGCGCAACTGGCGATATTCACGCAGGAAGTGGTCTTTCCCACGCCGCCTTTTTGATTTGCCAAGGCGATAACGTATGGTTTAGCCATAATTCGAGCTTGTTACCTTTCTGTTGATATTCTACACCCATTATAATTAAATGAATGTTAAAAGTCAACAGATAAACTGTTAATGTTTCACGTGAAACAAAAATCGGAGCAAGAATCTAATGTTTCACGTGAAACAATCAGCTTATGCAGATCTTTTCGGAAGCAAAATGGAGATGAGAGTTCCCTCTTGCGTCTCCTGGCGGGTGGATTCCACCGGAATTCCGCATTTTTTGATAATATCCACCGCGTGATCTATTGAATTGTAGAAAATTCGTATGTCTTTGATTATTAGCTTTTGTCTTCGCTCGGATTTTGGCGGTTCCTTGCGGATCTCTTCAACTCTGGCTTCGGCGCACAAAATTGACTCTACGTATTCCTCCGCCTGGGCCACGTTCATCTGCCGCTCGATCATTGTAATGAGTATGCCCATTCGCTCGTCTCCCGGAGTCAGACGAAGTAATGCTCGTGCGTGTCGCTCTGACATTCCGTTGTCTAAAATGAGCTGTCGCTCGTTGTCTGTGAGCCGCATTAGTCGGAGCTTGTTTGCAATATATGACTGGCTAACGGACAGCTTACGTGCGCATTGCTCCTGGGTCATGCCTGACAGCTTCAAAAGTGATCCTATGGCGGCTGCCTCTTCAAATATGTTGAGATCCTCTCGATGCAGGTTCTCGATTATTGCAATAATTGCGGCATCAATGTCCGTTGCTTCGATTGACACGCACGGAACTGTGGGCATTGACAAGGTTTCCGCTGCCTTCAGCCGTCGCTCTCCTGCAATCAGCCTGTAAAGGCTTTCGCCCTTTGTTGAATCGCTCTCCCGTCTGACGATCAGCGGCTCCAGTATCCCGTGATCACGTATGCTGTCCGCCAGTACTCGCAGGCTTTCGTCATAGGTGATCTTTCTGATCCGATCCTCCGGTACAATAATTGAATCTGTAGGAACCTCCCGCACAACCCGGCTGATCTCCTTGATTTTTCCCCAAAACATAATTTCTACCTCCGTAATTTTTAATTTCACGCATTTGCGCGTGGCAATATTGTATCACAATGCGGAAAATAAAATTGTCGCAAGGCGAGTGGTAAAAAAGCACAACAAAAGCATATAAAAAGAAAAAATCCCACAGTGAGATGGGATTTTCGTGTGATTTATGTGTTGCCGTCGGTAAATAACTTCGCGTATCACAAGAGGGGTTGTTTTGTGATTTCTGCATAGCGGCGGGGGTATTTCGGTGGTGTGGGCGAGATTTTGCGGTAAATTATCAGGCATCTGCTGTCGCCGCCTGGAATCTCGTAATCAATTTTAGCTTCTTTTGTCAGACCGAGAATTTTTGCCGCCGATTCGCTTTTTGAAATTTCCTCGTCCGCGTGGGATTTAAGAGCTGCAAAAACTCCACCAACTGCTACAAAGGGGGCGCACAGCTCGATTAGTACAGTTAAGTCAGCAACGGCGCGGGCGGTTACCATGTCGAATTTTTCACGGAATTTTCCCGCTGCCACCTCTTCCGCGCGACCCTGCATAGCGGAAACCGTCGGAATTTCAGCATATGCGGCGCACTCGTTTATGTGGGAAATTTTCTTGGCAGTAGCATCAAGTCCGAGAAATACAGTTTTCGGGGAAATGTCAGCCATAACCGCCGCCATCGGGAGAAGAGGAAAGCCGGCGCCTGTACCCACGTCAAGGACACGCTTCGGTGTAATTCCGTATTCCAAGAGAAGCCCAAGAGGGCAGATGGAGTCGATTATGTGCTTTCTGGCGATTTCCGTTGGTTCGAGAATTGAGGTGAGATTAAACTTTTTTGCATTGTCGATGAGCTTGTCGGATATTTTAAAAAGACGGCGGCAAACTGAGTCGGATGTTAATTTTTCGTAATTTGTGCCGTATCCCGCCACATCTCTATTTGCTATATTTAGATAAATTTCAGTAAACTGCTCAAGAGTTAAGTTTGACATTTGTAGAGTCCTTTCGGATTTGGTTGTGGAAAACTCGGGTTATTTCTGGGACTTTTTTACTCTGGCACCTTTGCCTTTTTTCTTGTTTGCAACGGAAAGACCGATGGGGCCAAGCTTTTTCCCCAGGTTAAAGTACTCACCGTGAGAAAATACCAGGAGATTTGACTTGTCCAGTCGGAGCTTGCCTTTTTCATCAAGGTAATTCTCGTCAACTGACACCGCCACAACATCTGCCACAAACATATCGTGGGAACCGTAATGGTAAATGTCGCAAACCTTACATTCAAGTGACAAAGGTGAATTTTCTATACTTGGTGATTTCACTTCCTTTGAAGGGATCATAGTCAGTCCGGTCTTTTTAACCTTGTCAACGCATCGGCCGGTCACCGTTCCAACGTAGTCGCAAACCTCAACCAAAGATGCCGGGGTCAGGTTTACAACAAACTCGCCTGTTTCCTTGATGATCCCGTGCGAGTGGCGCTCCGGTCTAATGGAAACGTAGATCCGCGGAGGTCTGGTGGACACAACGCCGCACCAGCCAATGGTTATAATGTTGGCTTTTTCCTCTGTGCCGCAGCTGACCATTACCGATGGTACAGGAGCAAGGAGGGCAGAGCCTTTCCAGTAAATTCTTCCCATTATTTTATCCTTATTATTCTTATTTTACAAATGTAGTATCACATCTCTGATTCAATTGAATCGAGAACAGCGAGAAAATCTGCAAGGGTCTCTGCGCGATTCAGGGAATCTCTGATTTTTGCCGATCCGCGAGCTCCTTTGATAAAGTGCGCCGCGCGGGAGCGGGACTCGCGAATTCCGCAAACTTCACCGCGAGAATCAACTACCTTTGTGACAAAATCCTTCACAAGAGCGATCCGCTCTTTCATTGTCGGCGGGGTAAAGGTGTCGGGGGACGAAAGCTCCTTGAATATCCAAGGATTGCCGAGAGCAGAGCGGCCGATTGCAACCTCGTCGCATCCGAGAGAAATATACCTCTCCGCATCCGTCCGTGTTTCGATGTCCCCGTTACCAACAAGGCAAACTCTGGCAAATCCACCGCGGATCAGGGTGTTTTTCAGCACCTCACAATGGTCCGGAACGGCATAGGGGGCGTACATTTGCTCGCGGGTTCGGCAGTGGAGGGTGATCTTGTCGGCTCCTCCGTTTGCAACTGCAAGGCCGAAATCAGCGTAGTTCATAGACTCCGCGTTCCAGCCAAGACGGAATTTTACGGAAAGGGGCACGCCGTGGCTTTCGCAGACCTTTTTCACCGAGCGGGTGATCTTTTCGGCAAGGGCGGGGTCTTTCATAAGCGCGGAGCCGTCGCCGTTTGTAACGATCTTCTTAACGGGGCAACCCATATTAATGTCGATCCCGGCGGGGGGAGTTGCGTATCGGCAGCCGGTGTACTCGCCTGTGAGGAGAATATCGGCGGCACGCGCCATAATCTCCGAATCGTGGCCGAAGATCTGCAGCACCACCGGTGCCTCACCTTGAGTGATCTCCCCGAGGGCAGCTGTTTTGCGATCGTTCAGCGTAAGAGCAACGGCGGATATCATTTCGCTGACAACTTCCGCCGCCCCAAATTCTGAACATATTCTACGGAACACCGAATCTGTAAACCCGGCCATTGGCGCAAGTGATGCACGAATGGTGGTGTTCGGTGTATTAACATTATTATCTAAAATATCGGTCATTTATATTCCTGTATTACAAAAAAATAACATTATCGGCTATTTGATTTTGTCTTCTCTGGACTTGTTCAAGGGGCGGAGACAGAGGATTACCGCCAGGTGGGGAAGAGCTGCAAACACGAGATTTGCCACAAGCTCAGGCAGGACTGCATCGCTCATTAGAGAGATAAAGGTTATGCCCCCTGCTGTTGCCAGGATCGTAAAAGCGGTGAATAATGCGCGGGCGAGGGTCGTTGTAACCGTGTAAAGGCCGCGCACTGCTATAGAATCGCGGAAGAAGCAAACTGTGAGGATTCCGCAGACGTATCCCACGGGCATATACAGGATAGGGAGAATGGAAATAGTGGATCCGCCCAGGGAATCAATTACAAAAGCGGCAACCACCCCAAAGATAGCTCCGAACTTTTCCCGCTCCGACATAGCCACCGCCACAACCAGGGGGAGGATCAGGTCGGGAACTGCGCCAAAGGGGCGGAATCTGGTGAATAGGGTGGTCTGGAGGAGGGAAAAGAGGATCAAAAGGAGGGCGGCGACTATGATCTTCGACACCATAAGGCTGTCAAATGAGAGGCCGATCCCACCTCGAAGCCTTTTTGGGTTTGAACCGGGGATTCCGATTTCTCTCTCGGAAATTCCCGTGTCACCGTGGAGGCTGATGCTCTTGCCACCTTTTCGGGATAAGGAAAACTTCTTATCTTTCATGTTAATTTACCTATATAAAAACCTTGAATTAGGTGAATAATCGGGGATAAAGGTTAATTTTTTGTCTTTTCGGATGGACTGATAGCTGTTGTGTCGAATGATGTGACAACCATTACGTTTGAAAGGGCAGAGAAGTCAGTGGAGCACTTGACGTAAACTGTGAGACCTCTGGTGTAGGGGTTGATCTCCACAGATTCCACGTAACCCACAACCAGCCCGCGGGGATAAACGCTGCCGAAGCCGGTGGTAAGGATACGGTCGCCCACCTTAACGTCGCTGTCCGCAGGGAGGTAGTTCATTTCCATGAGTCCCTCGGAGGACAGGTCGAATCTGCCTGTACAAACGCCCGCGTCATTTGTGCGTTCAACGTATGCGCCAATAGAGGAATTTGATTCTACAATTGTAGTGACCTTTGCCCAGTTGAGACCGACCTCGGTCACTCTGCCCACGATTCCCTCGAATGTGAGAACGGGCATATTGAGGCGAACTCCGGCGGAGCTTCCCACGTCAAGGTTTAATACCTTGGAGTAGTTTCCGCTTTCGTGACCTGTTACCGTTGCCGCCAAAAACTTGTAATCCGTGTGTGGAATCTTCACTTCGATATAGTCAGCCATCCACTCGTACATTCTCTCAAGCTCTGAAGCGTCGTATATCTGGTTTTTTAGCTCTGCGACCTCTTGCTTCAAAGCCTCGTTTTCCTCTACAAGCTCGTCGAACTTGTAAAAATACGCAGCAAATCCGTCGACCGCATCAGTTGCATTATTAAACAGCTTCTGCAGCGGCGTCAGTGCTACCCCTACTGCGTTACGGAGAATGGGAGTAACCCCCATTGAGTACATAACGGTAGGAACGATTGCACAAAGAAGCGCAATAACGGTCATTATGTAGAAAAATTTATTCTTAAAAAATTGTTTCATATTATAATTATTCGAGAAAACTTTTTCGAAAAAAGCTTCCGTGCCTTCAAAAACTTTAATAAATATCTATTATCTCTTATCTTGTTCTGTACTTAACAATTCCTGTGTTGTCGCTTTCGATTACTCTGCCGATACCGTGGGCAACGCTGTCGATGGGAGATTTAGCAATGACTGTGCGGATGCCGGTGACACGGGAAATAAGCAGGTCAAGACCGTTCAAAAGTGCGCCGCCGCCGGAGAGCATGATACCGGTGTCGTAAATGTCGGAAGCCAGCTCCGGGGGAGTCCGTTCAAGGGTGTTGCGGATGCACTCTACTATGTGGAGAACCTCGTCCATCATAGCCTCGCGAATTTCAGCAGAGGTTATAGTCACGATTGCAGGGAGTCCGGACAGGAGATTTCTGCCTCTGATCTCCATAGCACCGTGGTCCATAGCAGGATGAACGCTGCCGATACGCTTTTTAAGGAGCTCTGCTGTGGTCTCGCCGATGAGAATGTTGTATTTTCTTTTAATGTAGGAAGTGATAGCCTCGTCAAGCTCGTCGCCGGCAATTCTGAGAGAGCTTGACTGGACGATTCCGCCAAGAGAAAGCACCGCAACCTCGGTAGTACCGCCGCCGATGTCAACGATCATTGATCCCCGGGCATCATCTACCCTAAGACCGCTGCCGAATGCTGCCGCAATAGGCTCTTCAATAAGGGCAACAGACTGTGCACCTGCCTCGAGGGTTACATCCTCAACAGCACGCTTTTCAACCTCTGTAACACCGTAGGGGATGCAAACAACGACCCTCGGACGGCTGAAAAGTGTATTTCCCGAAACTTTTTTGAAATAATGGTGGAGCATCTGTGCAGTAACGTCAAATTCAGCGATAACGCCGTCCTTGAGTGGGCGCACCGCCACAATGGACCCGGGCGTTTTGCCGAGCATTAATTTTGCTTCGCTTCCTACGGATACGACCTTGCGGGATTTGGCTTCGACCGCTACAACAGAGGGCTCGCGGAGCACGATTCCCTTGCCCTTTACGTAGATGATCGTGTTGGCTGTTCCAAGATCAATTCCAATGCTTTTCATATTGTGACCTTTCGTAAAAAAGTTAATATTTTATAATGATAAAAGGGATAATTCGCGAAAAACAATTTAAAAAGTTATATTTTTATAACGCACCAAGTTCCCTCATTGCTTCGACAACAGCGCAGATCGGGAGTCCTACAACGTTGAAATAGTCTCCTTCAATGGAGCGGACAAAGGAGCAAGCGCCACCTTGGATCCCGTAACTACCTGCCTTGTCCATAGGCTCACCGGAGTCAACGTAGGAGGCTATCTCATGGTGAGAAAGGGGGCGGAAGTTGACGCTTGTGGACACGGCAAACTCCATTCGCCGACCGGTCTCCGCGTCCCGCAAAACAACTCCCGTCACAACCTTGTGGGTGATACCGGAAAGGCTTTCGAGGGTGAGGATAGCGTCATCTCTGTCCTTGGGCTTGCCGAGAGGAGCGGGGGCGCCGTCTGTGTAAACGATAGTGTCAGCGGAAAGGATCAGCCCGGAAAGGTTGCCGTCTGCTTTAAGGATCTCATAAACCCCGTCATTTTTTACCGATGCGGTGGCGATAGCGTATTCCTCCGGCTTGCCCGGCTGGAATTTTACACAGCTTTCGTCAGCGTTTGAGGTGATTACACAGTGATCGATCCCCGCAAGAGTGAGGATCTCGTGTCGCCTGGGGGATGCGGATGCTAAAATAACTTGTTTCTTTTGATTCATAATTACTTCTTTGCAATAAGTCTTCCCAGAACAACGGAGAGGATCACAAAAATAACAGAAGAAATTGTGATCTTGATTCCGATACCCAGGGTAAGGTGAAATACGTTCATGTCAAGAACCAGTGGGGAGGTGGTGCCGAAGTCCAGACCGTAGGACAGCCAGGAGAGACCGGGCACGCCTGCGGTAAGCTCTGCTACCATTGTTCCAACAACGATTCCAATGCAAATAAGAAACATATTAAGCCAAAAATTTCGTCTCATATATATCTCCGAAAGGTTAATATTTTGTAAAAGATATGATTGGCTGCCCCAAGTTTTGAGTTATGAGCTTGTAAACAAGCGTTGTGGTAGTCTTTCACCAAGGCTCAAAACATAGCTAATAACATTTCAACTTGTTGAAATTCATAACGCGCCGCAGGCGTTTATAACTGATAACTCAATTACACTCCCGTGTGGCCGAAGCCGCCGTTTCCACGTTCTGTGTCGGAGAGGGAATCAGAAACTGAAAGGCTCGCCATGTAAACGGGGAAGAATCCCATCTGTGCAATGCGATCTCCGTGGTTCACGGTAAAGAAACGCTGACCGCGGTTAACGAGAGCCACCTTTACCTCGCCCCGATAGTCGGAGTCGATAACCCCGACGGAATTTGCAAGGGAGATGGAGTTTTTCGCTGCAAGTCCGCTGCGAGCAAAGAGAAGTGCGACCACGCCGGGCTCACATTCGATGGCGATACCTGTGGGGATGAGGGCGGTCTGACCGGGGTAGAGAACAACCGGTGTATCGAGACAAGCGCAGATATCCACAGCCGCAGCCCCCGGGGTCTGGTACGCGGGAATAATTGCATTTGGGTTAAGTTTTTGAACTTTAACGTCAACTTTTTCCATTATTATCCTCAAAAATGTTAATATTTTGTTGTAGGTGCGCGCCGCAAACATCCATAGGGGAGGATATTATCCTCCCGTTGTTGGCAAAACCTGTTTGGCGGGAGGAGCAAGCCCCTCCCCTACCATTAAATTGGAGGCTCGGTTTTCGCCAATATTTTTTATCTATTATCTTTTATCTCTTATCTTGGTTATTGGGATAACGCCCTCTCCTGCACCTCTCCCATTGTCAAGCAATGTTTTTTGCCTAAATACACCTCGGGAGAGGCATTTGTTAGACCTATAGTTGGCTCTCCCGAACCGGATCAAAGATAAAATCGTTCTTTGACACAGGGAGAGCTCCCGATTTATCGGGTGAGAGGGTGTTTTTCACCCGCCGTAAACATTTGTAGGGGAGGATATCATCCTCCCGTTGTTGGCAAAACCTGTTTGGCGGGAGGAGCAAGCCCCTCCCCTACCATTAAATTGGAGGCTCGGTTTTTGCCAATATTTTTTATCTATTATCTTTTCCCTCAAATTCTCCTGCCTTCTGACCATTGTCCACCGGAGTATTTGTCCGCGATCTCAATGGCTGCCCGGGCAGTTTCGGTGGTGAAAATAAAATGTAGATGTCCCCGTCCGTCGTGGCGTGTAATCTGACTGAGTCGGTCTCCCATCCAGATGGGGGTGGAATTATATATAATATTCACGCAGTTGTCTTCGGCTATAACAGGAAACCGCTCACCCATTCGGTCAATCAGCTCTGTTTTGCAGCTGTGGGGCACAGCACCCTCAAATCTGCCGCCAACGTTCCCTTTTTTGCACTTGCCTCCGCAGATAAGACAACGGGCAGTGGTCATAACCGGGAACCTGCCGTAAGCTACACAGCCAACAGAAGCGTGGGTGGGAATATCCTTGCCCAGATTCTTCACAGCCCCTGCAGGAAGCTCGGGAGACAGGGTAACAGAGGCCGGGCCCAGGTCAAGATATGCCCGGAGCGCGGCGGTTGAGGTTATGTTCGCCCGGTGTGACATATCCGGGATCATGTTATTTTTTTGTACAAGTCTCAATTGCCCAACAGTATGGCACAGCACACGGGTGACGCCGTGGTTCTTTAGCTTTACAAGTGTAGAATTAACAGCCTCGTCATCGGGTGTTATCACAGGGAGAGCTGCCGAAAGCTTGTCTCCAAAGGATAGCTTTGCTGCGGCCTCGATCTCACTTGCGGGCACAAAAATTCTGTCAAATCGGTCAGCTAACTTTGCTGAACTTGCGAGATCTGCCCCGAATTCACGGAGGCTTGCGATCTCCGCCACCCATTCCTGCCCGTTAGTCTTTGGATAGGCGAAAGTCGGGGTGGCTTTTTCTCCCTTTCCGGCCGTTGGAGCAGGGTTGCCTGCCAAAGCTGCCTCGAGATTCTCGAGAGCATTTCGTCTGAGGGAGTTGATGGCTGAGATGGGAAGCCAAAGATCTTCACCAATGCTGAATTCTATATCAGAGGGCGCAAGAGAGAATCCTGTGCCTCCGAATTTCGTCAGGTTTTTTGCCGCCGCATCCGCTGTTATGGGACGTCCGGTGGCTGGGGTAGGGGTCTCCCCTGTGGCTGATCCGCAAACTTCACCGAAATATAATGTAAGCTCGGCGGGGGAGTTTTCGCGGAGAGTGAATTTTGCCGATAATCTTTTTTGTTCCCCCTCGATCTTTTTGCCGCGATTGTTGGCAATGCGCTTTTTCAGATTTGCGGTGATCGCTTCGGAGAGGGCGGCTGTTGCGGCTTTTTCCGCTGTACCGCTTACCCGAACCGAGGCCATGTCACGGTATTTGCCGGCGAAATATCCGTCGGTGAATCCTCTGTAAAACAGAGAGCGGAGCTCTTCTTCCTCGGCGCGGGTGGCATTTCTGCCCTCGTCAAGGAGCTTTCGGTATATACGAGTTACCCCGTAAACATAGGCGGGGGATTTAAGCCGTCCTTCGATCTTGAGGGAAGAAACTCCAGAGTCTATAACATCGACTATTCTGCCGGCGAGGCACATATCCGCGAGGGAAAGTCTGTCGCCGCAGGTAGAGTCGGAGCTTGTTGAAAAAGGAAGGCGGCAGGGCTGGGCACATTCGCCGCGGTTACCGCTACGGCCACCTTGGACGTATGACATAAGGCACTGGCCACTGAGGGATACGCAGTGTGCCCCGTGGATGAACATTTCGATTTCCGTGGGGGCGGCGTTTTTTACAAGGTTGCCGATCTCCTTTGCCGACAACTCTCTGGGAACGACCAGGCGGGAAAAGCCCAGCTCTCGGAGAACCCGGCAGTCGGCGGGGGAGGAAAGGGATGTCTGAGTGCTTGCGTGGAGAACGGCATCGGGGTACGCCTTTTTGATCATGGCAGCGACGCCAAAATCCGCAACGATAAGAGCATCGGGGCGGGTTTCGGGAGTGCCGCCGTAGAGGAGATCCACCAGAGCCAAAAGCTCCTGTTCCTCACGGTCTCTAACGCGGGTGTTAACGGTTATATGAGCCGCGGCACCGCAGTCGTGACAAAGCTTGATTGCCTCGCGAATGCCGTCGTCGGTGAAGTTCTTTGCGCGCATACGGTTAGAAAATGCAGAGTGGCCGAAATACACAGCATCTGCACCGGCAGCAAGGGCAGCGCGCAAGCTTTCGTATGATCCTGCCGGGGCAAGAAGCTCGGGCAGAGGCTTTTTATTAGTCATCAGTGCTGATACCGCCGCGAAGGAGGGATTCGATGTATTTGA
Organism: Oscillospiraceae bacterium; assembly: GCA_015064355.1. Lineage (GTDB taxonomy): Bacteria > Bacillota > Clostridia > Oscillospirales > CAG-272 > UMGS1696. The sequence continues at coordinate 7,545 of SVSJ01000025.1, read as the reverse complement.
TCTTGTCGGCGCGAGTTGTGCCTGTGGGATTCTCGGTCGTGCGCTTGTTTTCAAGGTACTTTTCCAGCGCGCTTATCTTTTCTTCAGGGGAGGAATCGGAAACACCAAGGCTGCCGAGGATTCCCTCTTTGGGCGTGTCGGGTGTGTTCATGTCAAGGGAGAGCTGTGAGCCACCGTCGGTCTTTTGCTGTGTTGCGGAAGCGCGTGCCTGCTCCTGTAAAACAGCGATCTCGTCGCGGAGATTGCGCATGTTCATTTCGCAAAGGGAGAGCTGCGCCTGGAGAGAACGGATCTGCTTTTCAGCAGTAAGCCTGTCGCTTACGTTTTCGATAGCGCAGAGAAGTGCCGCGTCAAGAACGGAAATTGTAAAGCTGTTCTTTCTCATTTTCGCGATGCGGTCGTTGAGAGTTTCCGCGATCTTCTCGACAAATTCCTCGTTCTCGTCGGTTACGATATTTAAAGAAACTCCTGCGATTTCTACGGTTATACGCTTTTTAGAGTTGTTTTCCATGTATTTTACCCTCCGTTTGTGAATGGTTACAATTCACCTAATTATACATAATACATTATAGTATATTTCCGCACAGAATAAAAGACGGAATTGTTAACTTATCGGGAATTTTGTGTGATTTTGTATGGAAATGCACCTGGCGCATAGCCCCTACACCCTATGGTTGCACGAAAATTTGCCCCCCAAAATCCAGAAAAAACAAAACCACTGGTTTAATTACCCGTGTTAATTTGAACCTGAACTAACGATTTAGCCAAACTAAATTGGTGAAGCCACGGAAGGTAAACTAATAAACCTCGCCTGCACGTTGTGCCAAGAGGGAGGATTCTTAAGGAGGGAGAATCAGCGTAAGCCTCCCTCCTTAAGTGGACGGAGATTCACAAGAGGTGTGGACATGGAACACCTCTTGTGCGCCCCACGCGCAGTGCATGAAAACCTAACGAACCGAGGATGAAATCCTCGAGGGTGGGATTCTTTTTGTTCGCACAAAATGATATATCCCACCCGTGCTATGCGCAAGGCACATAAGAGGCCTCCGCGTCAAGGCCTCTTATGAATCACCTGCCGCTTAAGGGAGGAGAGTCAGAGCCTGTCCTCCCTTAAGAATCCCTCCTATTTTCTACGAGAGTGGAAGCTTATTAGTACGGCTGTCCGTGGCTTACAGTCTTCACGCATAGTGAAAACTAGCCCGCCTCGGTTCGATTTGTTACAAATATTTTCTCAAACATTTGCTTTTCTAAATATAGAAAAACTAAACCACTGGTTTAATTATCCGTGTTAATTCAAAGCACAATTAACGGTTTTGAACGCCGAGGTTCCTCCTTGTCATAGGAACCTCGCGAATTTGGCGAAGCCAACATTCAGTGATGCCACGGAAGGTGAGCTAACAAATATCACCCGGAAGATGCTTATAATATGGATGCCATAGAAAAGCGGTGCAAAAAGCGGTGCATACTATGACACTTATCTTTCAGGGTTTGCATACCCCTTTTCTTTTTTACCTTGTTCATAGAATCATATTGAGTTTAAGCCGTTTCTGTGGTATAATTATTTATCAAACGTTGGAGATGCAGACCCGTACCAAGAATTACGAAGGATGGACGGCACAAATAATACAGCACGAAGTCGACCATTACAATGGGGTGCTGATCTAACCGATAAATAAGAATTTAAAGGGGTGTTTATTTGTTGTTATATTCTATTATTCTGTTTCTGGTTGCAGTTCTGTTTACAGTACTGGGTATTGCAATTTACAAGGGAAAAACGGATTTGATTCACGATTACCACCAAGCAAAAGTCACAAATAAATCAGCCTACGGAAAAGCCTTTGGAAAGGCAATGCTTGTTATCGCAACTGTAATGCTGCTTAGCGGCATTATAGGACTGTTTGAAAATTTGCTTATGCTTGCTGTTGCTATACTTATCATAGGTTTGGTGGGTGGTATAGGTTGCATTGTTGCGGTGCAAAAAAAGTACAATAAAGGAGTATTCTAAATTCCAAAACATGCAATTACTCGTAGGGACTGGCGTCCTCGACAGTCCGCCGTTCGGTTAATGCCCAACGTAACTGAAGGATGGTATCCTCCCCTACGGTTTTTTGGGGGATTTGCTATTCAAAATCCAGAAAAACTAAACCACTGGTTTAATTACCTGTGTTAATTTGAAGCCCAATTAACGGTTCAGTTAAACTAAATTGGTGCGGCCACGGAAGGTGAGCTAACAAATATCACCTGCACGTAGTGCCAAGAGAGGAGATTTTTAAGAGGGGAGAATCGAGCTTGCTCGTCTTCCCTCTTAAAAGCCGGGATTTACAAGGGTGCGGCTTGAGCATCCTTGTGCGCCTCACGCGTAGTGCTTTTTGCGCCCCACGCGTAGTGAAATAAAACACAAACAAAATGGGACGTCGAGTGAATGTTGGCTTCGCCAAATTCGGCCATCCCCTACAATTTTTTTACCCCGTGCGAATAGCACATTTAACATCAACACGCGGGAGGATGGTATCCTCCCCTACGGAATTATGGGCCATCTAGGACTCGAACCATGAATGTTGGCTTCGCCAAATTCGCGAGTCGTATAAAGAAATTGCAAATTCCTTAGTAAAGATAACGTCTCGGATCTGGCTTCTCGATCTAAATAGGCATAAAAAAGAACCACCCGTAGGTGATTCCTTTTTTATGGGCCATCTAGGACTCGAACCTAGGACCGACCGGTTATGAGCCGGGAGCTCTAACCAACTGAGCTAATGGCCCCAACGAAAAGATTATATCACAACACATCACCTAAGTCAAGAGGGTTCACGAGATTTTCTATCGACTGCATTTGCAATAAAATTTCAGAAAAACACAGGTCAGTTGTTGAAATTGATACGCACCTGTGGTATAATGAGAAAAAAATAACCCACGGAGGCTATTATGCTTAAAGTAGAACGCAATACAGTTTATAATGTAAAAGATATTTTCGAGAAGAGGGAATTCACCAACAACGGATACACCCTCAAGTACTGCATTTACGTTCCCAAGAACTATGACTGCGGCGAGGCGTACCCCCTTATGGTGTTCCTCCACGGAGCAGGGGAAAGAGGAGACGACAACGAGCTTCAGCTTACCGTTGCTATCCAGAATATGTTTAACGATCCCGCATCTCCCGTTTACGATTCTATCGTGATCGCGCCCCAGTGCCCTGAAAACAGCCAGTGGGTTCTCACCCCGTGGGAAAACGTAAACTATTCCATCGCTGACACTCCCGAATCTGTACAGCTTGAAACCTTGTGTATGGTTCTTGACGAGTGCATGGAGCAGTACAATGTAGATTCAGACAGAGTGTATATTACAGGTATCTCCATGGGCGGTTACGGTACGTGGGATATGCTCTCCCGTCATGGTGCAAGATTCGCGGCAGGTATGCCTGTTTGCGGCGGCGGTGACGTGGCTTACGCAAAGCTTCTCACAAGAATCCCGATCCGCACGTTCCACGGCTCCGACGACCCTGCTGTTCCTGTTCGCGGCACACGCCGTATGTTTGCTTCGATCAAAAAGGAAGGCGGCCAGCTTATCGACTACACCGAGCTTGACGGTTGGCAGCACGGTATCTGGGATCACGTGTATTCCGATATGAGTAATCTTGAGTGGCTGTTCGCCCAGTCACGCAAGGAGCGCAGACTGAAGGCGGAAAAGAGCGGAAAGATCAAAAAGCTTGCCGCAATCGGTGGTATCGCAGGAGCTGTTGCATCTGTTCTCATTGCCCTCAAAGCCGGCAAGAAAAAGAAAAAATAAAACATACGCAAAAGAGACCGCAGGGTCTCTTTTTTGTTTTAGATAATAGATAAAAGATATTGGTTTGAGTCACGCCTCCCTTGCTAAAGGGGGGGATTCCGTTAACAACCCCAACACACAGGGAGGATGGTATCCTCCACTACGGTTTTTGGGGGATTTGCTATTCAAAATCCAGAAAAACTAAACCAAAGGTTTAATTATCCGTGTTAATTCGAAACCCAACAAACAACTTAGCCTCACTAAATTGGTGAAGCCACGGACAGCATCCTTGCGAATCTGCTGCGCACGTAGTGTTAAGAGGGAGGATTCTTAAGGAGGGAGAATCAGCGCAAGCCTCCCTCCTTGAGTGCCGGGTTTCCCCAGGGGGTGGCACGAACCTCCTGGGGCGCCCCACGCGTAGTGCATAAAAACTGAACGAACCGAGGATGATATCCTCCCCTGCGAATATTTTGTAACGTGCGGGTTAAATTAAACGAAAAAGGCGGGAGATAACCCCCGCTGTTTTTCCTGATTACTCTGTTACATTGATTTCGGTCAACACTATTTCTCCATCTTCAATGCTGATATCATAATATATCGGAGAGTCTCCTGCATTACGCGGTGTCAATTCGAGGCATACTTTTGTTCCACCACCCAACTTGTCAAAAAGGGTCATTTTGGGGAAACGAGAATTCGCATTAAACGTGTTTCGATATTCAAGCTCGACGTCATCCCTGACAACTATCGAATAAATGGATGAACTGTAGTCATATTCGATCCAAGCTAACTCCCCAACTCCGTCATCATCAATGTCAACCTGATAGTAACCGTTAAACGGCATTTTCGTCGGATCCGCCTGCCAGAGCAAACTCCTTATCTTAAACGGATCCTCCGCGCCTCCCTCCGGCGTCAACATAATGTGCCCGTTAACTGCGTTGATTTCATAGAGTACAGTTACCTCCGGCTTGCCTTTCTCTGCCTGAGCTTTGAGGAGCAAGCGCACTTCGTCCTCCGACCGCACATAGAACTGCGGCGCAGAATATGGAGCGATATAACTATCCGTATACTTCTGCTCGCCGTTGTAAGAGGCGCTTATGGAGAAGCTGAACACACCTGACGTTCGACCCATACCGAGGGTTACAACTTCGTCAAGGCCGTCCTTGTCAATGTCAAACACCAGGGAACCGTAGGTGGGAACCACCAATTTTGTGTCAATCATGGGAACGGTATTCCAGAACATCCCTACCACTGCGCTGTAATATTCCTGAGAATACGGAACAATATAACTGGAGTGGGGCACACCCAAATGTTTCACCGATACTTGGTTCCGCGGCAGTCCGTAAGAATCAACGATGGCACGCATTTCCCCTGTTGTTGTGGCAATCTTATCTACTATATCCTTCCAGGTGTATTCCTCATCTCTTCCGGGCAGAACAACCCAGTTGTAGTTGCCCGCCGCCATCTGATACCAGTACACTTCAAGCCCCTTTGTTGTATCAAGACCGAAGTATTCGGGATAATTTTCCTGCAAGTCTTTGAGATACTGAGGAACATACTCTAAGTATCCGTCAGTCTCCGGTGTATCCGGCTGGCTCGCAAAATATTCCCGCGCCATTTCCTCGGTTTTAGCCTTTTGCTTGCCGATGTATCTCTGGGGATCGGTTGCTTCACCCCAGAGGCGCGGCGGAATCTTGTCCATTATATCCTTTGCGTAAAGGTTGCCGTCGCGGGGAGTCCAGTATTCCACGAGTTCGTAGTAGTCCGCTACCTCTTTCGCTGTGATAGCGGTAATAGTGTGTGCGCCTGTTTCGTTAATAAGCTCGCCATCCGGCCCAAGGCTGTATTCCTCGTACAGCACCCACATATAAACGGTGATCTCGTCGCCCCGCTTGTCTTCACCCAGTATGGTGTAGTCCATGCAGCGGTAATTGTCACCGGATTGGGTTGTTTCGTGATGGTCGTAGATCTGCACGTCAATAAACGCTTCAAGCCTTTCGTCGGTGAGGTTTTTCACAGGATCGGTCAAAAATCCCACAGCCAAAGCTACGCACAAAACCAGTGCCACAACGATCACCCAGAATGCGGGCTTTTTGTAGTCAAGCACAGACTTGATTCGGGTCTTTACCCCAACCTCACCAAAGGCAAGGGGGCAGGCGGCAATAGAACGTCTGGGAACGCTGCAGTTAATAAGGGCGTCGGAATATGGCTTTTTTATTTCGGTGCCAAGACTTGTAAGCACTTTTTCGTCGCAGGCAAGCTCGATATCACGGCACAGCAGAATGTACGCGATCCACATAACAGGATTGAACCAGTACACGGTCAGGAGGAGAAAACCCAGAGGTTTCCACCAGTGATCCCGACGGGTGATGTGGGCTCTTTCGTGGGCGAGGACGTATTCCATATCAGCCTCTGCCATGTCTGAAGGCAGGTAGATCCGCGGACGGATGATACCTAAAATAAATGGAGATGAGATTCTGTCGCAGAGCCACACGTTATCTTTGTATGGAACGGCTTCTCGCACCTTTCTGTGAAGGAGCAGGTAGCTCACAAGGGTGTATATGACCATGCCGATCATACCTGCGATCCAGATTATCTCCGCCAAAAACAGGAAGATCTGTATGGGGTTAACACTTGCACCCGGAGTCGGAGTAAATGACTCGGACATAACAGGATTCACCACAGAATTGATGATGTAAACGCCGCTGTGTATTTCGGGAGTCTGAGCGTAAACAATGTCCGCGGGCACAGTCTCTGCGCTCGGCACAAGGCTGAGCATACTTTCAAAGGAAATGGGGCAGACGAGCCGCACGCCAACCAATGCCCACATTGCAACGGTGATCCACCGGGGTGCTTTTTTGAGCAATAGTCGAAGCAGGATGACTGCAAGGGCAAACCAAGTGGCCGTCACGCTCATATTAATTAATTTTAGAAAGACAGAATCCATTTGTTAGTCCTCCTCGTATTCTGCAACGATCCGTTTCAGATGCGCTACCTCGTCAGGGGTCAGATTCTTCTTTGCGGTGAAAGCGGCAAGGAACGCGGGCAGGGATCCGTCAAAGGTCTCCTCCACGAATTGCTGGCTTTTTGCAGAGTAGAATTCCTCTTTTGAGATTACGGAAACGACAACGCCGCCGTTGTTTTGGAATATGCCCTTGTCGCAGAGGCGCTTGAGCACAGTGTAGGTAGTGGATTTCTTCCATTTCAGCACCTCTTCGCTGCGGCGGGCAAGCTCCGACGAGGATATGGGCTCGTTTCCCCAGATAATATCGGCAAATCTTGATTCGATTGCCCCCATTTGATAGTCGATCATTTGTAATCCTCCATTCTACATGTTGTAGACCAATTACATTCTACAACATGTAGACCGGTTTGTCAATAGGGTTTGGGAAATTTTTTTGAAAATTTTTTGTAGCCCCCTCAAATCCTACTTTACAATATTTCCGTAGGAGAGGATATTATCCTCCTGTTATGTTGGGTTTAAACCAATATCTTTTATCTCTTATGTATTACCTATTATCTAAAACAAAAAGACCCCGTTGGGGTGCCTGCGATAAAGCAGTATTTTGCAATAAAAAATGCAAAGTACTGCTTTATTTTTATTTGTTAGTACAACTGACAGTTGAAATAAATCCAAATAATTGTATCTGGACTTTCATAAAAATTATGCTATAATATAAGCAGAACCGGTTCAGATAATAATTACTGGAGGTCATTTATGGACAATCGTTTTTCTAATATTTTTAAGGAACTTCGCAAATTACAAGAATTAACGCAAGAGCAGGT
>SVSJ01000024.1 GCA_015064355.1 Oscillospiraceae bacterium | reverse complement strand
ATAATCCAAACCCAAAGTAACGCCTGCTCCTTCCGTCAGACTACGTCTGCCACCTTCCTCCCGGAGGAAGGCTTAGAAAGCAGCCCGTTTACGGGTAGCAAGTAAAAAATGCATGACTGACAGGTCCAAAAACAGCGTACTTGTACGCAGCCAGTTTAGATAGGGCTATGCCCGAAAATGAAAAACCACCCGCTATGCGGGTGGATATTTATTATATCTTCTCTATATAATATCCCTTAAATCGTCTTGATTTGATTATCTTCTTCCCATACGCCTCGTGAATTTTCTTGTTGAGACTTGAAATGTGAGCGGCTATAACGTTACTGTCTCCACCCTTGCCGGAGAAGCAATAGTCGCGAATCGAGCCGACGTCCGCGTAAACAGAACTTTTGGTGCAGAACACAAGAAACTTGAATATCAGATACTCGGTTTCCGTGGGTGCCACCATGTTTGAGTAAATTTCGAAGAATCGCTCCGAAAAGTAGAAGGGTGGAACAAAGGCCCCATTACAATATCCCCCATTGTGCTTATCACAATACTTGACACGAAGATAATCCCTTGCCATTGAAATTGCGGATTCTTGGGTTTTCGCCTGGATTGCATTAAGAGCGGTATTAATAAAACCCTCACCTATGGCAATAACGAAAACCTCATCAAAAGGCGTTCGTCTCACCTCACCGAAAACATCAGAAAAGGTAATGATAAGGCAAAATGGCGTGTGATTTTTAATATCGCTGATCGGTGAAACACAAGCGGGTGAGCCTAAATCTAAAAGAGCGTTTCTTAAATCAACGGCCCTTTCCGATACCTCTGAATCACAAACGAGAATCATTCTTTGGATTCGCTCAGAGTAAGCTCGGAGATCTCACGGGCAAATGTGTCAATGTCCTTGAACTCACGGTGAACGGAAGCAAATCTAACGTAAGCAACTGCATCAAGCTGGCGCAGCTTGTCCATAGCCATTTCGCCGATCTTCTGAGACGTGATCTCGGACTTCATAGAGCTCTGTATAGCAGCCTCTATCTCGTCAGCAACAGCCTTAGCGTCAACGTTACGCTTTTGACAAGCCTTGAGAAGACCGTTCAAAAGCTTGTTCTTATCAAAGAGCTCGCGACTGCCATCCTTCTTAACAACGATAGGGTTAAGCACGTCTACGATCTCGTATGTGGTGAATCTTGCGTGGCAGTCAAGGCACTCTCTTCTGCGTCTGATGCTGTTGTTTTCTTCGACAGGGCGTGTGTCGAGAACCTTGCTTTCGGGGGAAGAACAAACGGGACACTTCATAAATAAACCTACCTTCCTGATAATAGGTGAAATCTCAGATTAAAATTCGTACAAAAGCTGATGATCAGCGGGATTTTTTAGCGGTAATATACCACCTTTCGGTGTTTTTTGTAATTGGCTCGAAATCATAGCCGGAGCTAACGTCTACAAGCTTAAGCCCGCAAGCGTTCAGCGCGTTTTCTATGGCGCGGAGTCCGTAAGCACGCTCACGCTCTATTCCGTCACTGCGAAGCCAGGTACCGTCGTCCTGCTCCTCATAAACGGTAAGATAAAAGTCAACAACGTCACCTTTTTTCGAGAGTCTGTTCCGCCAGCAGCACATGATTCCGTCATCCTCAAGTATGTAATCGTTGTTCGAGTAAACTGTGCTGAACTTGTGCGGGGTGTTCAAATCAAAGATAAACAGCCCGTCATCCTCAAGATAGTTTGCCACAAGGGAAAAACAGGAGAGGAGATCCTCTTTCTTATGTAGGTGATTAATACCGTCGAGGCAGCATACAACAGCATCAACTGTGCCGTAAAGCTCGAATGAAGCCATATTTCCGCAAATGAAAAGCACATCATCAAGCCCGGCCTCGCGAACACGAGAGTCAGCCACAGAAAGCATATCCTCCGAAAGGTCGATGCCTGTCATATCATACCCACGAGCAGCAAGCTCAAGGGTCATGCTTCCGGTACCGCATCCCAGGTCAAGGACGGAGCGGATCTTTTTATCAGTAAATTTGCCAAAGCAATTTTCAATATATTGAGCCCAGGTGCGGTAGTCAACCGTACCGTTCAGGCGGTCATAAACCGGGGCGAGAACACTATATCCGTCAAACATAATTAATTATCCGATTTGTCTCCGAGCTCGGGACGGTCGATACCGCGCTCACTAAGTCTGCGGAGAATCTCGGTATATCCGTCGCTACCGTATTTGAGACAGCGGTTAATACGGCTGATAGTTGCTGTGCTGAGTCGGGTCTTTTCGGTAATTTCCGTGTAAACTTTGTTTTCGTCAAGCATTTTTGCGCCGCACATACGCTTTGCCATTTCTTCCAGCTCTTTTATGGTACAGAGATCATCAAAGAAGTTGTAGCAGTCGTCAAGAGTCTCAAGGGTAAGAATAGCCTGAAAAAGATAATCCTTGGCCGGATCGCGTCGCTGATTAGCCATAAAATAGCCTCCAATGTGTAATTTATTTAAGTATTATACATCAATTAATTAATAAAGTAAAGCGCGAAATTGTTAATATTTTAAAAGAAAAAATTAATAATATTTTAATGTTGCCTTTGAAGGCACAATGTGTTATAATAGTCAAAGCGAATGATGGGTGCTCATGATTGAGCTTAAACTGGAAGCAGGTGCGAGTCCTGCGCGAGACCGTCACCGTAAACGTCTGACAAACCCGTGTGCAGCGACCGCAAGCTGAAACCATTGGGAAACCGAGAAGGGACAGGGGTATTTGCAATAAGCAGCAGACGTGAGCCGGGATACTTGCCCAACACGTGTCACAGCCGCGTAATCCGGCGTTCTTAACCGAAAGAGAATGATTGACAAACGGTTCGCTAATTAACTAATTTAATACTTTAAGGAGAAAAAGGATGAAGAAAAATTATCTTATAATTCTAAAAAGCTTCTTCCTCTGCGTGCTTATTGCGGTTATGGCATTCTCTCTCGTCGCCTGCGGTGACAAAGATGAGAACAAGCTGGGAGAAGAGATCACAATCACAGTAGCCGTTGTAAACAAAGCAGGCGAGACCACAGAGCGTGAGATCACCACCAAGGCTACAAATCTTGCTGACGCTCTGATCGAAGCAGGTATGGTTGAGGGCTACACCGACACATACGGTTACACAATTACTGCCGTGAACGGTGAGGTTGCTGACTTCAACGTTGATAGCTCATACTGGGCAATATCCAAGGAGGGCGAGTATCTCATGTCCGGGGCATCCGGAACAAAGATTGCGGACGGCGAGCATTACGAGCTTACCTACACCGTCTATTGATGCCTATGAAATCTCACAAGCAGATTCTGCGAATGGCAGTTCTCGCCATGTTTGGGGCAATGCTGTTTGCTATGAAAATTGCCTTTGAAGCTTTGCCGAACATACATCCGGTTGGAATGCTTGTTATGGTAATCACACTTGCATACAGAAAGTATGCGTTGATTCCCATATATATCTACGTTATTATACTTGGCGCGTTTTATGGCTTTCAGCCCTGGTGGGTACCGTATTTGTACGTCTGGGCAGTGCTTTGGGCGGTGACAATGATCCTTCCGAAGAATATGCCGCCAAAAGTTGCCATGATCGTGTATCCCCTGGTCTGCGGACTGTTTGGTCTTTCCTTCGGAGTCCTATACGCCCCGGCTCAAGCATTGATGTTCGAATATGACTTCCCGACTACTCTAAAGTGGATAGCCGCTGGATTTTATTTCGATGTGCTTCACGGAATTGGCAACATTGGAATGGGCCTTCTCGTTTACCCGTTGTCAAGACTTCTTATAAAGCTGAATTCCCGTGAAGGAATCAATTAAAAGAAAACAGCCTTACCAAACCGGTATGGCTGTTGTTTTTATTCTAATTCTTTTGACACAAACTCAAAAGTGAAGGGATCCGAATAAGTACCGTCAAGAGCCACAGCATAGATCCGTACATTGTATTTCTTCCCGGGAACGAGAGCGAAGAAAGTGCAGTATAGTACCCCGGGTGGGTCACTGTCAAGCTGTCGCGACAGTATAGTCCGTGTTGCAATAACCTCTCCATTGTTGTCAACCAATTCAGCAATATACTTGTGTATCAGCTCTATATCTGAGGCCTGGGTAAAGGAAAACTCATACACATAGCTTCTGCGGGATACTTCCGATACAGTGACTCCATCTGTTGAAACACTCTTTGCCTGTGTATCAGAATCTGTTTGATCGTGGCAGGCAGCGTGAACGAAAATACCTTGATGATCCGACAGCGCGATGCCATCAACGAATGTGTCGATAACGCTGTATTCTTGTACATCCATTCTCTCTCCTGTGACAAAACAGAAATCTATAGGTGAGCCACCCGAGAGATCTCGATCATCCCATCCTCTGAATGTACCAGCTGACATTGTTTTCTCAGCAAGATACTTTGAGTCGGAGATAACTTTCCTCCGAGTCATAATGTTGTAGCTGGTGCTTCCTTCAGATGAGTTGAAGTCACCTGTTATAAACACAGGTACTCCTAACTTTTCAAACCGCATTGCAAGATCACGGATCATAGTAGTCTGAAACTCATTGATCTCATCATTCTCGAATGCCAGGTGTGTGTTGATGTGAACGTATTTGAAACCGGTTGATTTATCACGAAGAACCGCCCAGGTGCAGGTGCGGAATATTGCATCTTTATACGAGGAAATCCCGTAAGGAGAGGTTGTAACCCAAATGGTTTGCCAGTCAACGCACTCAAACTTTTCTGCATTGTAGTATATGTAGTTGCCGCTGTAGTGATCGGATGTTTCGAGTGCTCCGTTTGAGACCCTGCCAACTCTCTCGTAGCCAGAAAGTCCCTCTCTGAATATGTCAACCCAGTCGGTATATCCGCCGCACTCCTGTGTCCCGATTGAATCAGGCGAGTATGACAGAAGCAACGGAACCATAAGATCCCCGCGCTTTTTCATATTCTGAATATCATAAGCCACGTTTATGCTAACGATACGAATGTCCTGCCCGGGGATCGCTGCAGGCTCAGCCACAGGCGCGGTTACTATATCTGTTTCAGCCGGCAAATTCTCACTGCCGCAGGACAGGAGAACGCAACACATTATGATCGCAGCAATAACCGACAAAATAAGCTTATTCATAATCTTCTCCAAAGGTTAATTAACTCAGTCTACCGCGGTAGTGAAACTATACACCACAGGCTCTGACATAGTTCCGATAAGATTTTTCGCATATATCTTCACGGTATATTCTGTATTCGGCGAAAGGGGGTGCAGGGAACAGTTTTTCACTTTTGCAGTATCAGCATCAAGGTGACGTGTGGGAATCTTTTTCTCAAGTATAAGCTTGCCTGTGTTGTCAAAAAGTTCTATGTAATATGAGTCTAATAAATATATGTCCACGGCTTGAGTGAACTTCAGGTCGCAGGCGTACACTCTTGCGTCAGATTCGATCACACTAATGCCGGAATTTGATACATCCGCAGGAGTTTTATAGGAATCCGGAAGGGAAGACACAGTAGCTCTTGCAAATACCCAGTTGTGGTCAGACAGCTCATAGCCGTCAATGTCTGTATAGATCACTTCGTATTCATGAACAGACTCTATAGCATCAGAGACAAATATAAAGTCAATAGGTGTGCCCTGAGCATTTTTCTTTGACTCCGCCAGAAACTTTGAATCGAAGATAATCGGAGACGAAGTCATAATCTGATAGCTTGAGCCGCCTTCGCGTGTATTGAAGTCGCCTGTGATAAATACGGGGAGCCCAAGATTTGCAAACCTTTCGGCAACACCTCGAACCAGCTTCATCTGAAACATATTAAGCTCGTCTGTGTCGTATCCTAGGTGGCAGTTAACGTGAGCGTATCTGAACCCGTTTTCCTTATTTTCAAATATTGCCCAGGTGCAGGTGCGGAGAAGTCCACCTTTGTACTGAGACTTGAAATGCGGTGTCTCAGACAGCCAAATAGTATCCCAGTCAAGGCAGTTGTATTTCTTTGCGTTGTAGTAAATGTAATTTGCGCTGTTGTAGACATAGTATCCAAGATATCTGTCAACCATATAATGATCGCTGCAAGTGAGGTTGCCATTACTGAAACGTCCGACAAATTTGTAGTCAGGCAGTCCCTTCTCCAGATAATACGGCCAATCAGGGCGACCGCCGTTTTCCTGTGTCCCCATGGAGTCGGGAGAGTACGACAAAATCAGCGGAATTGCAATATCACTTCTTTCACGCATATGCTCCACATCGTATGACATATTCATGCTCATTATGCGGATCTCGGCAGCGGGAAGCATTGTAACTTCATTTGGTGTGTTTACAGCCTCATGGCTCGTTTCGATGTCACCGGACGTCTCATCCACACTTATATTATTGCTCGGTTGACTGCCGCATCCAATAAAAGAAGCAGTCACCGATAAAAGCGCGAGAATAATTGTAATTATTCTTTTCATCAGAACCAAACATGCCTTTCGCTAAAATAGATGCACGAGTTTACTGGTTTGCAGGTGTTTTTACAGTAAATGAAATACGGTTATTATAAGTACCCGTCATAGTAGCCGGGGCAATGAACACAGTGTACTCTGAATCTGCTGAGAGACCTGCAAGAGTGCACGTAAGAATTGCAGGAGAATTCTTGTCAATATTCTTCGAGGGAATGGTTCTGACAACAACTTCGTTGCCGTCCTTATCTTCTGCCCAGACTCTGTAAGTGTCTGTGTGAAAAATATCATCAGCTTGGGTAAAAGTAAACTCTGCTACATAAGGTCTGACACTTGTGATCTCATAAGTGATTCCGTCAGTAGTCAAATAATCGGGAAGAATATCAGTCTGCTTCTCCAGAGAATTAACAGTCGCTCTCACAAATACCGCATTGTGGTCAGAAACATATTCACCGTCATATTCTGTAGGAACTACTTTGTATTCATGAACAGCCATCTTGTCGCCGGTAACAAAGCAGAAGTCAATGGGCTTGCTGTTCTTGTAGTCAGAGTCGCCGAAGCCGTTGTATGTGCCCATATCCATAGTATCTTCGGCAATATACTTTGGATCGTCGATCTTGTCTTCGGCTTCAAAGATCTCATAAGGCGCGCTTCCTTCACGGGCATTATAGTCACCGGTAGCAAACACAGGATAACCAAGCGCCTCAAAGCGCAAGATAAGGTCACGGACGATCGGAGCCTGGATGAGCCTTTCCTCCTCGGAGCCAGACTCAAGGTGGCAGTTTACGTGAACGTAACGGAAGCCTGTTTCTTTGTTCTCGAGAAGCGCCCAACAGCAAGTACGACGCTCAATTGCAATATCACTGCCGTTGAGAGATGATGGGGTAGACGGAGTCTCGGAAAGCCAAAGAATGCCGTGGTCTATAAGATCGTACTTGTCTTTTTTGTAGAAAATATAATTTGCATAAACGTAACGTGAAACTTCTTTTGCATCGTGGGCATATCCCGCATGAGCATAGTCGGACATTTTGCCGTCGAATTCGTCTACCCAGCCACCTATAAACTCCTGGACACCAATAGAATCGGGATCAAGATCTCGAATGATGCTTATCAGCCCTTTTGCTCTCGGAGTGGGGTTGTTGAGATAAACATTTATACTGACGACTTTCAGCTCATCAGCGGGAAGCATTACAACTTCCTTTTCAGGCTCACCCTCCACCTGCTCGCTTTGTCTCTCGTCTGTAGCAACGGGAGTGTTTGTGTTATCTTTACCGCAGGAGGATAATATAAGACTGCCGGAGAGGGCAATGATCGCAAGTAAAACACAAACCAATCTTTTCATATCTAATCTTCCTCTACTAACATTAATCAAGTGCCGGTGTGACAAGCTCAATTTCCACATAGTCATCAACAGTGCCGATAACACTTGCCGGGTAAACTCTGACCGCGTACTTTGTCTCGGGAGAAAGTCCGCTTAAAGTGAAATAAAGCTCTTTGGGAATGTTCTTGTGGGTATTTCGTGAGGGTAGGTATCGGGACTCGACAATATTTCCGTTCTCGTCAGTTGCAGTAATCATGTAAGAATTCACGTGGAAACAGTCAGTCGCTTGAGTTATCGTTAGCTCAGCAACATATGGACGCACCTGGTTGACACTGATCGTTATACCGTCTGTTGACAGCTCCGGAGTCAGAGCGTATTGGTCGGGGAGGGAATCCACTGTGGCGTGAACGTAAACACCGTTGTGGTCGGTTGCGAATTTTCCGTTAACACAAGTGTCAACAACTTCGTACTTGTTAACTTCCATGACCTCGTGAGAAACGAAACAGTAGTCAATGGGATTGTGACCTGTAAGATCTCTCGTGCTCATTCCGTGATACGTGCCCATATTCATCGACTCTTTTGCTATAAGCTTACTGTCATGGAGAGATTCTTCTTTCATCATTATCAGATAATTTTCTGAACCTTGAGAAGCATTGAAGTCGCCTGTTGTGAAAACGGGGAATCCAAGCTTGATAAAACGAGCCATAGCGTCACGCATAATCGGCATTTGTTGTGCATTGATCTGCCGGTCATCGGCAATAAGATGCACGTTCATATGCACGTATCTGAACCCGGTTTCCTTGTTTTCGAGAATAGCCCAAGAGCAGTTCTGGGCATAGTCTTCAATAAGGTCGGGGGTATCGTTTAACCAGATTATTCCTGAATCAATGACCTTGTATTTATCTTCCTTGTAGTAGATATAATTTCCAGCACACCAAGGATAAGATTCAGTGCTGCCATTTGCACAGTATCCGGTCCTGCCGTAGCCTACGAGCTTCTCGTCGAGAATTTCTACCCACCCGTATGATTCCTGGACGCCTATAGAATCAACATCATAAGAAAGGAGCAATCCCGGCATAACGGCATCACGTCCGTCGAGGGAGCGTGTAACATCATCAGGTACACAAGTGAGCAGATTCATGCTGAGTACAGAAACATCCTGTCCGGGAAGAATCCTTATTTCAGGTGGTTCTTCCGGTGCTTGAGTCGAAGTGTCACCACAGGAAACAAAGCAGGAAATACATATCAGAACCGACAAGATCAACAGAAAATAACGCTTCATAGTTTCTCCCATAAATCATTTCATACATTTAAGAATTATTAATTGCGTGCGGGGGTTTTCGCATCAATTTGAGTTGGGCTGCCCTTAACATCAATTATTGAAATTGGCGTAACAATTATTGTGTATTCCGTATCAGGTGAGAGGCGAATCAAAGTGCACTCAAGTTTATCGGGAACTACTTTTCGTGCACTGCAAGAGGGAACACTTGTCGAATAAGCCTTGTTACCATTTTTATCATAAGCAGAAACTTCGTATGACTCGATTAGATGGCAGTCGGTAGCCTGAGTGAATGTCACATCAAGAATGGATGGACGGGCTTTTGCAACTTCGATCGTAATCCCCTCAGCGGAAATATTGTGTTCCAACCCGAACTGGTCGGGCAGGGAGCCTACAGTGGCATGAACGAATACACCGTTGTGATCAGAGGCAAACACACCGTTTACATTAGTGTTAATAACCTCATATTTCTGAACGGACATAACCTCATGTGAAACAAAGCAATAGTCGATTGGGTTCTTGCCCTCAAGATCTTGCTCGCGCATTCCGTTGTACGTACCCATGTTCATTGATTCTTTTGCAATTACCTTGCTGTCGTTAATAAGCTCATTTTCCAGCATTATCTGATAGTTGTCAGAACCTTGAGATGTGTTGAAATCTCCCGTAGTAAAAACAGGGAATCCGAGCTCAATGAACCGTGCCATAGCATCTCTTACAACAGGCATTTCTGCTGCGTTGACCTTGCTGTCGGTGGGGAACAGGTGAGTGTTCATGTGAACGTATCTGAAGCCCGTCTCCTTGTTTTCAAGAATAGCCCAACAGCAGGTACGGGAGCCTTCGTCAACCATATCAGGACTGTCGCTGAGCCAGATTATGCCATCTTCAATCAGATTGTATTTGTCCTTCTTGTAGTAGATGTAATTGCCGCTGTGTGAACTGCGAGGTTCTCTAACCCCTTGCACGGTAAAACCGGCCCGGCCATATCCTTCAAGCTGATTGTCAAGAGGAATGACCCAGCCTACAGACTCCTGAACTCCGATCGAGTCAGCATCATAGGAAAGAAGGAGAGGAGTCATTATCTCGTCTCGTCCGTTTAACTTAAAAGTAGGTGTTGAAAGGTCGCCAACAAGTAGATTTATGCTGATAACCTTAACGTCCTGTCCGGGTAACATTTTGATTTCAGGCTTAGAATCAGCATCGTTTGTGTTATTACCGCAGGATACAGCACAGGACAGGCAAAATATCAATGCAAAAAGAAAAATAATATAACGCTTCATAGATCCCCCAAGATGATAAATAATCTGTAAAATAATTATATTATCAATAAGGACAAATGTCAAGATGACATCTTAAAGACTTACATTTGCACCATAACAGAAGACTTGATTTTGTTAAATATGACGTAAAAAAAGCGTATGAATTACTCATACGCAATGGTGGCTATTTACGGTTTTTCTTAATTCTTGCAGTAATTACGACGAGAGCAAGAAGAGCAACAATGGACGTGCAGATCATTGAGACAAAAAATACAAGGGCATCAAGACTGAGACCAAGTGGAAGGGACGGTTCAACTGTCGGCTCAGGACCAATCACTATAGTGTCAGCACACACACCAACAGCCAAAATAATCACCATGATGACAAACAGAACAACAGACGATATTTTCATGTAATCCCTCCTAACACCTCAATTTTTCTATATTATAACATAAAATTCATAATATTTCAATAGTTATTAAAAATATATACACAAAATATTAACAATTTCACAAAACAAATTACCGCCATACCAAATTAGTACAGCGGTAAAATTATTATCTGTCAGACATAGGAACGTACTTGACCTGCTCTTTAACATTGATGTAGGCAGGACGAATGATCTTTCCTGCGTTCTGAATCTCCTCGATTCTGTGGGCACTCCAACCTGCAATTCTCGAGCAGGCGAAGATAGGAGTGTAAAGCTCGTATGGAAGCTCAAGCATTCTGTAAATGAATCCAGAATAGAAGTCCACGTTTGCACTGACGCCCTTATACATTTTTCGCTTTTCTGCGATTATTTCTGGTGCCATTTTTGCAACAGCTTCGTAAAGCTCGTATTCTTCCTCACGCCCTTTTTCTTCGGAGAGCATTTTTGCGCATTCCATCAAAATATCAGATCTTGGGTCGGAGAGAGAGTAAACTGCGTGCCCCATACCGTAGATAAGACCTGATTTGTCAAAGGCTTCTTTGTTCAGAAGCTTCACAAGATAGTCTTTTACCTGTCCCATATCCTTGGTGTTAACGTTTTCCCTCATGTCGTCGAACATTCTTACAACTTTTACATTTGCACCGCCGTGGCGAGGTCCTTTCAGAGAGCCAAGTGCCGCTGCAACGGTGGAATATGTGTCAGTACCGGAAGAGGTTACAACGTGTGTTGTAAATGTGGAGTTGTTACCGCCGCCGTGCTCTGCATGGAGAACCATAGCAAGGTCAAGAATTGCAGATTCAAGGAAAGTAAATTTTCCGTCCTCGCGAAGGAGGTGAAGTAGATTTTCCGCTGTTGAATATTCCGGCTTGGGTAAGTGAATGAATAGGCTCTTTTTCTGGTGATAATGCTGGAATGAATGATAGCTATATACCGACAAAAGAGGAAACATCGCAATAAGCTGGAGGCATTGGCGAAGCACATTCGGGATCGAAATATCGTCCGGGTTGTCATCATAAGCATAAAGAGCAAGAACACATCGGGAGATAATATTCATCATATCTCTGCCGGGCGCTTTGAGGATCATATCACGGACAAAAGAATCCGGCAACGAGCGGTAATCGGAGAGAAGCGCACGGAAATCTTTTAGCTGCTTTTCATTGGGAAGCTCTGAGAAAAGAAGCAAGTATACTGTTTCTTCAAAACCGAAGCGGTCATCCTTTCTGAATCCGCTTACCAAATCTTTTATGTTTACTCCGCGGTAGCTGAGCCGTCCTTCACAGGGAACAAGATTGCCGGCATCGTCGAGCTTTTTTGCAGTAATGTCAGAAACCTCGGTAAGTCCTGTAACAACGCCCTTACCGTTCATATCACGTAATCCGCGGTTTACCTGGTGAAAGGCGTACATTTCTGGAGCGATATGATTGCCGGCGCAGGATTTCGCTGCAAGCTCTTCTATGTACGGAGTGATTTCTGAATATGATGTTTTCATTGCTTGCTCCTTTATTTTATAACACTAATTTAATAAAGTATATCATATCCCAAAAAGCAAATCAATGAATAAATAATTAATATCATATAAATTCTTTAAAAATAAAAACGGGAGATATACTCCCGTAATTTTAATTTATTCGTAATGTGTCGTCGTCAGTACCTTTTGTGAGGGCTTTGATCTCAACGAAATAGGAATACTTGTCATTCACCTGAATCTCGACGCGATCTCCAACTTTGTGGCCAATGATCGCTTTGCCAAGGGGTGATTCCTTGCTGATCCTACCGTTTAGAATATCGTTTCGCAAAGGTGTAACCAGGGTGATAGTGCGCTCTTCTTCGTCATCCTCGTAGTAGAGGGTAACCGTGTCAAACATTCCAACTGTATCGTCGGTGGAAGAATAGCTGACAACTTTCGCATTCTCAAGAAGTCCCTTGAGGTAGCGGATACGTGAGTAATTTCTGTTAAGCTCACGCTTTGCGCTGCGGTATTCATCATTTTCCGAAAGGTCGCCGAGAGCACGTGTGCGCTGAACCTCCGCAATACAAGCGGGGGTAACCTCAGCCTGTCGGTGAGCAATCTCCTCTTTGATCTTGTCTATTTCAACCTGTGTAAGCTCGTGTGCCATAGTTATCTCCTTATGAGAGTAATTAACACAAGCATTATAGCACAAGTTAAATTAATTTGCAAGGGGAATGATATACGGTTGAAAATCATCTTTAGGAGTTAATAGCTTACGCGTTCTTAATTTCCTATTGTGCTGTGCTTGTTAAAGGATAATTCAGTATCTGAATATAGATCGTAAGAAATATTGTAAATTCCGTATCCGGCATTATTATTTACGATTTCAAATGTAAGGTGTAAAGTCTCATCGCCTACCTTCATTCGGATGGTTAATACACATTTTTCCCCGCCCACTGTACTGTCATACAACGTGGAGGAAACGACTGTGCATTTTTCTATTTCTATGCCTGACTGAAAATCTACGTTATTTTCTTGTTCTGTACTAAGAAAATAAGCTTCTAAATCACCGTAACGCCACGGATGAAGAAAATCTTTGGCTTTATCATAATCTTCTGCTTCAATAGCCGCCAAGAAATCATTAATATAAGCTTGGGATTCGTCATCTTTTATACCGTTACCGCATGATAGAAATGAACACAAGGATAAACAGGCAATCGTCAGCACCAACAATTTTTTGAATGAGTATTTCATAGAGTAGGAATCTCTTTCGTAAAGAATTAGTAATTAAATTATATCATTTGCTCGAATGGTTGTCAATAAATGGGTGATATTCAAAGTTAACCGTTAGTTGAGTTTGAGATAGTAAAATAAATTATTATATTTGCCCACATTTGTGTAGCAAATATTTCACAGCGAAGCTATTTCAACCTGTGTAAGCTCGTGTGCCATAGTATCTCCTTGTTATTTTCATTTGATATAAGGATTAAATTTGTGAGATGATCTTGTCAAACTCATTAACCTGCTCGTCTGTTGGTATCCAGTCTACTCGACCGTTGTCCTCGCCGCCGATAAACACCGCTTTGCAGCCGCCGTAGGCGTGGTAGGGAATCACCCGCACCGCTGCTAAATTGTTTATCTTTGATGCAATTTCAGCCACGGAACGATAGTGATCCAAATCCGTGTTTACACCATTTACGAGAATGCATCGAAGCTCTATTCTTGCTCCAAGCTCATTTATCATCATCAGATTCTCAAGACAAAGCTTGTTTGACGCACCAACGTATTCGATGTGCCTCTGATCGTCTGTGTCCTTAACATCCCAAAGGAATAAATCAACATAGGGAAGGGCACGCTTGATCAGTTCGGGATCTGCATAGCCGCAGGTCTCAACAGCGGTGGATATACCACATTTCTTGCATTCCTCAAGCAAGGTAATAATTCCATCCCCTTGAGCAAAAGGCTCGCCACCGGAGAGGGTGATTCCGCCAAGCTCCCCATAAAACGCCCGATCTTTTTCGACTTCGATGATGATCTCTTCGATCGTCATTTCCGCGCCACACAACTTTAGCGCACCTGTAGGGCATACTTCACCGCAGATACCGCATACCGAGCATTTTTCACGGTCGATCCTCTTCGTATCATCTGCGAGAATTGCAGACCGGCTGCAAGATGAAGTGCAAGAGCCGCATCCAATGCATTTGCTTTGATAGAACAGCATCTCCGCCTGCATCTTTCGGTTTTCGGGATTGTGGCACCAGGGGCATTTCAGAGGGCAACCCTTGAAAAACACAGTAGTGCGTATCCCGGGACCGTCGTGCATACAGAATCGCTGTATCTCACTTACTTTAAATTTACAATCAGTGCTCATTTTGTGCTATCACCATATCCTGCCATTCTTTATCGAGTGTGATAAAACGCGCATTCCAGCCTGAAACACGAACTGATAGGGTTTGATAATCTTCCGGATGCTCTTGCGCACACTTAAGAACACTTGCGTCAACCACGTCGGGCTGCATAAAGAATCCGCCCAGAGCCACAAAACCGCGGATAAGCGCCACAAGTGCCTGGAGTCCTTCCTCCCCCTCAACGCTTGAAGGGAGAAGCTTGATATCCAGCGCTGCCCCTGTGGGAATCTTCGTATGATCCGCCTTGCAGTAGGAGCGAATAATAGCAGTGGCACCCTCTTTGTCGGTATTCGGTGTAGGGGAGCAATTTGCCGCAAGAACTTCACCAATGCGTCTGCCGTGAGGAGATGCCAAACGAAGCGGAGACCACTCAAGCTGACGGCCGAATGTGCTGACACCTGCTGAAAGCTTGTATCCGCATTTGCCGTAATAAGACGTGCAAATATCAGCGAAATCGGAAAGGATACGTGCACACAGCAAATCGACCTCATCGTTGTCGTTTCCGTAGTAGGTGTATCTGTTCAAGGCGATCTGTCTGAGAACCTCCTCGCCCTCCCAGTTGTTTTTCAGTATCTCAAAGAGACGTTCAAGAGTCACAAGCCCGTCGTCAAATACCAGCTTCTTTATGGCGTAAAGGCTATTTACCGTGTCTGCAAGTCCGCCAATGTGTAACGCATTGATGTTGTAAACGGGACCGCCGTCCTGATAGGAGTATCCCTTTTCGATGCATCCTTCTTCAAAAAGTGAAACAACAGTGCAAGCGGATTGTTGAGTCCATCTCCAGCCGCCCGGCACGCTATCGTCACGAACGGAAAAACGCTTCTTATCTTCGTAAAAATTGTTGACCGTTGTCCGAAGATCTCTGATAAACTTGTCGTAAAGCTCGTCGAATGACTTAAACTCTGGCTTCTTGTTGTAGGCACCGAAGGTCATCTGCTGCAGAAACTGAACAGCATCGAACGGGGAGTATATGAAGAACGTCTTACCGGGAACCTGAGTCTCCCAGCAGCCGTCGTTGGCGAATTTTCTCGCCTCGGATAGGGTGTATCCGTCTTTCACAAGGGATTCAATTACAACGTCCTCGCTGTAGATCGCAAGCATACCGCCGCCGTATCGCATAACCTCGGCAACCCGTCTTAGTAGCTTCTCGTCAGTATTCGGATTCACTCTGACCGTAGTAGGAAAATCGCTGATGCCAAGCTCCTCAAGAATGTCGAGGACGAGATAAGTTACCTCATTTGTAACGTCACATCCGTCTTCGTCAATTCCCGAAATAACAAGGTTCTGATAATGCTGCGCATCTCCGCTGCCAATGTACTGACCGTTTACCCACTCACATCCCTTGATGAAAAAGTGCGCCAAAATCTCTCGAGCTTCGTCGAGTGTAATGGTGCCGTTGGACAGATCTTTTTTCAGATAATCGCCCAGTAAATAGTCGATTCTTCCGATTCCCGGCCAGTTTCCGCAGAGTCGGATAAAGGCAAAGGTAAACCAAATGCTCTGAACTGCCTCGTAAAAATTGGTGGCAGGCTCAAAGGGAACCCTCTTCAGGTTCTCGTAATTTGCCTTGTATTCGGGCTTGTCATCCAAAGCGTCAAGGTATCTCTTGTGCCAGATTTCAAAGGCAGCGATGCAGTTAAGAGTGCTTTTTGAAAACTCTTCTCGGTCAGTGGCCTTGTGAATACGGTAGTACTTTTCTGCCTTTTCTTTTATGTAGTTAATACCTTTTGTCACCACTGTTTCAAAGTCCACAGTAAGATGGCTGATTCCTAAAAAAATAGGATTGCCGCCAAAGGTAGCAGGTACGCAGTGGCGAACAGCAAGCCCGAGAGTTGCTGCACCACTTAGTTTCTCTCCGTCGCAAATGCGTATTGGGGCATTTTTCGCGATATTAAGAATTGCGGCATCGTATTTCTCAAGGAGAGACATCTCGTCAAGCCCTGCTAAATTATCAAGTTCTACGCTGTCAACTCGAAGAGTATCGAGACCGTATTTTCTATTTAGAGAATCGTGTGCGAATTTTCTTGTTTCATCACACAAACGCACAGGACGAACGCGACCGTTCTGAGTATAGAATTCCATAACTTTCCTCCCTCAAAGAGTGGGAATAGACAAAAAATCCAAGCCTTGCGACCTGGATTTTCATACTGGGGTAGCAGGATTCGAACCTACGAATGCAGCAGTCAAAGTGCTGTGTCTTACCGCTTGACGATACCCCAAGGCTTAAATGATTATATCACAACAAACGTCCCATTGTCAAGATGTAATTGGCTATTTGTAGTATATTGAAATTTAAATAGTTATGTGCTATAATAAACAAAAAAATAACGGAGACAGAAATGCAACTATACGTAAAAAAGTTCTCGGATCTCACTGGAGACGAAGTGTACGATATACTGAAAGCACGCCACGACGTGTTCATCGTTGAGCAAAATTGCCCCTGCGAGGAAATAGACGGACGTGACCGCGGCGCATACCACGTGTTTTATAGAGACGGAGACAGGCTTGTGGCATATCTTCGTGTTCTTGATCGCGGTGTAGTGTTTGACGACGTGGCTATCGGCAGAGTATTGTGCCTTGATCGCAGAAAAGGAATCGGCACAAAACTTATGCGAGAGGGAATCAAGGTTGCACGGGAAAAGTTCGGCGCAGACCGTGTTGTGATCGAAGCCCAGACCTACGTGAGAAGCATGTACGATAAGCTTGGATTTGAACAGATTTCCGGTGAGTTTCTCGACCACGGGATCCAACACATCAAAATGAAGCTTGATTTAAACAACGCTTGACAAAAATCGTAATATATACTATAATTATACTGTGAATAGGGGACGGCACCCATAAGAAAAAACAGAATTCACTAAAAGCAAATCAAAGCAAGGGGGTGACACCCATCGAAAAAAACGTTATTGTTGTTGATGAGCAAGGAAACGAATATGAGGCGACCTACCCGAAACGGGCGAAAGGTCTTGTGAAAAACGGCAGGGCACGCTTCATTGGTGAAAACAAAATATGCCTTGCGTGTCCTCCGGAACAATATTTGGAGGAAAATAAAATGGAAGAAAATAAAACACTCACCAAAAGAGAAGTATTTGAGCAGATCGTTAAACTTCAGGAAAATATAGCGTGGAATAATTCACTTAACAACATGACTGAAGCCATAAATTCAATTTGCCAGAATGATATTGACATGGATGGCGACGAGAGACAAGAAGCCATTGAATATGTTTGTATGACCTTCCAACGCAGGGAGCAAACTCTTGTGGAAATGATCCACGCATACGAAAATATCTACAACGATCTGAAAGACTAAAACCTAAACATAAAGCTCACCCGACCCGGTGGGCTTTTTTGTTGCCCCGCTTTACTTTAGCATGAACTTGTGGTATAATAACTAAAACACAAAAAACAGGAGAACAAGATGAAACCTCGTGAATTAATAGATTTTCTCGCAAAAGTTGAAAAATTGAAGTGCTATACACGCCATTCCTGGACGTCCACCGGCAGACGTGAAAGCGTAGCAGAGCATAGCTGGAGACTTTCTCTTATGGCACTCTTATGCCGCGATGAATATCCAGATCTCGATATGGAAAAGGTTATCAAAATGTGCCTTATCCACGATTTTGGTGAGGCAGTAACAGGAGATATCCCCTCATTCTACAAAACTGACGCAGACGAAGACAAGGAAGACGTGGCTGTGGAAAAGCTCCTTAATTACCTGCCGCCCCACTATGACGCAGAGTTTACTGAGCTTTTTGCCGAAATGGAATCCCTCGAAACTCCTGAGGCAAAGCTTTTCAAAGCTCTTGACAATCTCGAAGTTGTTGTTTCTCATAACGAAGCTGACATTTCCACCTGGATTCCCCTTGAAATGACCGAGCAGCTTATCTACGGTGAAGAAAACTGTCAGTGGTCTCCCTGGACCCGCGAGCTTCGTGCCGTGCTCAAGCAGGATTCCCTAGAGAAAATGGACCGAGAGCTGAAGAAATAAGCATAACAAATCGAACAATTTTCGGAATAGTCAGAGGACGTTACAAATGAAGTACGATTTTGAATCTATAATGGACAGACGGGGCATGGACGCCATAGCAGTTGATGCACTGGGTACAGGCTGGGCACCCGGCGCGCCTAAAGAGGGATTTGATCCTATTCCAATGTGGGTAGCGGATATGAATTTTCCAACGTGCCCCACCGTCTGCGAGTCGATCATAGAGAGGGCAAAACACCCGGCATTCGGATACTTTGATCCCAGAGACGAGTATTACGAATCCATAATAAACTGGCAGAAGACCCGCAATGGTGTCAAAGGCATTCTCCCCGAGCATATAGGCTATGAAAATGGAGTTCTCGGTGGCGTTTTGTCTGCAATAGGAACATTCTGCTCCAAGGGAGATAACGTTCTCATCCACTCGCCCGTTTATATGGGCTTTACCATGTGCCTCGGCAACAGCGGATATAATATCGTTAAAAGCCCCCTTGTTCTTGACGGTGAGGGGATCTGGCGAATGGATTTCGAGGATATGGAAAAGAAGATCGTCGAAAACAAGATCCACGCTGCAATATTCTGCTCACCTCATAATCCCACAGGCCGCGTTTGGGAAAAATGGGAGATCGAGCGAGCAATGGAGATCTATAAAAAGCACGACGTGTACGTTGTGTCTGACGAGATATGGTCCGACATTATCCTCACAGGTCACAAGCATATTCCCACACAGTCCATAAGCGAGGACGCAAAACACAGAACTGTAGCCTTGTATGCTCCTTCAAAAACCTTCAACCTTGCAGGTCTCATTGGCGCATACCATATCGTGTATAACTCACGCCTCCGTGACCGCATTGACAAGGAGTCATCCCTCTCTCACTATAACTCAATGAACGTTCTTTCAATGCACGCTCTAATCGGCGCATATAAATCCGAAGGGCAGGAGTGGGTAGACGAGCTTTGCGAAACGCTTACTGGCAACATCAATTTCGCTTGCGAGTACATCAATACACACTTCGACGGTGTTACAGCCGCAAAGCCACAGGGCACGTATATGGTGTTTATGGATTGTGAGCGATGGATGACCGAACACAATGCAACCCTCCCTGAACTCTTGAAAATGGGCTGGGACGTTGGAGTTGCATGGCAGGACGGCACACAGCACGGTGGAACAACACATATTCGCCTGAATCTCGCGCTCCCTCTGTCAAGAGTTAAAGAAGCTTTCGAGAGAATGGACAAATACGTGTTCAACAAGAAATAATCTGAAAGAATTATAATATGAAATACATACTTGTAACAGGCGCATCCGGCGGAATGGGCAGAGCGACCGCAGAGCTACTGTCCAAAAACGGATATACCGTGTTTGCACTTGACAAAAAAACTTCCCCAGATATGCCTGGTATTATTCCCGTTGAAGCTGATGTTACAGACGAAGAGAGCCTCAATAAAGCCTTTGATAAAATCAGCCTTGTAACCGACGAGCTCTTTGCCATAATCCACTTTGCGGGAATTTATATGCTTAACTCTTTGGTTGAAATGAGCACATCGGAATTCGAGAGAATTTTAAAGATAAATCTTGAAGGAGCTTTCTTGGTAAATAAAACATTTTTGCCACTGCTCAAATCTGACAGCCGCGTAGTAATCACTACAAGCGAGCTTGCCCCTCTTGACCCACTTCCTTTTACAGGAATCTACGCCGTGACAAAATCCGCTCTTGACAAGTACGCCTATTCTCTGAAAATGGAGCTTCAGTTACTCGGAATAAAGGTCTCTGTCTTGCGTGCGGGCGCTGTTGACACGGGAATGATCGGCACATCAATGAATGAGCTCGAAAAGTTCGTCTCGAACACCAAGCTTTATAAATGCAACGCCGACCGATTCAAGAGAATCGTCGAGACAGTAGAAGCGCGGAATATCAAACCTCAAAAGATTGCAGAAAAAGTTTCAGCTATTCTTAAAAAGAAAAGTCCCGCCTTTGCGTATTCAATCAACCGCAATCCGCTCTTGCTACTTCTTAATATCCTACCCAAAAGGTTGCAGCTGTTTGCGATTCGCCAGATACTCAAATAATGTCCACACCGAAAGGAACAAGCAATGATAAAGCGTATTTTTAAAGAATACATAATAATCACCTTTGGAGCGCTCCTTGCTGCTGCCGCAATATTCTTCTTTATGCTGCCGAGTAAGGTTGCAATCGGAAGCGGCTCAGCTCTTGCAATGGTTCTAAGCAACTTCATACCACTCCCGGTGTCTGTTATAACCTTGCTAATTAACGTTATCCTCTTGATACTTGGGTTCATCCTCATCGGTCCGGAGTTTGGTGCTAAAACCGTGTATACCGCAATCGTTGTGCCTTTGGGAATGGGACTTTTTGAGATTCTTTTCCCGAATTTTACTTCCTTTACCAACGATCCGCTCATCGACACGGTCTGCTACATTCTCGTAGTGGGTGTTGCAATGGCGATCCTGTTCTCCCGCAACGCATCCTCCGGTGGTCTTGATATTGTTGCCAAGATAATGAATAAATTTCTGAAGATCGAGATTGGGAAAGCCGGTGCAATCGCAGGAATGGCGGTTGCATTGTCTTCAGCCATCTGCTACGATTCAAAAAACGTGGTCCTCGGCGTTCTTGGTACATATTTCGGTGGTATTTTCGTGGATTATTTTATCTTCGGCCTCAACATTAAGCGTCGCGTGTGCGTTATCTCACCGAAGCTTGATGAAATAGTACAATTCATCCTCAACGATCTCCACAGCGGTGCAACCTTGAACGAGATCATCGGCGCATATGATAAAACCGTGCGCAAGGAAGTGATCACCATTGTTGATAAGCAGGAATACAGAAAGCTTATGGATTTCATACGCAAAACTGATCCCAAAGCATTCGTAACCGTTTATTCAGTCAGCGAGATCCGCTATCAACCAAAAGTTTATTAAACGTAAATACTCCCGTCAAGCGGGGGTATTTTTGTATATTACAGCGCTGCCACGGGGATAATAAATAAAAATCTCGGAGGCAGAAATGTGCACAGCAATCAGAGACAATAATCTATTCGGCAGAACTCTCGACCTTGAATACTCCTACGATGAGAAAATTGTAGTAGTTCCTCGTAGCTATGAATTTACATTCAGCGGACAAAAAGTACGAAATCATCACGCGATGATCGGCGTTGCCCATATTGCAAACGGCTATCCGTTACTGTATGACGGCATTAACGAAAAAGGCCTTGCCGCAGCAGGGCTGAATTTTCCGGGGAATGCAGTTTATTATGATCCGGCAGAGGGGAAACATAACATTGCTTCATTCGAGCTAATTCCGTGGATCTTGTCCCTTTGCGATACAGTCGATTATGCCGAAAGGTTACTTCTTAACGCGAACATTACGAGCGTTCCTTTTTCTTCGGAGCTTCCGCCAACCCCTCTTCATTGGATGATTGTAGATAAATCCCGCGCCATAACCGTAGAGCAAACCTGCGATGGGCTTGCAATATACGAAAATACAATTGGCGTAATGACAAACAACCCGCCTTTTACGTATCATCTGCTCCGAACCGCAGACTATATGTGTCTTGATTCGTATTCGAGACCAAATACTTTGTGCCCTGATATAGACCTTAATGAATATTCCCGCGGCATGGGTGGACTTGGTCTTCCTGGGGATTATTCGTCAAACGGAAGATTCGTCCGTGCAGTTTTCGGGAAATACCACACAACACAAGATGACTCCTGTGTAAACCGATTCTTTCATGTTATGGATACAGTATCTATTCCCAAAGGCTGCGTCAAAACAGACGATGGTAAAGACGTACTCACAGTTTATACTTCTTGTGCTGACCTTGAAGAGCCTGCTTATTATTTCACCACCTACAACTGCCGCCGAATAAAATGCGTGCAGTTAAGTGAGGAATTAGCAAATGCAGACGAATTAAGAAGCTTTGCTATGAACCCGCACGAATGTAAGGACCAAATCGAATATTTTAACGAATAGGGAAAAATATTCTCCTAACCTCTTGAAGTTTGTTACAAAGTAGAGTTATAATATACTCGTTATGGCAGAGAGGGGCGAGAATCCTAATGAATCAAAACACAAAACCAGTTGTTGGTGGATTAACAAAGCCGGTTAATCTACTTGAGGGCTCGGTTAGTAAATGCTTGCTGCTGTTTGCGTTCCCCTTGTTTATCGGACAGCTTTTGCAGCAGCTTTATAATATGGCTGACGCCTGGGTTATCGGGCAGTTTGCCGATGATAACGCATTTGCGGCAGTAAGTTCTGCGGGAAATATAATTTTCCTCATAGTTGGGCTGTTCAATGGTATATCCATTGGTGGCGGTGTAATTATATCCAAATACTTTGGCGCAAAAGATGAAGAAAACGTAGTCCGCGCGATTCACAACAATTTCCTCTTTGCTGTTGTTTCGTCTGTCGCATCAACGGTAATAGGCCTTTTGATCGTACCAAAGATTCTCGAGTGGATGAACACACCTCCAAGTGTTTTGCCCCAGTCACTCACATATTTCGGAATATACTTTGCAGGTGTTTCCACAGTTATAATGTATAACATCTGTATGTCTATAATGCGCTCCCTGGGAGACAGTATCCGGCCACTGTACTATCTTAT
Organism: Oscillospiraceae bacterium; assembly: GCA_015064355.1. Lineage (GTDB taxonomy): Bacteria > Bacillota > Clostridia > Oscillospirales > CAG-272 > UMGS1696. Next base: position 15,637 of record SVSJ01000024.1, on the reverse strand, counting down.
CGTATCCTCGCTGACAAACATCCTTCTTGACCTTCTGTTTGTAGCGGTATTCCATTGGGGTGTAGCAGGTGCCGCCATAGCCACGGTCATATCTCAGGCACTCAGCGTTGTTTTGTGTATTATCCGTATGCTCAGAGTAGACGACTACACCAGACTTGATATCAAGAAAATGAAGTTTGATAAAAAGATACTCGGCGAGGTAATTAAGCAAGGCTTGCCAACAGGCATACAGAACGCGGTAATTAGCATCGGTAATATTGCTGTTCAGACCAACATCAACTCCTTTGGTGAGTTTGCAATGGCAGGTGTTGGGGCATACTCAAAGATCGAAGGTCTGGTGTTCATGCCGATCATGAGTATGTCAATGTCTCTCCCCACATTTGTCAGCCAGAATCTCGGTGCAAAGAATTATAGCCGCGCGAAAAAAGGCACAGCTTTCGGAATTATATTCGGCATACTCACAGCGGAGCTTCTCGGAGTTCTGATCTACAATTTCGCGCCGTCCCTTCTTGCAGTTTTCGTTGAGTCCCCCGAATCAATGTCCTTTGGTCAACTGCATATGAGAACCACGTCATTGTTCTACTGTCTCCTTGCCTTGTCTCATTGTGTGGCAGGCGCACTTCGCGGACTTGGTAAATCCTTTATCCCGATGGCAACAATGCTGGCTTTCTGGTGCGGAGTAAGAGTTGTGTATGTAAACTCAATTTTGAACTATATTCCCAGATTTGAAATGATCTCCTGGGCGTACCCACTCACCTGGGCCCTCAGCTCGATCGTGTTGACCATCGCATTGCTTCGCTCCGACTGGACAAAAGCATTCGAGAATAAAACTACATAACAAAAAAAGCTCCGGATCTCTCCGGAGTTTTGTTTTATGCTTTTTTGAATTTTTCTTTCCAGTACGATCCGCAAGCGATTATCTCCGCAAGAATACAAACGGGGAAAGCCGCGAACATATCCACAGCGGAATGCTGCTTGATGAACATTGTTGACAGGCAAACGAAAATAACAAAGATAACGACAAGCGCCTTAACGTACCACCGCGCCGACTTTTCCTTCAGCCAGACAGACGCGATTCCTATAGAATAAGCAACGTGAAGAGAGGGGCAAACACCGGTGTTCGTGTCAAAAGCGTAGAGAAAGCTTATAACGTCAGTAAAAAAGTTTTCTCTCGGGAATACGTCGGGGCGGAGATCCTGTCTCGTTGGGTAAACAATGTAGATAAACATCGCCACAAGCTGAGTAACGATAATGAAAAGCTGTAATCTTTTGAAGTTCTTTGGATTATACAAAGCGAAATACAGAAGTGACACAACGATAAGCAAATACCAGCCAACGTAGGGAATAATGAAATACTCGCAAAATGGAATAATCTCATCAAGCCAGCAGTGAACTGGAGTGCAGTTTTCAGCCGGTATAAGGTTTTCTGTCAGAAAATATAGGGAGAAATATACCACCCAGCCAAGAAGATAGAGAAGGTGTGAAAACTCCGGATCTTTTAGCTTTGATAATCTGAATTTTCTGTAATCAACAACAGGGGCACGCATTATTTGACCTCCTCTGTTTTGTTATATGGGTAAAGCCTTTTCGGTATATTTCTGTAGGGATATACCTTGTGGCGCGGGAGAGAGCGAGCCATTTCCGTGATCTCATTCATCAAATAATCACGAATCCTTCCGCGCTCTTCCTCAATTGGCAGAGTAGAATCAAACTTGATAGGCTTGCCAAGATACATTTTTCTAAGGTTCGGCGCAATATATAGCGGAACGAATGAAACCTCGCATCCACTCTTCTTATAGTACATTCTCGCAAGATCAATAAAGTGATCTTCAAAATCGTAGACTATGTTGTTGTGTTTCTGATCGTGCTCGGGGAAAATGATCACGTGATCCCCATTGGCAAGATGAGCCATAGAAGTGCGGAAAGTGCTGACGATTCGCAGATCCCGACGCACAGGAATCGTTCTCGCATTATTGAATATCATAACGCTGAAAGGCGCAATAAGATACGAAAGAAGCTTGTAATACGGACGGGAGAACCAAGACTTCTGCGACCAGAAATCGCTGTAAGCGTAAGACGGAACTTCTTTAAAGTTCATCATCTGACCCGCGCACCATATGTAGGTGTTTTTCGGGAAATACAGCTCACTTGCAATAGGCCCGTGCATCTGCGAGTGATTTCCGACGATTATCATAGGCTCCTCGGAAAGGATCTCCTTACCAACAATCTGAAACTTTGGGTAAAATATTCTCACGAAAAATATAAAAACAGCGTAAAGCACAGAGCTGATCTTTCTATTTTTCTTTTCCTTCATTTACGAACAGTCCCTTCTGCCAATAATTGCTTGTAAATAACAATTATACCCTAATTCTGTGAACTTTTCTATAACAATAATGTGTATAAGTTGTTATCTCATTTGACACAGGGCAAAAAATTTGTTATACTGTAACAAAGTGTCGAATTATGAAAGGAGCCAAAATGAAAAAAATACTTGGAATGTTACTGTTTATTGCATTGTTGGCTGCCTTTTTGTCTTGTGATGCACCAATTCCTCATGAAGAACCGAAGCCTGATCAGATCGAAACGGAAACTACTTGGGATTCTATTGATGAGATCGGCTGGATTCACGAGAACGCGGAGGCGGATTATCTTCTTCCTCTTGAAGATTTCTCTTGGGAGAGGGAATACGCACCCGAGTACATAGTAATACATTTCACCAGCGCTGTTGTTAACCACCGTGATGACCCATACGGCGAGGAGAACTTGCGAAATCTGTTTGTAGAAAACGGAGTCAGCATCAACTACATAATCCTCCGCGACGGCAGAGTAAAGTGCTATATCCCTGAAGAACGAGCTGCCTGGCACGCAGGCAAAGGCGAGCTTGATGACGAAAAGTATGAGAACTCATTGAACAAATATTCCATCGGTATAGAAATTGCCGCAATCGGTTCGCAGTCAGATATGTCACCCTACCTGTCACCCTATGAATATAGCCAGCTTCCGGGTGAGCTTATCGGATTCACAGATGAGCAGTACGCATCTCTAAAGCTACTGGTGGACGACCTCTCAACCAGATACGGAATACCCCTTGACCGGGACCACGTGATAGGCCACGAAGAATATTCACCCACCAAAACCGACCCGGGCGAGCTTTTCGACTGGTCAATAATAGTACCGGAAAACTGAAGAACAGACAAAAAATGCCGCTATTTCACGGCATTTTTCCTTTTAATTCCTGTGAGATCGTAGCTCACGTCAAGAAGCCACTTCAGCTTGTCGTCTTCAACCCGCCCGTCAAGTATGGCAGTTATCCAGTGCCTCTTGCTCATGTGATACGCAGGGAATATCCCAACTCCATCAATAAAAGAGTATTTCATATCCGGGTCGCACTTCAAATTAACGACGCTAACCAATTCATCTCCGTCAATTCCCAGCTTGTTTTGTGGAATAGTCATAACAAGAGCGAACCACTTTCTGTTCTGACTGTGGCGAAATACAGCGGTGCAATTATCATCTGAAAAAGGGTGATCGTGGGTGACGCTGTAGGTCTCTTCAGTGTATCTTATGAATTCTTCTCTGTTCATAATTAACCTTTTCGTAATTATAACTTATCTGCAAGTGCGCCTCTCTTCTTCCAACGCCCTGCAAGGAAATATATCATACTGGGAATCGCATATCCGTAAGGCGCAAGACCGTACCCGAGAACAAAGCCGAAGAATCCCCAGCCAAGGTATATGCCGAACAGCCAGCTAAGCCCGATTCTGAGTACAACACCGTCGAGAAGTGCAAGAACCATGCTTAGTTTAGCATTGCCGATACCTTGAATGAACGCACCGCTTCCTCGCATAACAGCAAAGGCGGGGAACATAAAGAGGATAGCACGGATAAACTCACCGGACATCTCGTGAACAAGAACGTCATCGGAGAAGATCATAAACAGCTCTTTACCGAATGCTATATAGAGAACCATAAAGAATACCGTAAGGGCAGCTGAATATGTCCAAGCCCAACGGACAACTTTAACTGCACGGTCGTTTTGCCGCGCGCCGATATTCTGACTGACCATTGGAACGGCAGCATACTGGATTCCCTGGGAAATCTTGTTGACTATATCGTCGATACGAACACCAACCCCAAATGTAGCAGAGGCAACAACACTAATATCATTTATCATGGAGTTGACAACAAGCATTGAGAGATTAATAAATCCAGATTGTATCGCCATAGGTGTACCAATACCGGCTATCATAGAAGCGTACTTGCCGTTTATGATGAAGCTTTCACGCTTGAAATCGAAGCCGAAGGCCTCGCGCCTCTTGTAAAGATAGTACAGAGAGAAAACAAACGAAACCGCCTGACCGATGATCGTAGCCCACGCAGCTCCGGCAACACCCCATTTGAGAAGTCCGGTAAAGATTATGTCAAGGACAAGATTGACTCCCGAAGCAATACCGATAAACAAAAGAGGTCTTTGCGCATCTCCCATACCGCGGAGCACGGCGGACACCATATTGTATCCTGCCGTGAAAACAAGTCCGGCAGCGCAGATAACAAGGTAATCCATAGCCATATCATAAGACTCGATGGGAATATTCATAACATCAAGTATCCAGCTCTTGATAGAAAGGATCAACCCTGTGAGAACCAGCGAAAGAATCGTGATAAACCCGAACAGCGTACCGATTATGTTGTTCATTTCCTTGCGTTTTCCGGCACCGAGGGCTTGTGAAAGAAGAACCTGTCCTGCATTGGAAAAGCCTAAGCACAGCATGGTTGCGAAATTTATGATCTGGCTGCTCTGTGAAACAGCGGAAAGTCCCGGTGTTCCAACAAACTCACCAACGATTATCATATCTATAGTGCTGTAAAGCACCAGGAGGGCATTTGAGGCCATAAAAGGCAAGGTGAACAGAAGTAACTGCTTTGGAATATTGCCCTCTGTAAAGTTCTTTGATAGGCTTCTTGAGCTCACTTTATTAAATCTCCGATAAAAATTATGTCTGTTACATTTTATCACAAATTTCCCAAAATTTCAACCGACAACAACCTGAGTTCTTGATTTTTTGAGTGTAATGCGTTTTTTTAGTTATAAAAAGCTTGAAAATTACCCACCTCACTTGACTTCCTGTAAATGAAATAGTATAGTATAAATTAGTCTATTATCTTTTATATTGGAGTCCAAATGAGCAAAACTGTCGATATGACTTATGGCAGCCCTGCCAAGCATATCTTAAAATTTGCTGTTCCTCTGATCCTTACTAACATGGGACAGCAGCTATATATGATCGCCGACGCAGCTATAGTTGGCCGTGGCGTTGGAGTTAAAGCCCTTGCGGCTGTCGGAGCAACTGACTGGTGCTACTGGCTTATTCTCTGGTCAGTTACCGGCATGACCCAAGGCTTTTCAACCTTTGTTTCCAGATTCTTCGGTGACAAAAACTACCGCGCTGTAAATAAATCCATCGCTATGTCTATCGTGCTGTCAATACTGATCGGCATAGTGTTCACGGCAGGCGGTATGATTGCGGCAGGTCCTCTGTTGACGCTTTTAAAAACCCCCGCTGATATATTCGACGGCGCGTATACCTATCTTATGACAATGATTGCAGGCACTGTCATCGTGACACTCTATAATATGACCTCCTCGATATTACGTGCATTCGGCGACGGCAAGTCTCCCCTCGTTGCGATGATTATTGCCGCCCTTCTTAATATTGGACTGGACTGTCTCTTTGTATTTGTGTTCAAATGGGGGATTTTCGGTGCCGCAATAGCATCGGTCACAGCCCAGCTTGTTTCTTTCGTTTATTGCGTTTTAAAGATTGTAAAAATCGAATGTGTCAAACTTGACAAAGATATTTGGAAATTTGATTTCACCTTGCTTAAAGAGCTGTTCGTTTTCGGATTTCCTCTTGCATTGCAGTTTGTTATAGTAACCCTAGGTGGAATAATTCTCCAGTCCAGCGTTAACTTGCAGGGAAGTGTATTTATCGCAGGATATACAGCAACAAACAAGGTGTACGGTCTCCTCGAATCAAGTGCTATTGCCGTTGGTCTTTCCTCTTGCACTTTCCTTGCGCAGAATTACGGTGCAGGAAACTATAAAAGAGTAAAGCGCGGCGTAGTCACTACAACCTGCATTGTCGTCATTATGGGCGTGGCGGTTTCTGTAATCACATACCTTGGCAGACGCCCGCTTTTGAGTCTCTTCCTTGACCAAACTGAAGCCGGAGGTCCGGAAGCCCTTGATGTCGCAGTACATTATATCACGATTATGGTTGCGTACCTGGTGATTTTGTTTCTTCTTCACGTTTTTCGCAATGCCTTACAGGCTATGGAAATATCCATCTGGTCAATGCTTTCGGGCTTTGGCGAGCTTGTCGCAAGAGTTGTAATGGCGAAGTTTGTTATAAACTATATGGGCAGCGACGCTCTGTTTGTTGCTGAACCTTTTGCCTGGGTTGGCGCATTGCTGTTTGTAATGATACCCTATTTCTTCTATCAGAAAAAGCTTCTCAGTAATACCAATCAACACCGTTAACGCATAAATTCATTTTGCGAAAGGATACAATATGAATCCACAAATTAACGAAACGAGAACCGGTAATAAGATCGGCCGCGTGCTTTTGTATGTTATGTTCGGATTTTTGCTCCTCATAAGCGTAGCAGGAGTTGCCATTTGTATTTGGTATAAAAATACCTTTGACCTTGAGTTCAAGGCTCTCCTTTACGTAATGTCATCTCCTCTCCAAGGAACAGGTGCCGAAACCGTAAAGGAGGTCATTACCGCAGGCCTGCCGCCTATGATCGCAGCAGCAATAGTGTACGTTATCGCCGTACTTCTTATCGAACGTAAAGTGAGCATCACAAACGCAAAAGCTGCAAAATGGCTGAAAAGAGCAGGGGCTCTTCTGTGCGTATTTTCTCTGGTGTTTTCACTTGTTTTCGCAGTATATTCCTTCCGTTTGCCCAAATACATCGCTCTGTCAGGTGGTGAGACAAGCTTCTACGAGGAATATTATGTTGATCCCGATTCTGTGAAAATCGTATCCGAGGGAAAACCGAAGAACCTTATATACATTTACCTCGAGAGTATGGAAAGCACCTATGCATCAGTTGAAGAAGGTGGCAGACAGCAAGAAAATTATATGCCCTATCTAACAGTAATGGCTAAAGACAATGTTTCCTTTACTGAAAAGACTGACGGAAACCTCGGCGGATTTATCAGTCCCCAAGGAACAGGCTGGACCGTTGCCGCACTTCTTGCTACCTCATCCGGTATTCCATTTTCATTCCCACTGGGTGAGAACGGAAACAACAACATGAGCAAGGAAAAATACTTTGCCTCCGGCCTTACAACTCTTGGAGATATTCTTCATGATAAGGGCTACACTCAAGTATTTATGTGCGGATCTAATATCGAGTTCGGTGGCCGTGACAAGTACTACATCCAGCACGGCAGCTACGATATCTATGACCTTGAAACCGCACGAAATAACGGGGACGTTCCCAAAGATTATCATAACGGCTTCTGGGGATTTGAGGATAATATCCTATTTGACATCGCAAAACGTCAGATCACCTCACTTGCAGCAGGAGACGATCCCTTCAACTTCACAATGCTTACCGTTGATGCACACCATAACGCAGGCTATATCTGTGATCTCTGCGGTGACGATTACGATTATTTGGCCGAAAAGCACGCGCAAACCGCCAACGTTATCACTTGTATCGACAAACAGGTTGCCGAATTTGTTGACTGGTGCAAAATGCAACCTTGGTACGAGGATACTGTCATCGTAATAAGCGGTGACCATCCCAGAATGGATATATACCTTGTTAGCCGGATCCCCTATGCGGAGCGCACCGTTTATAATTGCTTCATCAATTCTGCTGTTGAGCCGGCTGCAGGATACGAAACCGGCAGAACCTGGACTGCATTCGATATGTTTCCCTCAACCCTCGCAGCAATGGGTTTTGAGATCAGAGGTGAACGTCTCGGCCTCGGCACAAATATGTTCTCCGGGCTTCCGACCCTTGCCGAAGAGCTGGGATTTGATTACCTTGAAACTGAGATCCAAAAGTTCTCGGCTTACTATATTAACGAGTTCTGCCCGGAGCTTGCAGATCGTGTGGTTGAAACAGAACCCGTTGATACTGGCGTTCCAGCCGAATAAAAAATAAAAAGGAGTTTTAAGACTCCTTTTTTTCGTATCTTTCTGATTTGGCAAGATCTATTTTGCCGGTTACTTCATCAATACGCGCAATTTCATAAGCCTCAAGGCTTTCCGAGTGATAGAGAGGGAAGATCCCCTCGCTCCAAATCTTTATAAGTCGTCCAAGACTATCTTCGTCCGGTACAGCAGACACGCAAGTGAATCTTTTTGTAACCTTGCCGTCGCGCTCAATTACTTCTTTGAACATAGCAGTCGGTCTGATCCAGAATTCACGCGCACCGTAATCGTGACGGTAGATAACGTATTCTTCGCTATCAAGCATACCCGTTCCGTAAACTAAATAAGGCTTTCCCTTGAAATGTAAGTATTCGCCGCATTCTATGTTAAACATCGACGCCTCCCGATAATTACCACGCTTTTGTGTTCTTATTCTATCATAACCCGGTAAAATTTGCAAGTTTTTTGCATAGTCTGCTGCAGAGTAAGCATTAATTTACATTTTTACTCTACATATTCAGATGTTTGTGTAGATATTTTCTGTTTTATATGCTATAATATCCCTGTAATCCCAAGCGTTAATAAGAGAATTATTATTAAAAATATTTTTGGAGGAATGAATCACTATGAACAAGATCGATGAAAAGTACGAAGCCTTATTCACGCCTTGGAAAATAGGCAACGTGGAGATCAAAAACCGAATCGTAATGTGTCCTATGGGCGGTACATCACTGTTTGGCTGGTTTGAGCTTACGGGATGTCACTTTGACAAGGAAGCAGCAAAACTGTTTTTGGAAAGAGCAAAAAATAACGTCGGCCTAATTATTCCCGGCATAGCCCCCCTGCGCGATACCTTCTGGGGTAAATGGCTCTGGCAAAACGAAAAGATGTTCAAGGACCTTAAGGTGTTTATGGACGAGATCCATAAGACCGGTGCCAAACTTTTTGTTCAGCTTACAGCCGGTATGGGACGCTCTTGGGCGATCACCGAACTTGTTGCGCCTCTCCATAAAAATAAGTTCACCCGCGCCATCGTTAAGCCTATTTTAGACACAAGTCACGAGCTTGCATCCCCCTCACCTCAGCCTTCTCGTTGGGCACACGACATCGAATGTCCGGAGATGACCAAAGAGCAGATCCACGAGATCATCGAGGCTTTTGCCAAGACAGCAAAGCTCTGTAAAGAAGCCGGTGTAGACGGTGTTGAGGTTCACGCTGTGCACGAAGGATATCTCCTTGACCAGTTCTCTATTGAATTCTTCAACAAGCGTACTGATGAATACGGTGGAAGCTTTGAAAACCGCTATCGCTTTGCTCGAGAGGTAGTTGAGGCAATCAAGGAAGCGTGCGGCAAGGATTATCCCGTTTCCCTCCGTTATTCTGTTGAATCAAAGATGAAGGGCTTTTGCGAGGGTGCTATGCCCGGCGAAGAATATACCGAGGTTGGTCGCTCTATGGAAGAATCAGAGAAAGCGGCAAAATATCTTCAGGATGCAGGCTACGATATGCTCAACGCTGACAACGGTACATACGATTCTTGGTATTGGGCGCATCCGCCGATGTATATGCCCAAAAACTGCAACCTTGACGACGTAGCACATATTAAGAAATTCGTTGACATTCCTGTAGTATGTGCCGGCAGAATGGACGCAGAGGTAGGCGCAAAAGCTGTTGCAGAGGGAAGAATCGACGCGGTTGGCGTTGCACGCCAGTTCCTCGTTGACCCCGAATGGATCACAAAGCTTATTGAAGACCGACTTGAAGACATCAAGCCTTGTATCTGCTGCCATAGCGGTTGCTTCAACTTCTCCTCCTCCAAGGGTCACGCTAACACCCAGGATCTGACCGACACAATGGGACTTGCACGTTGCGCCCTTAATCCCGAAACAATGCAGTCGGGTAAATATCATATTGAGCCTGCAAAGAAAAAGAAGAAGATCGCAATTATCGGCGGTGGTATCGGTGGTATGGAAGCAGCCATTGTTTGTGCAAAGCGCGGACACAGCGTAACACTCTACGAAAAATCCGACAAGCTTGGCGGCGTGTTTATCGCAGCAGCAGCCCCTTCATTCAAGGAAAAAGACAGAGCGCTTATTGCCTGGTACATTCGCGAGCTTAAGAAGTATTCCATTACCGTAAATTTGAACACAGAGATCAAGGACGTGAAATCTCTTGATGCTGACGAGATTATCGTGGCAACCGGTGCTGTTGCAAAGAGAATCCCTGTCAAGGGTGCGGAAACTGCCGTTGAAGCAGTCGACTATTTGCTTGGTAACAAGACTGTCGGTGACAATGTTGTTGTAATCGGTGGCGGTCTTACTGGATGCGAGATCGCATACGATCTGTATCTCAAGGGCAAAAAGCCTGTAATTGTAGAAATGCAGGATGACCTTATCACCACAAAGGGTATTTGCCTTGCTAACACAAGCTATCTCCGCGATTTCTTCAAGACTAACAAAGTTCCCGTATATCTTGAAACCTCACTTTCCGAAATCAACGACGGAAGCGTTACACTCAAGGACAAAGACGGGGAGACATTTACTGTTCAAACTGATTCCGTGATCCTTTCAGTAGGCTATAATCCCGCACCTGTTGCCACTGGCGGAAGACATATCCACGTGATCGGTGATGCCGCAAAGGTAGGCAACCTTCGCACGGTTATCTGGGGCGCATGGAATATCTGTATGAAACTGTAAAATTTGAGAGGAGAAAGTAATATGATACTAACAAAAGAACAGCAGGCGATCCTTGACGGCGAAAAAGGGGAAACCCTTGCCAAAGTAATGAAAACACTTGTGATGTACGGCGATGCATTTGAAGCTGAAAAACTCGTTCCCATCACCTCGAAGTATAACCACCTTGTAACTTCATTCGGCCTCAAGGTTATGGCACCTGTTTACGATCTTATGCAGCAGCTTCTTGATGCGGGTGTATGCTCTGAGCAGAAATTCTCAGTTGACCCCCGTCCTCTTGATAAAAATGTGCCTGCCAATATCTTGCAAAACCTTGTTTTCAACAAATTTATGTATACGAAGCAGAGTTTCTACGAGGACCAGCTTGGTAAGCTCGGACTTATGGATAAGAACGCTTTTACCTGCACCTGTTACATGGACGAGGTAGGGAACAAGCCACAGAAGGGTGACGTGCTTTCTTGGGCAGAGTCCAGCGCAGTTGTTTATGCTAACTCTGTGCTTGGAGCAAGATGTAACCGTAACTCAGGCATTATTGACATAATGGGCTCCATCGTTGGTTACGTACCTTACTTTGGACTTCTCACCGACGAAGGCAGACGTGCTACTTGGGTTGTTAAGGTAAAAACTACCAAAAAGCCCGAAGCACAGCTCCTCGGCTCGGCTATCGGCATGAAGGTAATGGAGGACGTTCCTTATGTTGTAGGTCTCGACAAGTGGATCGGCAACGAGTTGAACGATTCAGCTTGTGCATATCTCAAGGACTTTGGTGCTGCAACCGCATCCAACGGTGCTGTTGGTCTTTATCATATAGCAAACCTTACTCCCGAAGCTGTGGAACTTGGGGAAAGCCTTATTGCAGAAGGGGCAAAGGAATATATCATTGACGACGCCGAACTTGAGAGAGTGCAGAAAAACTATCCTGTTATCTGGAAGAATCCTGATGCAGCTCCCAAGCTTTGCTTCGTAGGCTGTCCTCACCTCTCACTTGAGCAGCTCAAGGACTGGACTCTTAACCTTGAGTCAGAGCTTAAAAAGAACGGCAAGAACAAGGTTGCAGTCAAGACTGTATTCACCGCAGCTCCTGCCGTGCTTGAAGCGTTTGAGAAGACCGAATTTGCAGCAAGACTTAAGGCAACCGGCGTTATCACATCGTATATTTGCCCTCTGATGTATATGAATAACCCTCTTTGTAAGAAGATGCCTGTTATTACATCCTCAAATAAGCTTCGCACTTATACAAGCTCAAGATATTATACTGATGCGGAAATACTCACAATAATCACTGGAGGTAAAAACTAATGAAAAAGTTTCAGGGAAGAGTTGTTACACCCGGTGAAGTAACTGCCGAAGCGGTTGTAACTAAAGAAGGTTTTAACACACTTGCCTCGCTTCAGATGGCATTGCAGTTTGGCGATAAGGAAGTAAAATGTGGAGACCAGAGCAATACAGAGCTTTACGGAAAGCCGCTCCTTGGTAAGGCACTTTGTCTGCCCCAAACAATTGGCTCCACTACAGGCGGACTTGTGCTTTATTGCGCTTGCTCAATGCAGAAAAATCCGGCCTGCATGCTGTTTGCCAACCACATCGACTCCCTCGCAGCAGCCGGCGCAGTACTGGCAGACGTTTGGGTAGACGGCGTGACTATGCCTGTTGTTGATTCTCTCGGCGATGAATTCCTCAATTACGTAAAAGATGGAATGAAGATTACCGTAAAGCCTGACGGTGTTGTTGAGGTAGAGTAATACTGAGAGTATAATTTCCAGCGGCATCATAATTGAATAAACAAATAATCCGAACAACTCTACAAAGATGAGAATGTTCGGATTATTAAAATTTATCGGAATGACAAGATTTGAACCCGCGACATCGTGATCCCAAACGTTACGGGTACCGTTTTTAACTCGTTTTCTGCCATTTTATCTTCATTGTTTCCGTGTACACCGTCCGTGTAAATGGAATAAACTGTGGTCAATAAAATACTCCCCCGAAACGATGAAAAACATCTCGGGGGAACATTGCTGTTAGTCTTCTTTAGCTCTGTTCAAATTCCAGGTTGCAAGAAAGTCGGGATTCACTACAACCTCGCCCGTGGAACGAAGCTTGTATTCGCCTTGACGAGCACGCTTGGTTGAGCTTAAATCTGGGGGAAGAGTGAAATCCGTTCCGTCCTTCTGCTTGACACGGATTAAATCCTCGGTTACTTCCGTGACCGTTCCATAAAACTGCTTTCGCTCGATGTATTCATTGTCGTGGGTGTAATATGTGATTCCAACCAAAAGAACTTTACCGATCAACTCATCGAATGTGATTTCTTTCTCCGTTTCTTCGTAATATTCTTTTCGAGCCTCGTATAAATACATTCCATATTCTTTATACATTTCGGGAATGTCGTAAATGGTTTTTCCCGTTTCTTTAGAAACGCACCGTTCACATTCCCCCGGATGTAAAGGATCAAACGTATCCCATGCGGTTATGAGATTTTTAACCTTTTTAATCCCAAATTCCTTGAAAAACTTACGATACGAATCTGCGCTTTTGGTATAGATCGTCATCACGTTGTATTTACCGAGCAGGATCTCCTCGTGAGATTCGTGGCAACCGAAGCCGAAATTATTCATTCCATCCTTGACGAGAAAACTACCGAGTGAATTCAGACAATCGAGTGCCTGTTTGGTATCAAGACCATCGATAAAATAGACGTCATAGTCGTCGTTTGCGTTTGTAATGGTCTTTTCTGACGTGATCCCATCCTCGTTTTTGCAAGGAAGCTCCAGAATAAAAAACATAGGCTCGTTATGCATTTCAATAAAACGCTTCATCATATCAACGACTTTTGAAGCGTTTACATTCGTATAAATAGCAGTATCCTTTACTTTGTAACCTTCAAAAAGCTTTTCCGGAAACGGTACTTTACAGCACTCTTTCATTTCAAGCATAACAGAACCTCCTTGATGATTTTACACTTACAGTATAGCATAATCATGCTCATCTTTCAAGACCTTTTCGAATTGTTCCGATTTTTGCTACAGTCCCGATCATTTCCATGTGCGCTAACAGGTTAGCCCATATGGATATCAACAGTTTCACCGCAGTAAACAAAGAAAAAGGTGCGAGAGCAACAGCGCGTTGCTTGTGATTCACCTCGCAATCTGTTATAATATAACCACAGTAAAAAAAGGAGGTAAAACATATGGAAACGAAAGATATTATACTGGAACTCAGAACAAAACATGGGCTCTCCCAGGAGGAGCTTGCCGAAAAGGTATTTGTCACCCGTCAAGCTGTCAGCCGTTGGGAGAATGGCGAAACGGTACCCAACACCGAAACGCTTAAACTTCTCTCCAAACTCTTCGACGTTTCGATCAACACACTCCTCGGCTCACCGAGAGAACTTATCTGTCAATGCTGTGGTATGCCGCTTGATGATAGCAGCATAAGCAAAGAGAAGGACGGGATCTTCAACGAAGATTATTGCAAGTGGTGCTATGCCGACGGCGAGTATATGTATCACGATATGGACGATTTGATCGAGGTCTGCGTAGCGAATATGGCAAGCGAAGCCTTCTCCTCGGAGCAGGCTCGCGCCTATTTGAAGGAAATGCTCCCCAAACTCGACTATTGGAAGCAATATAAAAATCTTGACGATGGCGGAAAGTTTGAAGAATTCAAGTGTAAACTGATCGAAGAGATCAACGCCCTTGGGGTGGAAGGTATGCCGAAGGTTGAAAAACTCAATGCTCTTGTGGGCGGTTACGTCAATCTGGAATACCGTCTTCCTAACGGCAAGACCGTCAAATTCCTTGATGATAACGCCACCTATCTTGGCAATCAGCTCGAATGCGAATTCGGTGGTGACCGATGCTTCGGAGTCGTCGCTAATTTGGACTTCATCCTCATCTGCACCTATGAGGAAAACGGCGAAAATCCCGAACTTGTCATTTATAAGAAAAGATAAAAATTGCCGCTGAGATGGATCACTCCACCTCAGCGGCTTTTTTACGTTTATCTGACTACCGATGAATGACTATAAATATAGAATTCTTCTTGGCTCGGCATCCACTTCTTTTCCTTGGGAGGAAAAGTCGCATCAAATGCCTCAACTGCTGCAACGTCCTCGCAGCAATCGGCGGCAGTAGAGGGGATATACATCCACTTTTTGCCGTCAAGCGCGTTCGGAACAAGCTCGCAAACGAGAAGCGCCGTCGGGAAGTTGCCATTCACCACAAAGCTCACATTCTTCTTTTTGCAGCTCACGAACCCACGGCTGACATAATTGCCCGGATTGCCGAAGTTGATATTCACGTCATATCCCATCTTTCGTGCGACCTCAAAGGAATGCTCGATCAGCATTTTGCCGAGTTTCTGCCTTTGATATTTCGGCGCAACGCAAAGCGGTCCGAAGGAAAGGATCTCCTTCCGGTTTCCGTTCTCATCATCAAGCCAAGCTTTGGTGTACATGATGTTGCCCACGATCTCTCCGTCCTTCTCCAGCACAAAGGCAAGCTCGGGAATGAAATCGGGGTGATTTCGCATCATGTGAACGAAGTAGTGCTCGTCAGCACCGGGCTTGTAGACGTTCCAAAATGCCTCGCGGGTCAGTTCTTCTACGGCTCTGTAGTCATTTTCTGTCTCTAAACGTATCGTCAAGTTTTCCATTTTTAAATCCTTTCATAGTTGTGACGCTCAAAATACGAGAGGATTGCGAGATGTATTTGCAAACCTCTCGTTTACAATACAATCTCCAAGGTGTTGTTCTTCTTCAAACAGCAT
>SVSJ01000055.1 GCA_015064355.1 Oscillospiraceae bacterium | reverse complement strand
GGAGGGAATGTTATGATTTTTGAATTTGGAAATTTTCGACTTGATATAGATGTTGAATCCACAAAAGCATTTTATAGTAAACACGAAAAGACCGTTATTGAAGATTGTGGCTGTGTTAATTGTCGAAATTATTATGAAGCAATATCCAAAGTTTCAGATAAAGTAAAAAACTTTTTCAATTCACTCGGAATAGACCCGCAAAAATCTCCCGAAGCAACATGGTGGGACACAAATGAAGATGGTGTCGCATATTATTCTATTATTTTTCATGTTGTTGGCACAATTATTAAGTCGGTTGATATATACAAGCCTGTTGGAGACAGCGGATATCAGTTAATTAACGAGAATTTCTATGAGATAGATAAGGGTTTTAAGGTTGGGTTTACTACAAAAGCTGTTCTTGTTGAAAAGGATTTTCCCAGGCCTTGTATACAGCTTGAAATAGAAGCTTACTTACCGTGGGTGATTAATTGACAAATTCCAATTTATCGAACAGTAAGGAAAATAAGAATTTGACAGTATGTAAAGTCTTGTTGCGGTTTTGTAAAGTTGATGTGGTGGTGTTTGAACGTGATTATTGCTATAATAAAGTCACCATAACCACAGGAGGATTTTATTATGGATATAGCAGAAAAAATAATTAAGTTAAGAAAAGAAAGCGGCTGGTCACAAGAGGATTTAGCTGAAAAATTATATGTATCACGACAAGCAATCAGTCGTTGGGAAAATGGAACCGCACTTCCTGATGCACAAAATGTATTGCAGATTAGTAAATTGTTCGGAGTTACAACAGATTATCTGTTGAATGATGATTATGAAAGTGACAAGGATATCCCTGCTGTCCAAGATGCAACACAGGAAAATGAGTGCTTAATTTCAAAAAAGAAAAAAGGACATCTGATAGCTGCAATTTGTTTTACAGTAGCGGCATTTTGCTGGCTGATGATTGTATCATCTAATCCGACTGGCATCGAGTTGGGACTTTCATGCTTTTCTCTGGCACTTTGTTCAGGCAGTGCAGTTGCGCAGTTTATTTTGTTTTTTAAAAAAAGATAAAACTTACACCACAACAAATTCCAATTTATCGAACAAAATAACCGAACCCCGACAGATGTCGGGGCTATTTATTTGTTTACAGCGGAGCAATTATTAAACAAACGTACATAATTCTCCGTTAATTTTGCACGCCGTTGGGGTCTTTTTTGTTTTCCTCTCTTACTTAACCTTTATCATAACAGGGCGGCTGCCGCAAAGCTCACAAGACTTTTCGTCAGGTTGGTGTCCGCCTACATAAAGCTCCAACGCACCGTCGGGGACAACCCTTGTGCCATCCTCGAGAACAGCGGAAAGCCAGTACTTGTTCACGCGGAGAGTAACAGTCGTAGCCTCTCCCGGGGCAAGGTGAACCTTCTTCACGCCGCAAAGCTGATAACGGGGCGTGGGAGTGCGGCTGTCGGTGTATTTTCCGTAAACCTGCACCTTGTCAGCACCGTCGCGATTCCCTGTGTTTGTAACCGTAACTTCAATCTCGTATTCGTCATCTGTTTCAGCGAGGATCTTGCCGCCGGAATAGCCAAACTTCGTGTAAGACAGACCGTAGCCAAAGGGGTAGAGAACATCGCCATCGAAGTAGCGGTAAGTTCTGCCTGCCATATTATAATCCTCAAAGGGAGGCAAATCGTCAACGGACTTGTAGAAAGTCAAGGGAAGCTTGCCGCTTGGGGAATATTCCCCCGCCAGCAGCTCTGCCACTGCAAGACCTCCAACAGCACCCGGGTACCAGCCGTGGATGATCGCCCGCGCGTGCTTTGTTACCTTTTCTCCAAGGTCCACCGCGCTGCCTGCAAGCACAACAACCACTACGTTGTCGCAAACGTCGCATACCGCCTCGGCCAGCTCAACCTGAGTGCGGGGAAGCCCAAGAAGCTTCTTGTCACCCTTGTCAAAGAACTCGCTTACCATTTCGTTTTCTTCGCCCTCAATGTGGCAGTCCAGACCCAGCACAAGTACCGTTACGTCAGATTCCTCGGCAAATGCGATACCCTCGGTTAACATATTTGAGAAGCCCATGCAGTCATTCCACTTGCGAACCCAGATGTTTGAGCCCTTCGCAACGCGGATATCGTTGTCCTGGCCGAACACTTTGCGCATACCCTCGGCAACAGTGATGTACTCGCCGGACATACCGTTGTAGTTTCCTTCAAGGGCAACTTCACTCATTGCATTGGGGCCGATTACGGCAATATTGTTCCCTGCTTTTTTGTCAAGAGGAAGGATGCCGTCGTTCTTAAGAAGAACCAGACATTCCCGTGCAACCTCAAGATTCAGAGCCTTGTGCTCGCGACATTCCACCTTTGAGAATGGAATATCGGAGTAAGGTCTCTCGTCCTCAAATTCGCCGAGCAGAACGCGGATGGACATAACTTTGACCGCTGCTTCTGTAAGCTCCTCTTCGGTTATAAGGTCCTCTTCGTATGCTTCCATCAGGTGATAATATGCGTCGCCGCAGTTGAGGTGACAGCCGTGCTTCAGGGTAAGAGCTGCTGCTTCAGAGAGGCTGTTTGCACAATGGTGATGCTCCCAGATGTCGCGGATTGCGCCGCAGTCGGACACGAAATATCCGTCAAATCTCCAGCGTCCGAAGAGAATATCGTTCATAAGAAAATCGTTGGCACAACAGGGCTGACCGCGGAACCGATTGTAGGCACCCATAACCCCCACAACCCTTGATTTCACACACCACTCAAAGGCAGGGAGGTACGTTTCAAAAAGGTCGTGATCGCTGACTTCCGCGTTGAATCCGTGTCGGGTGGACTCAGGTCCCGAGTGCACCGCAAAATGCTTGGCGCAAGCGGCAGCCTTCAAATATTCGCCGTTCCCTTGGATTCCCTTTATGTAATTTGTGGCCATAGTGGCAGTAAGGTACGGGTCCTCTCCGTAGGTCTCCTGGCCTCTGCCCCAGCGGGGATCGCGGAATATGTTGATGTTAGGAGTCCAGTAGGTCAGATTCTTGAAAATATCGAAGTCCTTGTGCTTGGCTGTGGAGTTATATTTGGCTCTCGCTTCTGTTGAAACTACCTCTCCGATCTCGCCCATAAGCTCCGGATCAAAGGTTGCCGCCATAGCGATAGCGTGAGGGAAAACAGTAGCCATACCGTTTCTGGCAACGCCGTGGGACGCCTCGTTCCACCAGTTGTGATCGTTGATCCCCAGGCGTGGAATGTCAGGGGATTCGTGGCGCAGAACAGACGCCTTTTCTTCCACCGTCATCTCGGCTACAATAGCACGAGCTTTTATCATAGCTTGTTCTTTTGTCATATCGGTTCTCCCAAAAAATTATCTTTGACTGTATTTTACCATTATTTTTCCCCTATTGCAATAGGATTCTTGACGGAGAGGGGAAATCGTGATAAAATTGAGTAAATCAAACAATCCCGAAAGGAAAACGGAATATGAAGATCACATTCGTCGGTACATCCCACGGCGCACCGTCTGCCGAAAGATACTGCAGCTGCTATATGATAGAGTCGGGAGATTCAATTTATCTCGTTGATGCCGGTGCTCCGGTTACCGATATTCTACTGCACAGCGGTAAGCAGATAGAATCGGTGAAGGCGGTGTTTACCACTCACGCCCACAGCGACCATACCGCCGGAATTCCTTTTATTGCCAATCTTATGCACTGGTACTTTTGGAAATCAAGCTGCGATTTTTATCTGACCACACAGCGGCTCATTGATTCCGTAAGGAATAAAAATACCGCCTGGGGGGATGGGGATATAAATGCACAGCGGGTTCGCTTCCATATTCCGGAAGAAGGCCTTGTTTACGAGGACGGAAACATCAAGGTTGAATATATAAAAACGGCGCACACCAATCCGTCCTACGCGATCCTTGTAACAGAGGGGGAAAAACGGGTCCTGTTCGGCGGAGATTTTTCCCAGGGACTCTCAGCAAACGACGTTCCTGAGGTTGTAAAGGAAGAGATCGACGCGTTTATATGCGAGCTGGCCCACTTCGGATTCGAGGAGCTTCATCCTCATCTTACAGAGTGCCGGGCGAAGCAGGTGTTCTTCACTCACGTTTTTCCGGACAGCAAGTTTGATGAGATAAAAGAGAAAAACGGAATGTACCCTTTCCCGATTTATGCTCCGGATGACGGATACGTCGTAGAAATATGAAATGAATAACAGTCAGGCAGAATCTTAATTATACGGAGGAGTTTAACTTTGAAGATCACATTCGTCGGTACATCCCACGGCGTTCCCCGCGCCACAAGATACGGCAGCTGTTTTATGATAGAATCCGGTGGCGCTACTTACTTCGTGGACGCAGGCGCACCTGTTGTGGATATTTTTCAGCATATGGGAAGGTCGCTGGACTCGATCCGCGGGGTGTTCACCTCTCACGCTCACAGTGACCATACAGCCGGCATCCCCCTTCTTGCCAATCGAATGAATTGGTACTTGTATAAGTCAAACTGCGACTTTTTCATTACCACCCAAGAGCTGATAGATGTAATTCACGCCACAAACAGTGCGTGGGAGGACGGGGATCTGAACCCTGAGAGGCTCCGCTTCCATATCCCTGCGGAGGGCGTGGTTTATGAGGACGAGAATATCAAGGTGGAGTACATAAAAACGGCGCACACCGATCCGTCTTATGCCATTCTTGTGACAGAGAGGGACAAGCGGGTTTTATTCGGTGGAGATTTTTCACAAGAACTCAGAAAAAACGATATGCCGAAGGAAATAAAGGAGGAGCTTGACTTGTTTGTCTGCGAGCTCGGACACTTCAGCTTTGATGTGCTTGACCCGTATCTTGCAGAATGTAAGGCAAAGAAGGTGTTCTTCACTCACGTTTTTCCGGACAATCAATTTGACGATATAAAAAACAGAAACGGAAGTTATCCTTTCCCCCTATACGCACCCAACGACGGGGACGTAGTGGAGATATAAAAAGAAAAACCGAGGTTGTATCCTCGGTTTTGTTTATTGTATACCGAAAACCACGGGATAGTCGCGTGGTTCATTAGAGGCTATAGCCGGTGAGGAGAAAATTGACGAGCAAATTTGGACAGAAAAAGGCTCCTTCCGGGAGGGAGCTGTCACCGTAGGTGACTGAGGGAGAGTGCGGAACAATAAAAATAATC
>SVSJ01000023.1 GCA_015064355.1 Oscillospiraceae bacterium | reverse complement strand
GCGTGACAATAAAACATATCAAAACTTCAAAGTTACGCGGGCTCCTTCCGTCACGCTTCGCGTGCCACCTTCCTCCCGGAGGAAGGCTTTTTTGCTAACCCCATTATACCACAAATCGGCAGAGAAAGCAAGTTCCCTGCCGATATTTTGTACCCTCTATTTCTCCGCTAAGAATGCAGGGAGAAAGGAGTGCTTCTTTTTTGTTTCGTTTGAGTTTGGAAGAGGGATTCGAACGGTGGATATTGGCTGCGCCAAATCCGCGAGGTTCCTATGCGGAAAGGAACCTCGGCGGTTGGGATTGAACCCACGTCGTATATCTTTAGCCTGACAGTGGGATGTCGAGGACGCCATCCCCTACGATTTTGGCGCTTTTATCCCCTATACTTAAAGTCATTCACCTTGTTTTCAAGTACAGCGAGGTACTTTTCGCACTCCCACTTCGCGTCGGAAAGGTCCAGATCAAGATAGTTTCCGCATTCTTTGCGACTTGCACCGAAAACCTCACCCTCATGTGCAATTATCTTGCGAAGGACGTCAAGAGTAACCTCCAGCACCTTTTCGTTTGGCACGTCACGGGTGATAAGATAAAATCCCGTGCGGCAGCCCATAGGTCCGAAGTAGATAACGGAATCTTTGATTTCAGAATTGCGCACGTAGGTTGCAAACATGTGCTCCACTGAGTGCATAGTGCGGCTGTCCATGTAATCGCCGCCGTTGGGCTTGCGTGTGCGCAGATCATAGGTTGTAATATCCCCGTCAACCCGGGAAACGTAAATACCGGGATCCAGCAGGTCGTGGTCAACAGTAAAGCTTGCGATTTTTTTCATAATGTATCTCCTGTGTTGTGTTATTCGGAAGGTTTTTGTATGGGAGGGGCAGAATTTGCCGAAGGCAACATTCACTCCTCCCCTTTTGCGTTGAAATTAGATTTACTCGGACAGCTGCGCTTTTGCGCCCACACCGTCAGTCTTCAGAATTTGCAGCTGAATGGCGAAATTCTCGAGCAATCCCATCTCGGTTTTAACGTAGAAAGAGCAGTTGTGAGCCGATAATTTGCCGCCGTCGTCAAGCTCCATATAAACGTCAATGATAACGTGACCTCTACCGTCCCGTGCAAATTCCAAGGATACCGAAGGGGGTGTTGCATCCCCGCGTTTTCCTGCCTGCCAAAAGGCTTTGCTTTCCTTGAGAGAAACAATATCTTTTATCTTCTCGCGCAGATCATCTATCGTCTCGTTTTGAACGTAAACTTTTGATGCTGCGCATATATTTTCATTTTGAGCGGTGATCTTTATCTCAAAAAAAGAGTCGTCTTCCCAGATTCGCTCGATGATAATATTATCAGACATAGGTGCCCCCTTATATTTTTCTCCCAAAGGTTATCTTCCCCGTGGACACGTCAGCATCGACTAAGACCACGTCAATTCTTGTGCCGAGGGTGTAAGTTTTGCCATCGTGATGCATAGTCATCAGCTCATCATTGATCTTCGCGCCGGGGAATGACGCTACAGGAACGAATCCCTCAACCAAATTGTCCAGTCTCACGAAAATGCCGCTTCTGATAACTCCGCTGACCGCACCCGAGAAGGTCTCTCCCACCTTTTCGGACATGTAGAGAGTCATATACATATCTACGATCTCACGCTCCGCGTTTTGCGCCCGAACCTCGCAGTCGGAGGAGGAGATACCACGGTCGTCTGCCACCTTTTCGAGAATAGTGACCGCCCTCTTTGCCGCCTCCTTGTCAGATTCGGCAGAAAGAACTCCCGCGCCGGTCTTCTCCAGCACCGTGGTGATCACCGTGTGGACGAACAAGTCGGGATAGCGGCGAATAGGGGATGTGAAGTGACAGTAGGTGTCAACTCCAAGACCGAAGTGAGGCGCGCATACGGACTGGTATTTCGCTTTCATCATTGCACGAAGCATCATTTCAGATATAATGCCGGCGATGCCGCGGCCGTCAGCTTCCTTGAGAATATTTCCAAGGCCACTCATAAGTGCCTCGGCTCTTTCTTTGCCTGTGTCACCCCAGGCCTTTGTGATCTCGCGGGTATCAAGACCTACGTTGTGGGCAAACTTGGCAAAGGCGCTGATCTTTTCTTCGCTTGGTTCTTCGTGTGTGCGGTACAGACACGGGAGACCGAGGCTCTTCAGAACCTCCGCAACACCCATGTTCGCCTGGAGCATAAACTGTTCAATGAGTTTCTCACCGTCCCCACGCTCACGACGTACTATGTCAACAGGCTGGCCTGCCTCGTTCAGAAGGATCACCGCCTCGCTGTCCTCAAGCTCAAGAACGCCGCGTATGGCGGACTTCTCCTTGAGCTGCAGATACAAGCGGTGCATTTCCGTGAGGGTGGGATATGCCGCCTCATATTTTTCGTAAAATTCGCTTTTCTCGCCGTTCTCAAACAGGTCGTTGACCTCGTGATACACCCCGCGGACAGATGAACGAATAATGGATTTAAATATCCGCGTTCCAAGGCGGTTGCCGTCTTCGTCAAGGGTGATCTCCGCAGAAAGGGCATACTTGTCCGTTCCCGCGTTCAACGAGCAGGCGTCGTTTGACAAGGCCTCCGGCAGCATTGGCACTACCTTGTCGGTAAAGTACACGCTTGTGCCTCGGAGCCGCGCTTCCTCTTCCGTGGGGGTGTTCTGTCTCACGTAATGTGACACGTCCGCTATATGGACTCCAAGTATCCGCTTGCCGTCGCGGAGCTCGAGGGAGATCGCGTCGTCCAAATCCTTTGCACCTGCGCCGTCGATAGTGAATATCAGCTTGTCGCGGAGATCCACGCGGTCGCCGTGCACGATAGGCTCTTTTGAGACTGCGTCTGCGTGGGCGAGGGTGGATTCGGGAAAAGTGGTACGGATCCCTGCGGAATGAAGGATCGCCGCGTAGTTTGCATCCTTTGAAAGGGCACTGCCGAACACTCGGGTAATTCTGCCCATTGTGTCAAAGTATGGCATATTTCTGGGCCCGCGCACGGTTATTGATCTGGTTCTGGTGAAGTAAGGCTCGCCGGAGGGGCAAACCTCGACCTTGTATCCGTCGGCTGCTCCTGAGACGTCCACATCCTTTTCGGGAACGTAGATCACCACGCCGTAACGACCTCTGTCGGGGATAACGTAAGCGTAGCCACGTTTCACGTACAAGGTACCGATTATTGCGTCAGATGAATATTCAGCGAAAACCACTTCGCCCTCGGTGCTTTTTGTGCCGTCGAAGTTTTCGTAAACCTTGACTCGCACCCGGTCTCCTGTCATAGCCCCCATTGTCTTGCGAGGGGAAATGAAGATATCTTCCATTCCGTATTCTTCGTCTACAACGCAGAAGCCGAATCCCTTGCCGCTGTAGGAGAACGTACCGGTAACGAACACGTCATCCCCGTATCTCTTCCGTTCTCTTTTGCTTACCCGAGGCTCGTATGCCTCACTTGCGTATCTGGCAAATCTCTCTGCAGCAGATGAGCGTCTGCGACTGTCCGAGGATTTCGATTTGTATTTACCCATTGAGCGGGAGATCTGCTTCTCTCGCTTTGTTTTGTTTGTTCTGTGTTTAGCCAATTTGCTTCTCCGATTTTTTATTTATTATGCGATTTCTTATAGCTTCGTATACCTTATAAACCCAAAAGCCGGCGGCTGAGCCCAACACGTTTAAGATCAGATCGTCAATGTCCGCTGAGCCTGTGAGAGTGATAAGTTGTACCACCTCTACAGCTATGATTATTACCGCTGTTGTGAGTATGTGACATGGGAACAGGCGAAGCTGATTCCATATAGTCGCGAGGAAGAATCCAAGTGGTATAAACATACCGATATTTCCAAAAAGGTTTATTACACCGTGGCGAACCATATAACTGTCCGAGAAAAGAAAATCAATGCATTTGATAACCGTTTTCATAGGAACGAGATTTATCGCTGCTCGCTCCATTGGTACACGTCCGAAAAGGAGGATACACATAGCCAGTCCATATATTCCGAAAGCTATGTATGTTATTGTTTTTCCGACCTTGCCTTTCATTTCGCACCTCCATATCGTTTATGGATTATCCTTTATCTTTCTTTATTATACCATACCTTAAGGCCCAATGGAAGAAAAAACGAAAAAATACGCCGCCCACCTTTTCAAAAAGGCAAAACCGTGATATAATCAATAAAAATACTACCGCGAGGTACGAGATGAGAAAAATAATTGACGAAATCAGAGAGGTTGCCCCCGAGTACGCGAGTATCCCGTTCTGGAGCTGGAACGACAAGCTTGAGGAAGAAGAGCTTCGCCGCCAGATCAGAGATATGAAGTCTCTTGGAATGAAGGGATTTTTTATGCACGCCCGCGGAGGACTTCTCACAGAATATATGTCTGATGAGTGGTTCTATTGCGTCCGCGCCTGCATGGATGAGGCTGAAAAGCTGGGTATGGAGGCCTGGGCATACGACGAAAACGGCTGGCCCAGCGGCTTTGCAGGAGGGGTTCTTCTTAAGGATAAGAAGAACCACGCCCTTGCTATTGAGTATCGCTTTGGCGCGTTCCCCGCAATTGATGATGATATTATCTCCGTTTACATAAAGAACGCCGATGGATCATTTACCCGTGTTACCTCCGACTGCGGCGCGGAAGAATATCTGATCCTCTATAAGAGATACGACGAGAGCTACGTTGACACCCTGAATCCCGATATCGCCGATCAGTTCATCGCCGCAACTCACGAGGAATACAAGCGCAGGATCCCTGCCGACAAGTTTGGCGAGGGAAAGCCCATGCCCGGGTTCTTCACCGACGAGCCACAGTACTACCGTTGGGGTAATCCCTACTCAAACACCCTCCCCGAGCAGTTTGAGGCAGCTTACGGCTACTCGATTTTTGACAAGCTCCCGGCGATTTTCTTCAATTTCGAGGGGGCTGACAAGTTCCGCTTTGATTACTACTATCTGATCCACAAGCTGTTTATAAACAACTTCATTAAAAAGCTCTACGATTGGTGCGTGGAAAACGGCGTAGGACTCACGGGCCACGCAGTTGAAGAAACAACCCTCAACTACCAGATGATGTGCACAGGCAGCGTTATGCCTTTCTACGAATACGAGACAATTCCCGGAGTTGACTATCTTGGACGCCAGGTGCTTGACGATCTTTCATTCAAGCAGCTCGGATCCGCTTGCGCACAACTTGGCAAGAAGAAAGCCATTTCTGAAATGTTCGCCTGCTGCGGCTGGGCTGTTTCCCCCACTGAGCTGAAAAAAGTGGCGGAGGTTCAGTACGCATCCGGCATCAATATGATGTGCCAGCATCTGTACCCCTACTCCGAGCGAGGACAGAGAAAGACAGACTATCCCCTTCACTACTCCGATCACAATCCTTGGTCAGATGATATGCGAGAGTTCAACGATTATTTCACAAATCTTGGAGCTGTCCTTTCCCGCGGCCTTGAATACGCTCCCATTCTTGTGATCCACCCCTCTCACGGTGCGTTCTGCAAGTACCGCAAGGATACCGACTCCCTTGACGAGATTGAGGCAAAGCTTTTTGAAATGTCCCGGCTCCTGGGCGACAATCAGATACCCTATCACTACGGCGACGAGTGGATGATGGAAAGAATGGCAACGGTTTCCGGCGACCGTATCAAGGTTGGCCTTTGCGAATATGAGGCGGTGATCGTGCCCTTTACTTATTCGCTTGACACAAATACCATAAATCTCCTCCGTCAGTTTACAGAAAACGGCGGCAAGGTGTGGCTCTACGATGGGCTTCCTCCTTACGTGGACGGCGAGGACCGTGGAGATAAGCTCGACTTCCTCCGCTCCACCGTAACGCAGGATGATATTTTCGCATACCGCGACGCTGTTATTTCTGAAAACGGTAAGAACATCCCGGGTCTGCGCAAAATGACCCGCCATACCGAGGAAGGACGGATCGTTTACCTTACCTCTACCGGCAAGGGCGACCATTGTCCTGTGAAAGTGAGCCTCTCCTGTGGAAACTGGGCAGAGCTTGACGTACATACTCTTACAGTAAAGCCTGTGGCGCAGATTAAGAGTGAAAACTGCACCGACGTGTACCTCTCCTTTGCGGACGGCGAATCCCATGTGCTTGTGGAGTGCGATTGCACTGCAGGCGAGACCGCACCCGTACCCGAGAAGGTTGCAGAGTTTATCCCTGTTCCAGGCACCGTGCGCCTGGCGAAAAAGCCTGACAATATTATGACCCTTGATATGCCTGCTCTGTCTTATGACGGCGTGAATTACGATGAGCCCCTTTACATAATGGGTGTCCGCGATATGCTCCTTCGCCAGAGATACGACGGGGTTGTGTACCTGAAGTTTAACTTCAAGGCAGAGTACCTGCCCGAAACACTTAAGCTGGTGGCTGAACCCATGTATCAGCGGATCACAGTCAACGGCACGGAAGTTGTGACCGACGGCGGCTGGTGGTTTGACCGCTCCTTTACCACATTCGATATTGCAAAGCTGGTGAAGACCGGGGACAATGAGATCATCGTGGAAGTGAACCATCACCAGAGCGACTACGTTTACTACGTTCTCTACGGCGGCGTGTCCGAGGCTCTCCGCAACTGCATTGTTTTCGACACAGAGATCGAATCAATGTATTTGGTTGGTGATTTTGGTCTCCGCCTTGACGGTGACACGGGTGCGGGAGATGCAGAAACCACCCTGTTCGACGGTGGATTTACAATGACCCGGGTTCCCGACACCGTTTCAGCAAATGATACCGTAACCTGCGGTTTCCCCTTCTTCGGCGGAACAATGGAGCTTGAATTTGACTACGATTACGCGCCGGGATGTGCTACGGTGCTGAAGCTGGACGGCAGATACGCCACAGCTCAGGTTAGCGTAAACGGCGGCCAGCCGATTAAGGTTATGTGGAACAAGGAGATCGACCTCGGTGCATTCCTCAAGGCAGGGGAGAACAAGATCAATGTTCGCCTGACCTGCGCTATGCGAAACACAATGGGTCCCCACCACTATATTGATGACGAGCTTGAGCTTGTAGGCCGCCAGATGTGGACCTTTGAGAATGAGTGGAACGGCAGAGAATGCCCCGTCTACAAAAAACGCTATTCATTCGTCAAGTTTGGACTTATCAGATAAGCAACGAAAAAAAGGCCCTTCGGGGTCTTTTTTTAGATAATAAATAAAAGATACGGTGCGAGATGACGTTAGGTTTAAACTGCACGTTGCGGGACGTCGAGGACGCCGTCCCCTACGGTAAATTGATTACTTAAAAAAGAGACTCCAAAGAGTCTCTTTTTGCTTTTTTATTTGCATTTGCTTCTGAACATTGTCCAGTTTGTCAGGTGAGCCTGCTCTGCCTCTGCGGTTACGTTCTGGATCATTTCCATGTCTTCCTTGTTAAATTCATCGGGAAGAGTGAGGAATGAACGGAAATCTTCGGAGATATGCTCTTCAGATGCGGCGAATGTGCAGTAGTAGCCGAGCCACTCGAAGCAGGTAGCACCGCGCTCCGGATCAAGAACGTACTCGATAAACTCGTGAGCTGCGCTGCTGTCGGGAGCGTTAACAGGCACGAACATTCCCATAATACCAAAGCCAATTCCTTCTTTGGGGAATACGATCTCCAGAGATGGGTCTGTCATTTTTGCCAGAGTTACCTGGGAGGTATACATAATTGCTGCGTCGATCTCGCCGGAGAGAAGGTCGTCCTGGATGTTGTCATCCTTGATAAGGCGGATGTTGGGTGCAAGCTCTGTGAGGCGTGCGCCTGCCCGGTTGATCTCGTAAATATCGGTTGTGTTGTAGCTGTAGCCAAAGGTCTTCAGCGCCATACCGTTGATAACACGGTAGTTGGATATGATACCCAGTTTGCCCTTGAGAGCGGGATCCCACAGGTCAGCGTAGCCGGTAATGTCAATGTCAACCTTTGCGGGGTTGTAAACGATAGTCTGAACGCCCGCGCCAAAAGGTACGGTGTATTCGTCGGTGGGATCGTAGAACTGACCCTGATAAAGGGGGTTAACGTTGTCTATGGAGGGGAGCTTTTTCTTGTTAAGCTTCTGAACAAGACCTTCCTTGATTGCAACTTCAATGATGTAGTCGTCAGCGATGATCAGGTCATAGTCGCCGCCCTCTGCTACCTGGAGCTTCTGGAGCATTGTTTCGTCGGTGTCAAAGCTGATGTAGTTTACGGTGATGCCGGTTTCCTTTTCAAAGTCGCGGAGAAGCTCGTCGGGGAACATTCCCGCCCAAGTGAAAAGATTGAGGGTTCTGTCACCTTTTTCACCGCAGCCTGTAAGAATCAGCGCGGAGGAAAGGAGCAGGGCGGTAAGAACCAGTGCAAGAATTCTCTTGAAATGTTGCTTTTTCATAATAATTCTCCTATTTATGTTAATTTTATATATTATTTCTTGTCTTTTGTCTTTCTCCCGATTATTCCCGCGATCACGTAGCAGATAACGGTCACGCCGAGCATAAGGGTGCAGATCGCGTTGATCTTGGGGGTTACGCCGGTTTTGAGAGATGTGTACACAATGATCGGCAGGGTGTTTACGTCCACGCCTGTTACGAAAATCGAGATGATCACATCGTCAAAGCTCATGGCGAAAGAGAGAAACATACCCGACACAATAGCCGGCATAAGCATTGGCAGGGTCACGGTGAGAAATGCCTTCATTGGGGACGCACCAAGATCCCGCGCCGCTTCAACCGCCGTGTTGTCCATTACCTCAAGTCGCGCCTTTACCTGATTGTAAACGTAAGGGATACAGAACGCGGTGTGTGCGATGATCAGTGATATCATTCCAAATGGGAGACCCAGCAAGGAGAAAAACGCGAGAAATACCATACCCAGAATTATCTCCGGGATAATGAGGGGGGCGAGAGACATTTTTTCCACAGCCCACTTGAATGGAAGCTTCGCTCTTCCGATGAATAATGCGGCTGAGGTTGCGATAACTGCCGCGATAAGGGATGAGGCCAGAGCCAGGATCAGGGAGTTGCCCAAAGCCTCGAAAATTGCATCGTCTCTGAATAACTGGGAGTACCACTTCAGAGAAAATCCGCTCCAGACAGAGGAGATCCTGCTTCCGTTGAAGGAATAGATCACCACCATGAGAATGGGCAGATAGGTAAGGACGGTCATAAGGATAGGGTAGATCACCTTAAAGAAGCCGCGCTTTTTTCTTATTATGTGTAGTTTATTGTCTTTCATGCTCAGGCTTCCTCAGTAAGAGAATACAAATCGCACCTGTCAGCGCCATAAGTATTGTTGCGAGAGCGGCGGCAAGGGGCTGATTGTGCGCCTTTGTGAGAAGATCGTTAATTAAACTACCCGTGAGAACGATCTTGTTTCCGCCGAGAATATCTGCAATAAAGAAGAGTCCCATAGAGGGGATGAACGTGTGAACTATACCGGTTTTCAGTCCGGGGAGAGTAAGGGGCAGGGTGACAGACAAAAATGCCTTTGTCCGTGATGCGCCAAGATCTCGCGCCGCCTCGATGAGGGAGTAGTCCAGCCTTCCCGCCACCTGATAAACCGAGGCAAACATAAATGGTATCAGCACGTATATCATACCAACCACAACAGCGGGGTATGTGTAAAGGAGCTTCAGGGGTTCATCTGTTATGCGAAGCCCCATAAGGATCTTGTCAAGAAGCCCGTTGGCGCGGAAAATTATGATCCAGCCGTAGAGACGTAGGAGGGAGTTGACCCAGTAAGGGATCATCTGGGAGGTCATAATGAATTTTTGCATCCGCGGGGATAAAAACGATGTGCAAAGCCCGAAGGGATAGCCCAGAAGAATAACGAATACGGTTGAAATAAGGGCAAGCTTCAAGGACGTTGTCAGAGTTTGGAGATAGGTGCCCGAGAAGGCTGAAATGTAATTCTCGAGGGTGAATACGGCCTTGTATGACCAGCCGTCAACTTGAAAAAATGACAGGGCCAGCATAAGGAACAAGGGACCAAGGACAAACACTATCGTGAACAGGTACATTGGAAGTGTGCCGAGGGTGGCAGCAATATTGCGTTTCTTGCTCATTTTCCGTCCTCGTCGTTTCCGCAGATAATGCCGGAGAGGTCAGGTGCTGTAAGCCATACCTGCTCACCAACACGGATGCTGGTGTCAAGACCGTACCGCATGGCGGTGATCCGCACGCCGTCAGAGTTTACAGTCAGGCGCATAACGCCGCCGGCAAAGTTCAACTCTTCTACAGTACCGCAGACAGAGCCCTCGTCAGTTGCCTTGTCAGAAACGGTGATCTTCTCGCCGCGGAGGGCAACGTGAACAAGGTCGCAGAGGTTGTGAGGCATCTTACCTTGACGCACTCTCAGGGTGGCGTCCCCGAATTTCACCAAAGCGCCGCCGTCAGTTTCCCCGGCGTAAACCCCGGGAAGAAGGTTTGCTTCTCCCACAAATCTGGCAACGTATGCGTAGTCCGGTCTGTCGTAAATATCCTCCGGTGTGCCAAGCTGGATAAACCGGCCATCCTTCATAACAGCCACTCTGTCAGACATGTTCAGGGCTTCTTCCTGATCGTGTGTTATGTAAATAAAGGTGATCCCAAGCTGCTTCTGAAGATTTTTTAGCTCTGTTTGCATTGCGCGACGAAGATTCAGGTCCAAAGCGCCGAGAGGCTCGTCAAGGAGAAGGATCTCCGGGTGAGACACGACTGCGCGAGCGATGGCTATTCTCTGACGCTGACCGCCTGAAAGTGAGGCGGGGTAACGTCTTTCGTATCCGCTCATTTGCACAAGGTCCAGTGCCTCGAAAACTCTGTTTTTGATCTCGTCCTTTGGGAGCTTTTTTATCTTCAGGGGATAGGCGATGTTGTCAAAAACGTTAAGATGGGGGAAGAGGGCGTAATTCTGGAAAACCGTGTTGACCGGACGGAGATTAGGCTCCTTTTCGGTAACGTCACAGCCGTCGAGGATTATTTTGCCTCCGTCAGCTTCTTCAAGGCCGGAGATAAGGCGGAGGAGGGTAGTCTTACCGCAACCGGATGAACCAAGAACCGTGAGAAATTCCCCGCGGTTTACCGTGAAAGAAAGGTCACGGATAACGTTGGTGTCTCCGAATGATTTTGAGAGCCCCACAACCTGCAAAATCTCACCTGAGCCGGTGCTTGCCATATCCATCTTTTCGCCTCATTTCCAAAATTAAACTATTAACTATATAATAGCAAAAAACAACTTATATGTCAACTGGGGAATAAAAAAGATAATAGATAATAGATATCCGAGGTTTCTCCGTGTCATGGAAACCTCGCGAATTTGGCGTTAGGCAATACTCAGGCCCCGACAGTCCGTCGTGCGGTTTAAACCTGATAGGCGGGACGTCGAGGACGCCGTCCCCTACAATTTAAAACCCCTGTGTTAATTCGAAACCCAACTATCAATTTAGCCTTACTAAATTGGTGAAGCCACGGACAGCATCCTTGCGAATCTGCTGTGCACGTGGTGCCAAGAGGGAGGATTCTTAAGGAGGGAGAATCAGCGCAAGCCTCCCTCCTTGAGAGCCGGGGTTCCCCAGGGAGTGGCACGAACCTCCTGGGGCGCCTCACGCGTAGTGCTTTTTGCGCCAGCCGCGTAGGCAAAGATTGCGCCCCACGCGCAGTGCAAAAACCGAACGAACCGAGGATGAAATCCTCGGGGGTGGGATTCTTTTTGTTCGCACAAAGCGATATATACCACCCGTGCTTTCGCACGGAACATAAGGAGGTTCATGCCACCTCCTTATGAATCCAGGCACTTAAAGGGGGAAAGGAGCAGGCTCAATTTCCCCCTTTAAGAATTCCCCCTTTGTTTTCAACGAGAGTAGAAGCTTATTAGTGTGGTCGTCCTTGGCTTACAGTCTTCACGCATAGTGAAAACTCGCCCGCCTCGGTTCGATTTGGCACAGATGTTTTCACTAACATTGGCTTTTCTAAATTCAGAAAAACTAAACCATAGGTTTAATTGACTATGCTAATTCGAAACCCAACAAACGATTTAGCCTTACTAAACTGGTGAAGCCACGGAAGGTGAACTAACGAATTTAACCTGCACGTTGTGCCAAGAGAGGAGATTCCAAAGAGGAGAGAATCA
The DNA here is from genome assembly GCA_015064355.1 of Oscillospiraceae bacterium. Classification (GTDB taxonomy): domain Bacteria; phylum Bacillota; class Clostridia; order Oscillospirales; family CAG-272; genus UMGS1696. The sequence goes on along the minus strand of SVSJ01000023.1, from coordinate 29,257 downwards.
GAACACGCAAGTGTTCCTCTACTCTTTGGTGCCGGGGTTCACAGGGGTACGACACGAGTATCCCTGTGCGCCAGCCGCGTAGGCAAATATTGCGCCTCACGCGCAGTGTTTTACGTTGCGCAACCTCGGCAGAGCAACGGAGCGAGTATTCCTGTGCTCGGTGCGTATAGCAAGTATAAATCTCCCCCTAATTGCACTTTTTCCCATTGACAATAACCGCGTTTGGTAGTACAATATATACGTAAAAATATGATTTTTCCCAATCAGAAAAGAGGTAAGAAAATGAACGATATTATCAAAGAATTATCCCTTATCGGTATCGTGCCGGTAATCAAGATCGACGACGCAAAGGACGCAGTTCCTCTTGCAAAGGCTCTTATCGAGGGCGGCCTTCCTTGCGCTGAAGTTACCTTCCGTACCGCTGCCGCTAAAGAAGCTATCTCCATTATCGCTAAAGAGTACCCTGAAATGATCGTTGGCGCAGGCACCGTTCTTACAAAGGCGCAGGTTGACGACGCCATCGAAGCAGGCGCAAAGTTCATCGTAAGCCCCGGTTTCAACCCCGAGATCGTTAAATATTGTCAGGAAAAGGGCTGCCCAATCGTTCCCGGTATCAATAACCCCACAGGTATCGAGCAGGCTCTGTCCCTTGGTCTCGACGTTGTAAAATTCTTCCCCGCAGAACAGTCCGGCGGCATCAAGATGATCAAAGCTATGGCTGCCCCTTACGGCGGCGTTAAGTTTATGCCCACAGGAGGTGTTAACCCCGGCAACGTAAACGACTACCTCTCCTTCAACAAGATCCTCTGCTGCGGTGGTAGCTGGATGGTTGATGCAAAAATGATCGCAGCAGGCGACTTTGACGGTATCGCAAAGTTGGTTCGCGAAGCTGTTGACGCAATGCTCGGCTTCAAGTTCCGCCATATCGGTATCAACTCTGCTGATGAAAACGCAGCACAGGACAACGTAAACGCTCTGAATTCCATTTTCTCCTTCCCCACAGACAAGAGATCTGCAAGCACATTTGTTTCTCCCGAGTTTGAAGTAATGAACGGTATGGGCAGAGGCAAGTGCGGCCACATCGCTATTTCCACAAACAGCGTTGACCGTGCAGTATATCACCTCAGCCGTCGCGGCGTGAAGTTCGATATGGATTCCGCAACATTCGACAAGGACGGCTCCATGAAGTTCATCTATCTTGCAGACGAGATCAACGGTTTCGCTTATCACCTTGTAAAGTAATCTTAAAAAGCAGGGGCCGGCATCCCCGATGGTCCGTTTGTTCGGGCACATCTTATGTTCAGAAAGAAAAATCAACATTATGAAAGAATTTAACATTGCAAAAGGCCTACGCGAAGGCTCCCTTGATTATCATATAAACCACGGCCCCATCAATGTGGTCGTTTGCGGCGACAGCGTGACCCACGGCTGCGTCAATCACCTGGGTAACCACTTCGACACGGTTTACCACGCACGTCTTCGTATGATGCTGAACACAGCCTACCCCGACATTCCCGTTAACATTATCAACAACGGCGTAGGCGGTATGTGGGCAGAATACGCCGTAAAGAATTTCGAGCGGGACGTCGCCTGCCACCATCCGGATCTGGTTATTATCTGCTACGGTCTCAACGACGTAAACGACCCCCTCGAGAGTTATCTCGGGAACTTGGGCACGTTTTTCGACAAGGTCAACGAGCTTGGTGCAGACTGCATCTTCATGACCCCCAATATGATGAACACGTCTTTGGTAGAGACAAGCCTTTACGCCAACGAAGGCGAAGCTGGATATGCCAAGGTTACAATGGAATACCAGCTTGGCGGCAGACTGGACGAGTACATTAACGCGGCAAAAGAGCTGGCACTGTCCAAAGGTATTGCTGTGTGCGACTGCTACGCAAAATGGAAGGCACTTTACGAAAGCGGTGTTGACGTAACACAGCTTCTGGCAAATTACATCAACCACCCCACAAGAGAAATGCACGCTTTGTTTGCAGAGTCCCTTTACGAGACAATTTTCGGCGAGCCATACACAGGACCCAAGGTTCTCGACGTGGACGGCGGAATGTATAAAGGATAATTCCAATTCTACTTTGTGTCCCCGGACAAACGCCATGTTCATAAGGCTCCCTCCGGGAGAGGGCGGGAACACATAATGTAATTGTGAGAAAGATAAAATAAAACAAGAGAGGATATACAAATGAAAAGAGTTATAACATTCGGTGAGCTTATGCTCCGACTCCAGCCCTACAATTACGAAAGATTCGTACAGTGTGACCACGTTGAATTCACATTCGGCGGCGGTGAAGCTAACGTTGCTGTTTCCCTTGCCAACTACGGTATGGACGCAGCTTACGTTACAAAGCTCCCCACACACGCGATCGGTCAGTCTGCTGTTAACAGCCTCCGTCGTTACGGCGTTGACACCAGCCTCATCACCCGCGGAGGGGACAGAGTAGGTATCTACTTCAACGAAAAGGGCGCATCCCAGCGTGGCTCCGTTTGCATCTACGACAGAGCAAACTCCGCTATCGCTAAGGCATCTCCTGAAGATTTCGACTGGGATAAGATCTTTGAAGGCGCTGACTGGTTCCACTTCACCGGTATCACTCCTGCTCTGGGCGGAAACCTTGTTGAGATCTGCAAGCAGGCCTGCGTTGCAGCTAAGGCAAGAGGAATCAAGATCTCCTGCGACCTTAACTACCGCGGCAAGCTCTGGACAAGAGACCAGGCAAGAGCTGCTATGACTGAGCTTTGCCAGTACGTTGACGTTTGCATCTCCAACGAAGAGGACGCAAAGGACGTGTTCGGTATCGAAGCTGAAGCAACCGATATTTACGGCGGTAAGCTGAACCACGACGGTTACAAGTCCGTTGCAAAGCAGCTGGCTGACAAGTTCGGCTTTGAGTACGTTGCAATTACCCTTCGTGAAAGCCGCAGCGCATTTGATAACGGCTGGTCCGCTATGCTCTTCGACGTTAAGGCTGACGAGTACTGCTTCTCCAAGAAGTACGACCTCCACATCATTGACCGCGTAGGCGGCGGTGACTCCTTCGGTGGCGGTCTGATCTACTCCCTCCTCTCCGGCAAGTCCACACAGGCAGCCGTTGAGTTTGCGGTAGCTGCATCTGCACTGAAGCACTCTATCGAAGGCGACTACAACATGGTTACAGTTGCTGAAGTTGAAAAGCTTGCAGGCGGCGACGGCTCCGGCAGAATCCAGAGATAAATAAAAGAAAAAGGCACCCGCTGGGGTGTCTTTTTTAGATAAAAGATAAGAGATATTTAAACCGACGTTGGGTTTACATCGCACGTCGTAAAAATTCGTCGGGGACGTTGACCCCTACAAAAAAGGATCCTTTTTCGGGATCCTTTTTATTTTTCGTTATATTTTGAATGCCTTGTCGACGGGCAGGGAGCAAACCATACCCTGAGCTTCGGTGCGGAGACCGTGCTCTGTGTTTACCGAGTTCATTATTTCTTCCTTGATGCTGTCGGGAGCCAGAATTACCAGAATCTCCTTTTCGGAGTCAAAGGAAATACCTCTGAAGGTTTCGGAAAGCTCTTCGGAGTCAAGACGTGCCTTGATGATCGTGCCGCCTGTAGCACCTGCCTTTCTGGCGGTCTGCATAACGGAGTCGGTGTAGCCCTGATTTACTGCAATCAGTATAAGACTGTGACGGTGCTCGTTTTTCATAATTTCAGCTCCTTCCTTGCCCATATCCGTTCCTGCGGACGCGGGCTGAGATTTTACTTTAGTAAGGATAGTTGCGAGAAGTCCTCCCACGGCATTGGGGGAGAAAAGCATCATAATACCGCGACCTGTGCGGACGGGACTCAAGGAATCGCTGAACTCCTTGACGACCTGCTCAACGGCGCTTTGCTTTCCAAGGCTGATCACGATATCCTTGTCGCTCGAGCCAAGACCGAGAATATCCATCATTTCGGAGGATGCAGTACCAAGTCCGCGGCAACGGAGGTTGTATCCGACCCCCTTTTTGCTCATAAACTCCACAAGGCGTTTACCGTGGCCACGCTGTGTTATTGCAAGGAGCGCGCGTACTCTTTCGATAGAGTTAGTTGTATCAGCCACGAACGCTCACCTCCTCGCTTACGTTGTCTTCTGTGTAAAGATCGTCGTAGAAAATAATGCAGTCGTCGATCTTGCTGATCTCTTCCGCTGCCAGCTTGTGCAGTCTCTTCATCTTGATCTCGGAATAGAGACCGATGGACTGAATGGTAATAAGGGGAGTCATAGCAACCATTGCGACGATACCGAAGGCATCTGTCATAAGGTTTCCGCCAAGGGCAGTACAAGCGCCCACCGCAAATGGCAGCAGGAAGGCGGAGGTCATAGGACCGCTTGCAACTCCACCGGAGTCAAACGCCACGCCCGTGTAGATCGGCGGTACGAAGAAGCTGATCACAAGGGAGATGATATATCCGGGAACGAGGAAATACATAATGGGGATACCGGTCAGCACGCGGAGCATTGCGATACCAACGGAAATTGCAACACCCACAGAGAGGCCGATGCCGATGGATTTGCCGGACATTCTGCCGTTTGAGATCTCTTCAACCTGCTTTTTCAGCACAGCAACCGCAGGCTCGGCAGCTACGATAAAGTAACCAACCAGCATACCGACAGGGATAAGCAGATACTTGAAGTTACCGCCTGCGATAGCACCGCCGATGAGAGAACCTGCCGGCATGAAGCCTACGTTTGCACCTGTGAGGAACAGAACCAGTCCGACGTATGTATAAAGGAAACCGCTCGAGATTCTGAGAAGCTTGTGCTTTTGGAATCTTCGGGAAATAAGCTGGAATATAATGAACACCCCTACGATGGGTAAAAACGCTATGGCAACCTCTTCCATATAATGCGGAATCTGGTGCACGAACTGCATTATAGCGTCCTTTGTGGTGATGACCTCGGGGATAACGGTTTCGGTGGTGCCCGCCTGAGGCTTGAAGCAAATGCTCAGAATAAGCACGGACATAATAGGTCCAACAGAGCAGAGTGCAACGAGACCGAAGCTGTCCTCGGCAGATCTCTTGTCACTTCTGATTGACGCCATACCGATACCGAGAGCCATAATAAAGGGAACTGTGATTGGCCCTGTTGTAACTCCGCCGGAGTCAAAGGCTGCGGGGATAAAATTATTTGGTGCGAATATTGCAAGGGCGAAAACTATGGCGTAGCACACAAGTAAAAGCTTTGCGAGCTTAATTCCAAGGTAGTTGCGGAGGAAGGCGAGCGCGAGGAACAGCCCAACGCCTACAGCAACGGCAAGAATAAGGACCATATTGGGAATTGCGGGGATCTGATTTGCAAGAACCGTAAGGTCAGGCTCTGCTATGGTAATGATAATACCGAGAGCCAGGCAAATAACGATGGGGAAGAAAGCTTTTTTTCTTTTGCTGATAACAACACCGATGCCTTCGCCCATGGGCTGCATTGACATGTCTGCGCCCAAGGTGAAGAGGCTCATGCCGAATATCAGCATAAACGCCCCCAGTAAAAATAACACGAAAACACCCGTGCTCACCGGGGCGATTGTGATGCATAAAAGAAGCACGATCGCAGATATGGGAAGCACGGATGAAAGAGATTCAAAAAACTTTTCCTTCAGTAAAGCCATAGTACCACCTATAATATTTCATCCTATTATATAGTATAACATACGGACAAATAATATACAATAACAATTTTTTGCCTTTTGGCAAACAAAGGGTAAACACAAAATCCCACAAGCCTTTTTGGGGGCTCATGGGATTTATATCTATACCTTTACCGTTCTGCCGAGGACTGTTGAGTACACAAGGGCATCCTCGATCTCTTCGCCGAACATTTCCGAGCAGATCTCCCTGTAATAGGTGAGCTGATCACGGTGACGGCGACGGAGCTTTTCTTCAGCACGGGATAGATCCTTCCACTCTTCGTCGGTGATGGAGTCTGTCTTGTAGTCAACCAGTACCAGTTTTCCTGTGTCAGGATCACGGAACACACAGTCCACCACACCCTGAACGGTTACTTTGATCTGTCCGTCCGCGAGCTTTTTCTTCATTTCCGGATCTCTTGTGAATCTTGACGCATCAAGGAGCACGTTGAATCTGAACTCTCTCTTGAGCAGCGGGGCGCGGAGCATTTTGTCAAGGAGCCCGCTTTCTGCAAATCGTTCAAGCTGGCGAAGGTTAATAAGCTCTGCGCTGCCCGGTGTGATGAATCTCTCTCTCACCAGTCGGTCAAGCTCATATTTGACACCGAAATTTCGCAAAGCGGCAAAATCCGCAAACTGCATAAACACGTGAGTTGCAGTTCCGCGGTCTGCAGCGGTGTGAGTGTTGCCCCCGTCTGACATAAACCCGGGTCTCCGCCGGGGCTTTTCACTCTCTTCGTTGGCTTTTATTCCGAAGTAGAAGAATTCACCTTCCTCGGAATCATCGAGGATCTGGGGATTCAGTTTGGAAACTGTAAGCTTTGACGGGATACCGCGCAGATAATCATACCGGTACTCAAAGGTGAAGCGGCGGCGATATTCTTCTGCTATGGCCTCGATGTCATCTGCCCGGCTTTCTACTGGAGTTTCCGCAGGCTCGATACCATCTGAAGTGCCGTCCGGTGAGTCCATAACGTTTATTTTGAGCCAATTACGCTCTCTTCCGCCGGCTGCTTCAAGTATCCAATCAATGTAGGAAGAGATGCCGGTCACACGGTGCTTGTCGGAGAATTCAGCCTGGATTGATGCTGCAAGAAGCTTCTTGTCGGGATCTGACATTTTCGCTGTGACGATCAGATGCTCTCGGGCTCTGGTCAGGGCAACGTAAAGCATACGCATTTCTTCATAAACCGAGTCCTGACGTATTCTCTCGCCGATGATTCTGCGGATATGTGTGTCGCATCTTACAAGCTTGCTGTCGTCGGGCAGGTGCATTCCAAAGCCCATGTCTCCGTGGTAGATTATGGAGCGGGTTTCGTCCTTGTTGTTCCGTATTTTTGAACAGCAGGAAACAAAGCACACAGGGAACTCAAGACCTTTTGAAGCGTGGATACTCATAATGGACACAGACTGATCCCCGCCACCGCCCTTCTTATCGCTGTCGTCGGAGTCGATAATACCTGCGGCATAATCAAGGAAAGCTGAAATGTCCGAGCTTCTGTTTATCCCAACGCTTCCGGCTCTGAAATCTGCCGCAAGGTTGCAGAATCGGTTTATTGCGTCACGTTCAGCACCGTTTTCGCGAATGCCGTCGATTGAGTATAGTCCGATCTCGTCGATGAGGTATTCGAGGAATTTGTCAATTCTCATTCCCCGTGATACAGCCTTCTGCTTTTCAAGCCACGCCACAGTGTCGGCGCATTTCCTGTAGCCCATTGCGGCCTTGTCAAGTATTGCCAGATACAAAGGAGAGTCGCTCTCTTCTTTGATCTTCAACAGCTCACTCATGGTAAAGCCGAAGATTGGTGAGCGCAGGGCTCCTGTAACGTAAATGTCACGGAGTGGATTGTCAATGAAATTCAACACGCACCAAAGGAGCATAATTGATGGGAACGATGAGAGAGGGTGCTCGACCTTCAGGGCGGAGGTGATACCACGGCGGGAGAGGGCATCTCTGAATTTTTCGCCGTCAGCTTTTGGACTGCGGAGGAGGATGGCGATATCCCCGGGCTTTATGATCCGCTGACCGTCGTGGGAGTACTTACCGATCATTCCGGCTATTCTGTCTGCTACATATTCCGCTTCGGTATCGGCGGGTGTGTCGTCTGATTTGTTTGCTGCTCTTGTTCCCTTGCTGCTTATGAGGCACACCTCTGCGGCAGGGGATGTGGGAACGGTCTCGCCGTCGTTCTTTGCGTAGACCAGGGCGTCTCTGTCTTCGTAGGGAATACCGCCGTGCTTTAGCATATACCCGGACACTAAATTCACAAGCTGTGTCACAGGGCGATCGCAGCGGAAGTTTTCGCTCATAAACAGAGCTCTTCCTTCTGCCGGATCGAAATCCTCTTCCCAGGCGGCGGATTCAATATCCTCTATGGGGTCGGTGGTCTCCCAGATCTGCCTGTAATGGGAGAATACCTCCGGCGAGGCACCGCGAAAACGGTAAATCGACTGCTTGATGTCGCCAACCATAAACCGTCTTGCTCCCGTGGATATTGCACGGAAAATGCTGTCTTGAACGGAGTTTGTGTCCTGGTACTCGTCGATAAACAGGAATTTGTATTTGGATCCCACCTCAAGTGCCGTAGGAGTGGGCTCTCCGTTTTCGTCTACAAGGAGTCGGAGGCCAAGGGCTTCAAGGTCATTGTAGTCAACTATGGACATTTCCTTTTTGCGCTGACTTAAGGCATCGAAATATTCCCCGATAACCAAAGCGCACATACGCATTACCCGTGCGGTTCTTGCGGCAACCACGGGAATATCACAGGCGCTGCAGCTGAAGAAATTTTTGCTGATCCTTTCGGTGTCCTTGATAAGCTCGTCTTTGAATATCTTGATTGCGGCAGAGGTGTCGCAGGCATGCTTGGGGGACAGTTTGTTCAGAGCGGTGATCTTTCCTTTGACATTAGCAAAATGAGCCGACAAAAGATCGAAATCCCAAGGCTTATTCTCGAAGATACCGTAGCCTTCGCCGAGCCACTCGAGAATAGAGCCAACGCAGTCGCCGTACTTGGCACGGACTTCGGGGAGTGCTTCCAGCTCGTCTGCCAAAGTGAGGAATATCTTTCTGTAATGGAAGTAAAAGGCGTCGAGATGCTCGTCTATGATCTTGCCATAGATATTGTCAGTGACCTCCCCGCTTTCTGCGATCTTCTCAAGCTCCTCTGCGTAATGCAAAAGGGCAGTGTGATCCTGGCCCACAGATGTAAGGCGGTTGGCGATCCACAAAAGCTCCCTGTCTACAGATTCCGTATCTCTCACCTGCCCGATAATATCGGCGAGATCGGTGAGATTGCGGCTGCGGTCTCCACCTGCGGCGAAGCTGTCGTCGACTATGTTTCTGATTATTTCGTTTTTCAGAGTGAGAACTACCTTCTCGTCTGCAATTCGCGAGTCCTGGGGGAATCCCAAAACGGGGAAGTAGGGCTTGAGCGTGCGATACAAGAATGAGTGGATAGTGGAGATCTCCGCTGAAGGAACCTTGGTGATGGCACGGCTGATCCGCGAGAGCACCTGGGGATTATCAGCCTGCTCTGTAAGTGATTTTTCAAGAGCGGCGGAGATCCTTCCGCGCATTTCCGCGGCAGCGGCTTTGGTATAGGTCACAATAAGCATGGAATGGAGATCGTGGCCTTCCTTGACAAGCTCCGCTATACGCCCTGTGAGGGCAGCAGTTTTACCGCTTCCCGCGGCGGCTGAAAGGAGGAGGTTGCCACCCTTCCAGTAAACAGCGGTTTTCTGGGCAGGGGTGTATTTGATTTTTGCCATATCAGTCATCCCTCCTGCCTGCTATCACTCTGCAGATGAATTTGTTGTCGCAATATTTGCAAGGGCTGTCGTCACCTGTGCCAAGAGGTGCGGCTTCACAGTGACCTGCCTTCATATCCGTAGCGACCCTCTTGATGATCTCTTCAAGCCGGCTGTAAAGACCGCCAAGCTCGTCAAGTGTCATAATGGTGGTGCCTGCGGTGGCTTTGAGCCCTGTGCCTGATTTTGTAACGCTGACGTACTTGCCGCAAAGTTCCTTGTCCATTGCCGTGAGCACGTCTTCGTCGGCAAGGAAGATTCCGCTTCGCTCTACGTTATCTATTGTGAATTCTGCCGCCTCTTCTGCTGAAAGAAGTGACGTAACGGGATTTGCGTTTGGCCGCACGTTCAGGTACACTGCTCCCGCAGGCAACGCATCATGGATACCAAGCTCCGGTACGCCGAATTTCCACAAGGTGAAAAGGTATAGGAGCAGCTGAATGTCGATGCCACGGGAAACGTTGTCCAAGGAGAAGACCTTTTTGCCTGTCTTGTAGTCTACTACGCGCACGTAAGTCACCCCATCCTTTTCACACAGGTCAACCCGGTCAGCGATACCCTTCAGGGTTACCTGTGTTCCGTCGTCTGTGACAAAGGTTATAGGGGGCACGTCCCCGGGCTCCGGTCCAATGGGAAGCTCGTGTGCCACAGGGAAAAATTCACTCTGCGCAAGCTCACGGAGTATTGCTTCAAGGAACAGGGGAACGTATCTCTTCAGTCTTATGAACAAATAGTCAATTCTGCCGTCAGCCCCTCCATTGGGGAATATGGACAGGGTGGAGAGATAATCCGCGATTATTCTGTCGGATATCTCGTAAAGCTCCTCGGCTGAAATATCTCCGGAACGGATCCGCTCCCCCGGCACCTCAACAAAGAACTTCTCGATAACGTGGTGAATGAACGTACCCACATCAAGGGAGCCTATCTCTGCCTTGGGCTCGGGAGCTATCTTCATTATATATTTGCAGCTGTAATTAAATGGACAATGGATAAAGCTGTCGATTTTTGACTGGGAAAGGTTAATGTTATCCGCGTCTGCTATGGTGGATCTGATAGTGTCAAATCTCGCAGTCAGAGGAACCTTGTATTCTCCCTGTCCTTCGTCAAGGAGCGCGCGGATTATTGCGACTTCTTCAGGGTCGCGTCGGCGGGAAAGCTGATATTCCGCACCTGCTTTGCAAAATACCACTTCAGACAGGGGCATTGATGCAAAGGATGTGACAGATTCACGTCCCATTGATTCAAGGATCTTTCTTATACGGATCGCGCCCTCGGACAGCTCGCTTCCGTCTCCCACAGGTGCAAGAACGTACAGCTTTTCTGCAGGGGAAACAGCGGCGCGATAATACATAAAATACTCACGGGCGGTCTTCATTTCACCGTCGGGGGAGGTAAGCTCGATACCAACGGATTCAAGCTCGGTCTTGTCACGGTCATTGAAGAATTCGCCTCCGTCACGTACAGCACGGGGGAATTCACCGCTGACTGAACCCAGAATGATTACGCATTTTACTGTGTCAAAGCGAACAGATTCTGCGCTGCCCAGAACTACCTCGTCAATTCCCGTGGGGATCGTGCCAACGTCCATTGATGCGGCAACGCGGGCAAAAAGTCCGGAAAAACGTGCGGCGTCAAGATTGGTATCACCAAGCATCGCGACCATTTTGTCAAGGATCTCGCACACACAGTCCCAGCTTGCCTCGGTTTTTTCCGCGTCTGCGGGCATACCGATACCCCTGTATTCCTCTGCCATCTGCTCAAGTGAGTCACAAACACCGTATTCTTCCGCAAAGTAAACGATACTCTCGCAAATTTCCCGCACGGGGGCCGCGCCATTGTCGAACACGCTGAGGAAACGCTGAAGTGGCGGAATTATTTTATTTTTTGCCTGATTTGCCAAGCGCAGGACTACTTTTCCGCTGTCTGTGATTTCCGCTGAATATCCGTCGGGATTCATGCACCAGTCGTCGCCTGTGTACATACGCTTGCCGTGGATGTTCCAAGTGCCGGTGTAGGTCTCGAAGAAGTCGCCCTCGAACAATTCGGCAGTATCTGTTTCGGGATCCATGCCCTTGCCTGCCGGGGTCATACCGGTTTTCAGAAGATGGATTATATTTTTTCTCTGCCAGCCTCCGATAGCTACTCCCAGCGCCGCAAGGACAAGCTTAACTGCGGGGGAGGTGCTGACGCTCTCGGGCTCGGACATAAAACAGCTTATACCGTGGCGGCGAAGGACTGTGTCGATTATTCCTTCCCTTGAGGAAATATCTCCCGTTACCACAGCAATATCGGAATTTCGGTATCCTTGGCGGTGGAGTTTTTCGATAATTGCCGCGGCCGCCTCTGCTTCGTCGAACTTGTCAGCACACTTTATGATTTTTACGTCTTCTGCGGATATGAGGTCGGGTGCGTCTGCATCACTATTTCCTTCAGCGTAGTTGAACAGCTCTTTTTCGATCAGGGATAGCTCCGCTGAATCTGCGTGGCGACGGTTGTGTGGAAGGAGGATCTTGTTTATCTCCACACCGGCTTTTGCGGCAGCCCCTGCTGTATTTTTCATAAACTGGCGGATCTCCGAAAACTGCACTTCCTCAAATCCTGCCTTGTACTCGGTTGGGCAGGAGAATGTTACAGTGACATTTTCAGCCTGACTGATGATCCGGGCGAGAATTCGCTCCTCTGCTGCGGTGAGGGAGAAAAATGAGTCTATATAAACGGATTTGTTTTTGAAGTATCCGCTTTCTTCGAGAACCCTTGCGAGATTCTGGAGAAGATCTCCTTTGTCAATATGCTCCTCGTGGAGAATTGACTCGTAGGCGGAGTACACCATAATTGCGTCGGAAAGTCGGGAGACCAAGTCCCCGGTCTGGCTGCTGCCGTTACCCCTTTGTGCGCGCAGTTTACCAAGAGCAGCCTCCGCTTCTGCGGGAGTAATACCGCTGGCTTTCAGTTCGTCGATTGCATTTGTGAGATGAGGGATGTTTCTGTCCTCGTGACCGCTGTTATACACAGTCAAATGCTCCATAACAGAGATCATAGCCCGCCAAACAAGCAGCACACGGCTTCCCTCGTCGATAAGGGTGTCGGTAAGGCCGCCATACTCACGGAACACGGAGTTGGACAGACGGGTGAAGTTTGTTATTTCAAGGCGCAGGTTAGCTGAGACAGGGAGTATTTTTGCCATTCTTGTTTCCCAGACCACGGTTTGCTGCTCCGGTACAAGAAAGACGATCTGCCTGTCTGAATTCTTTATTTCATTTGAGATCATTGCTTCAACGGTGTGGCTTTTACCGCTGCCTGCGCGACCGATTATAAAGTTGATCATAGTCAGACTCCGATTATTGACAACCGCACGCGAGGAAAACGTTACGGAAGTTTTTAGATTTGTATGTCCTGTGCGACTCACGCGTAGTGCAAATTCGACACAAGAGTCCTTGGACATTCACCGCGTAGTTCTGAGAAAAAGAATAGCACTTATTATAAATGGTTTACGCCGTTATCATAAGTGCTTTCTATATTATTATGATTAGTTTGATTTGATTGGCTCAAATCGACTTTTCTTACTCGTCAACCTTGGCGATAACTACCTTGCCGGCGATCTCGCTGTCCTGCCATGTGTCGTAAGGACATACGAACTGGTTACCTACGGACATTGCGATGTGAACACCGTTTGAACCGGTGAAGCCTGTGCGACCGGTTACGCCGATCTTGTCTCCGCGAGCAACTGTGTCACCAACGGAAACGGAAACGGAACCCATGTTGTAGTACCAAGTCTTGAGGCCGAGGCCGTGGTCGATGACCACGATGTTACCGGTGTAATCAAGAGAGCCTGCGTAGCATACCACGCCTGCGTTACAAGCGGTTACGTCAATGTCAACGTTGCAAGCATAGTCAACACCGTTGTTGCGGTAAGCGGAGGTGTTGCTGCCGTTTAAGTAAATGTCACGTCCGAAGCCTCTCTGGAGCTGTGCGCCAACGATTCCCTGGCTGAAGTAGCCGGAGAAGTGACGGGTTGTCTCGCTGTGGCTCATAATATCCTTTGCAGCCTTTTCAAACTGATCGAGGGCAGCCTTGGAGCGATATGTAGCGATGGTTGCTTCGGGAACGGTGTAATAAGAAACCTTTTCACCTGCATTCTTTACAGCGATTATTGTATCCTGAGTGATTCCGCCGTACTTGAAGGAGAGGGTGTAGTGACCTGTCTCTGTGTCCATGGGAACGGGCAGAAGAGCTACAGCGGTGTTGTTGCCGATAGAGTAGAAAGTAGGAGCTGTGGTTCCGGGCATTGTGGTTGAGAACTCAATAGCTGTGGGATCTGTTACGTTCAGCGCGGTGATAGCGGTGAATCTGCCGGACTCTACAGATGTGAGACCGAGGAAGAACTCAGCGGGAGCGAGAACGTTAGAGATAAAGGAATAGTTAAGCTCGCCACAGAAGGAGCGGGCAGCATCCTCGTACCACTTTGCGGTAACTGTAACTGTAACAGTCTTTGAAGATGTAATTGTGAAAATTGAGAGATTATCAATAGAGCCCTCGTAGAGCACGGAGCCGTCTTCGTCAACAACCTTAACGGAGGAAAGGTCGGGAACGATGTCAAATTCCAGATCCAGTCCGCCCTCAACGTTGTATGTTTCCTGATTGGAGGATACAAGTCCGGTCGTGTCAGCTTCAACGTATGTACCGGTGTAGTTCTTGTACTTCCATGTGGCAACATCGGGTGCTACCGCTGAAATACCGGAAATAGTAAGCTCGGGAACTGTAGAGTTATCATAAAGGCACTCTGCGTAAGAGGATGTGATAAACTCTGTAGCATCTGCCTCAGAGATCTTGTAGTAGTGACCGCTCGGGGAGATGAAATAGTTGGTGTTCGGGTCGATTGAGAAGTAGAACTCGTAGCTTTCATCTCTCACTGGGGTGGAGATCGTTACTTTAAAGAACTTCTGAGTCATAATGGAATCGGGAAGAGCAACGATCTTCTGAGACTTTTCCGTAAGTCCAAGGAAGTAGGAAATGAGCTGGTCAGCTTCGTCGCCGTCCTGTTCCTTCTCAAGAGTGTACTGTTTATTGTTGATGTCATTTATGGTGATGGATACAGCGTTTGTGCTGTCAACAGGTGCGTTCTTGGTATTGTTGAAGCTTACTACTGCGATTACTGTGGGAATAAAGCAAAGCAATACCACCAGTATGATTATCAGTTTGTTTTTCACGGCTTGATCCTCTCTACTAAAAAAATATCGCCACTATAAGGGCGGAGAATTGCGTACCATATAGATAAATACATTATAGCACACTCCGAGTCGAAAAATCAAGTACCATATATATAAACCGAAGATTTTTAACATTTTTCCCCAGGGAGAGGGGAGGATTGGATGATAGGATATGTGATGTAACGCAACTATTTATTAAATTTTTACACTTTTGGCTTCTAATTGGTCATTTTTATTATTGACACGGTTGACTTTTGAGTATATAATAGAGTAGAGAAAAATCACAAAAGGAGATTCCAAAATGAATTCCAAGATAATTATTACTCGTGCGCTTGCACTTCTGCTTGTTATCTGCATGGCGTTTGGTATGGTTGCTTGCGGCAATGATACAGGCGATAAGGGTGACAAGCCGGACAACAGCGGCGAAACAGAAGCTGATGAAGTTTCTTTGATGGATCTTGACTTTAACGGTGAACTCTTCACAGTTCATACATCCATCAACGTAGACGAGGACCAGCAGTCTTCCTACAAGTCTTCCAACTACCTCATTCAGGGTGCTGAAGAGGTTTTGGGTGACAAGGCTTCCGACTCTGCTCTTCAGAGAAACAAGAAGGTTGAAGAGGATCTGGATATTGCAATTCGCTTTATTGAATCCGACTTTGGCTATGGTACCTCCGGTTCCGATATCCGTGACCTTATCAAGGCAGGTGCTGACGGTATCAACCTTATCATCAACGACCTTGGTGTTACAAGACTTTCCGCTGAAGGTCTGTTCCACGATGCTACATACGGTAAGTACTTCAATTTTGACGAGCCTTACTGGTATGACAACCTGATGGAGAGCATGTCCCTTAATACAGCTACACGCTTCACTCTCGCAGGTGACTACTTCATCGACGTAACACGTCACAGCCACTGCCTCCTTATGAACAAGGACTACTACACACAGCTTGGTGGAAACCCTGAGCTCATTTATGACCTTGTTGAAAGTGGCGGTTGGACCCTGGATGCACTTATCTCCATCATCAACGGTGGTGAGGATGCCTACAACTACCTGACAGGCGAGGAAGGATACACCTACAGCGACACATACATTGACAACCAGGGTAACAAGAAGAAGGACAGACGTGACCAGTGGGGTATCGCAATGTGCGGCTGGTGGGGAACTGTTATTCCTTTCCTTACCACATCTGATCCCGGATACATCACAAGAAATTCTGACGGTTATCCCGAAATCACTGTAAACAACGAGCGTACAACACAGTTTGTTGACAAGCTCACAACTCTGTATCACACAAAGAACACTGCTGTTGAATTTCACAAGGACAATCCCGACACAATCGACTGCTTCGTAGAAGGCAGAATCCTGTTCCTCACATACCAGAGACTCGGCTCTCTCGAATCTGAAGTATTCGCAAACGCTGACCTCAACATGGCAATTCTCCCCTATCCGAAGCTTGACGAGCTCCAGAAGGATTACATCTCCACAATCCATGACACAACAGAAGTTGGTTACATTCCTGCAACAATGTCCTTTGGCGACCTTGAATTCGTATCCGCTGTTGTAGAATATCTCAACCAGATGACTGCTGAGATCGTAATGCCCAAGTACTACGAATCCACTCTTAAGATCCGTTACGCTCGTGAGTCCAAGAACGCTGATATGATCCAGCTTATCCACGACTCCTACGGCAACGTATTCCCGCTCGTTTGGGGTGTTCCTGAAGAACAGAACATCTTTACAACAGGTATCTTCCAGTCCGTATTCCAGAACGACTCTGTATTTGCATCTTACTACAGATCCAGTGAAACAAGTGCACTGTCCGCTCTCGAAGACTACATTACTGACTACGAAGAGATCCGCGCTGATCTGGAATCCCAGTACGCCGGCGCAGGAAAATAATTGAAAATAAAAATCAACATAAACTCCCTTCGGGGAGTTTTTTGTTTTCTTTATAATAATCTACAGAAATAATGATGAAATTCAAAAAAATACAAAAAAGATATTGACAAATCTGGTCTATTGTTATAGACTATAGTTGAGGCGAGCTAATAATGTAGTTTGGACTTGTGAATCAAAACTTAATTCAATGAGAGGAAGGGAGAGATCTTATGATTAACCTCAAAAAGCACACTACACGTTTTCTTTCGGTGATTCTTGCTGTTTGTTTTATGCTTCCCCTTGTTTCTTGCCATAACACTGACGATCCGGCAGAGACAAACACCCCCGGTGAAACAGAGAACAAGACGGAAATATTGAAAGATCTGGACTTTGACGGAGAGCTTTTTACCGTTCATACTTCCATCAATGTTGACGACGACCAGCAGTCCTCCTACCAGTCCTCCAATTACCTTATTCAGGGCGCTGAAGAGGTGGTAGCGGATAAGGCCGCTGCATCTGCACTGCAGAGAAACAAGACGGTTGAAGAAGACCTCAACATCACTTTCAGATTTATCGAATCAGATTACGGCTACGGCACAGTTAACTCCGATATTCGCGACATAATCAAGGCGGGCGCTGACGGTATCAATCTGATCATCAACGATATAAGCGTTGTAAGACTTTCCGCTGACGGTTTGTTCCACGATGCTACATACGGCAAGTACTTCGATTTCGATCAGCCATACTGGTACGATGGACTTATGGAAAGCACCTCTTTTAATACAAATACCCGTTTTGCTCTTGCGGGTGACTACTTTATCGACGTAACCCGTCACAGCCACTGCCTTGTTATGAACAAAGACTTCTACAGAGAGATAGGCGGAGATCCCGAACTCATTTACGACCTTGTTGAAAGGGGCGGATGGACTCTTGATGCCCTCCTTTCCATAATCAACGGCGGTGAGGATGCCTACAACTATCTGACGGGTGAAGAAGGCTACTCATACAATGGCACATACGTCGACGTAACTGGTAACAAGAAGAGGGACGGCCGTGACCGGTGGGGTATCGCAATGTGCGGCTGGTGGGGCACAATGATTCCGTTCCTTACCACATCCGACCCAGGATATATCGCGAGAGATCAGGAGGGGTACCCCGAGATCACCGTAAACAACGAGCGCACACTCCAGTTTATAGACAAGCTCCGCTCATTGTATCACTCCCAGAACTCCGCCGTTGAAGTGCATAAAGACAATCCCTATACTATCACAAACTTTGTTGAAGGCAGGATCCTGTTCCTCACATACCAGAGACTTGGTTCCCTCGAATCTGAAGTATTCGCAAACGCTGACCTCAATATGGCAATACTTCCTTATCCGAAGCTTGACGAGCTGCAGCCGGATTACATCTCCACTATCCACAACACCACTGAGGTTGGATATATCCCTTCAACTGTATCTTTCGATGGACTTGAGTTTGTTTCCGCTGTTGTAGAGTATCTCAACCAGATGACGGCTGACATCGTAATGCCCAAGTACTACGAATCCACTCTGAAGATCCGCTACGCACGCGAATCCAAGAACGCTGATATGATCCAGCTTATCCACGATTCTTACGGCAATACGTTCCCCCTTGTCTGGGGCCTGCCTGACGGTGACAGCGTATTCGTAACCGGAATTTACAACTCTGTAAAAGAAAACGATACCCTCTTCGCTTCCCACTACAGAGCAACCGAAAACAGTGCACAGTCTGCTCTTGATGATTACATCAGCGACTACGAAGTGGTCCGCGCTGACCTTGAATCCCAGTACGCCGGCGCAGGAAAATAATTAAAAATGAAACAAAAAACTCCCGACTGTGAAAGGTTCGGGAGTTTTTCTTATGGTTTATATTACTTATGATGCTTGATAAGTCCGAGGAGCTTGGAAAGTTCCATAACAACCAGCGGGATGAAGATGAGGATCACGCCGATGAGGTACTGTCTGCCTGTGAGGTATACAAGGCCAAACATGTTCTGAATACCGGGTGTGAACATTACCAGCGCCATAAGAGCGGTGGAACCGAGAGCTGCAAGATTGAGCGTCTTGTTGCCGAAGGGACCGATCTTGAAGAGGGAATGCTCGGAGCGCATATTGAACGCCTGAACGATCTGGCAAAGAGCGAGAACCATAAATGCGAGAGTCTGGCCGCCCATGAGATTGAGCTCGTGAGCATCGTCAAGGAGAACACCGTTGAACATATCAGAAAGAGGAAGTCCTGTACCCTGCCAGAAGCCAACCAGTGTAAGAACTGCGAACATTACACCCTGGAGTACTACGCGGATGCCGAGGCCGTGAGCGAAGATGCCCTCGTTCTTGGGCTTGGGCTTTCTTTCCATAACGTCCTTCTCAACTGCTTCCATGCCAAGGGCAATAGCGGGAAGGGAGTCTGTTACAAGGTTGATCCAGAGAAGCTGCATAGAAAGGAGAGGAGATGTATGCCACATAAGCATTGCGGCGAATACTGTGATAACCTCACCGATATTTGTTCCGAGGAGGAAGCCAACGACCTTCTTGATGTTAGCGTAAATACCTCTACCTTCGCGAACTGCGTCAACGATCGTAGCGAAATTGTCGTCTGTGAGAGTCATATCAGCGGCACCCTTTGCAACGTCGGTACCTGTGATACCCATCGCACATCCGATGTCAGCAGCCTTGAGTGCGGGAGCGTCGTTTACGCCGTCACCTGTCATGGAAACTACCTGACCCTTACGCTGCCAAGCTTTTACGATTCTGATCTTGTTTTCGGGAGAAACGCGGGCATAAACGGAGATTTCCTGAACCACAGCGTCAAGCTCGGAGTCAGTCATCTTGTCAAGCTCTGCACCTGTGATAGCGCGGTCGCCGGGGAGGAGAATACCAAGCTCACGTGCAATAGCGGAGGCTGTAACAACGTGGTCACCTGTGATCATAACAGGCTTGATACCTGCCTTACGGCAAACAGCAACAGCTTCTTTTGCTTCAGGTCTTGGCGGGTCGATCATACCAACGAGACCCATGAATGTAAGGTCACATTCCAACTCGTCAGATGTAGGAGTTGCGGGAATTTCATCAATAACCTTATATCCTACTGCGAGAACGCGGAGAGCGTTTTCACTCATTTCATCACATACGCGGCGGGCATTTTCGATGTCACCTGCGGTGCAGCGGGCAGCCATAACGTCGAAGGCACCCTTAACGATAACTACGTTCTTGCCGTCGATCTTGTTAACAGTGGTCATCAGCTTACGGTCAGAGTCAAAGGGAATCTCCGCAAGTCTGGGATAATCGCGGTTGAGATCATCCTTGGGCATGCCGTTTCTGTGAGCTGCAAGAACGATTGCTGTTTCTGTGGGGTCGCCGATGTGCTTTTCTTCGCCGCCTTCACCGAATACAACAGAGCCGTCACAGCAAAGTGTACCGTAGCGGAGGAGGTTGCAGATATTGTCGTCGTTGTCAGCGGTAATGGCAACAGCTTCGTCAGCACCGTCGAGGTAAGCCTTAACCAGAGTCATTCTGTTCTGTGTGAGAGTACCTGTCTTATCGGAGCAGATGATGGATGCGCTGCCGAGAGTTTCAACTGCAGGGAGGCGACGGATGATTGCGTTCTTCTTAACCATGCGCTGTACGCCGATTGAAAGAACGATAGTTACGATAGCGGGAAGTCCCTCAGGAATAGCGGAAACTGCAAGAGAAACCGCGGTCATGAAGATCTCAAGGGGAGGAATGTTGTTTGCAATACCAACTACGAAGATAACACCGCAGGCTGCGAGAGCAAGGAAGCCAAGATACTTGCCGAGCTGTGCAAGCTTCTTCTGAAGGGGAGTCTGTGTTTCTTCCTCACCCTCGAGAAGGTTTGCGATCTTACCCATTTCCGTGTCCATACCTGTAGCGGTAACTACTGCGAGAGCGGTACCGTAAGTAATGGAGCAGCCGGAGAATACCATATTTGTTCTGTCGCCGAGAGGAGCGTTTTCCTTAACCTCTGCGGTCGCGTCCTTTTCGGAAGGAACAGACTCACCGGTCAGGGCGGACTCTTCACTCTTAATGCTTACCGAGCGGATGAGGCGAGCGTCTGCGGGAACAAAGTCGCCGGCTTCAAGACGGATGATGTCACCGGGAACAAGTGCTGCCGCATCAATTACCATTTCCTTGCCGTCGCGGATCACTCTGGCATGAGGAGCCGACATATTCTTCAGGGCATCCAGGGCCTTTTCTGCTTTGGATTCCTGCATAACACCCATCACTGCATTAAGCACAACGATGAGCAAAATGAGGAGGGGCTCGAAGAACTCCTTGGGGTTTCTCTCGACACAGGCGATCACAAATGAAACTGCCGCCGCCGCGAGGAGGATGAGGATCATTGCATCCTTAAACTGGTCGAAGAAACGCTGGAGATTAGTTTTCTTTTTCTTTTCGCGTAACTTGTTTTCACCGTACTTTGCCTGTCTTTCCGATACCTGAGCCTCTGTCAGACCCGTTGCAGTATTGGTGTCAAGCTGACGGATAACGTCCGCTTCTGGAATATGATGTGCAATCAAAGGTTCTACCTCCAAAAAAATTGTTTACAATAAATATTATACCATATTGGCCGAATTATTCAAGGGGACAAACTGGCAAAAAATGCATTACGGGTCTTCCTTGACGAAATATTTTCACTTTTCGTAGGAATGACCAAAATATTCGCGTCATTATCAGAAACGCTGCGGATATTTTGCGGTTTTATTGTAGAATTTTTTGCTTTTTTCCGTCGGTTTTACCAAAATATTCCTTGTAGCCGTTTGATAGAAAAAGACATTTGACAAGATATAATCCCTCTTCGACCTCTCATTGACAAA
Organism: Oscillospiraceae bacterium; assembly: GCA_015064355.1. Classification (GTDB taxonomy): domain Bacteria; phylum Bacillota; class Clostridia; order Oscillospirales; family CAG-272; genus UMGS1696. The sequence continues at coordinate 7,846 of SVSJ01000023.1, read as the reverse complement.
CGACAATACACGTGATATAATTAAGAAAAATATTCCACAAAACGAAAGGCGGAATTATTATGATCACAAAGTACGTTTTCAACAAGGACACTGATCTCGACAAGGATTTCTTCTACGTGTCCTCCCTCGCACCTTACTTCAAGAAGACTGACAAGCACTTTGAAGTAATGGAAGACTGCATCAAGAATAGCTACAATCCCGATATCGAAGACTGGGATTACATCAGCATTCTCACAAAGAAGAAGTACAAAAACGGTGCAAAGCTCAGCACACACTGCACATTTGAAAAGTACGGCGCACCCATTATCGTTTTCTCCAATGATTACACAACTGACGAAAAGGGCGACAATTTCTACGGTCTCCACTTCGAAGTAGTTGCTTACGAAAAGGGCTGCAACATCTGGCACATTTATCCCCTGCCGGCAGGCTCCCGCACGCCTATCGCAACACCCAAGATCGGTTTTGGCGAATTCGTTATCGAGGGCGGCGAAATGGTTGATATGACCGTTGAGGTTATCGGCAAGAAGATCAAGGTTACAATGAACGGCCAGACCATTGAAACCGAGAACGAGCACATTCCCGACGTATTCCATGTAGGTCTCACCGCTTGTGAGGGCGTTAACAGATTCTACGACTTCACAATCGACGCTGAAGAAGCTGAATAATAAAGAAAAAACACACTCGGTTTTCGAGTGTGTTTTTTCTTGTATACCGAAAACCACGCGATAGTCGCGTGGTACAGAGGAGGCTATAGCCGGTAAGCAGAAATGAGAAGGGGGGAAGCAAAAGTATAGGATTGTGGTAGGGACTGGCGTCCTCGACAGTCCGTTCCAATCGAAAAAATAGCATTAGTGCAATGGTGTTCCAAAATAATATATACTTTAAAAATTGTAAAGAAAAGTTAAGCAGAATATACATCATTAATGAGTATTGCGATTTTTGCACAAGCGGGGCGTCGGGGACGTCGCCCCCTACAATACAATTGTTGAGACATCCCGTTTACGGGTATCAAGTAAAAAATGCATGACTGACAGGTCCAATCAGTTTAGATAGGGCTATGCCCGAAAATGAAAAACCACCCGCTATGCGGGTGGATATTTATTTAGCGGAGTGATAGATGTCCAATAGCTCGGCGTCGCTCATTGATGTGGTTCTGCCGGACTCGTAAAGGGCGTCGATCTTTTCCTTCATTTTCAGAACGATGGGGGAATGCTTGTCGATTTCCGCAGATTGCTCATCGGGGCAACGATGCTTCAGCCAGTGTGCGATTCCCGCAAGACCGCTGTGTGCATCAATTGTTACCTGCGCGGGACGGTTAAGGAGCTTTTCTGTGTTGAAGATATTGTAGATCTCCTCGTCCTTCATAAGTCCGTCCGCGTGGATGCCTGCCTTTGTTACGTTGAAGTCCCGTCCAACGAAAGGTGTGCGAGGGGGGATGTTGTATCCCATTTCGTTCTTGAAGTATTCGCCGATCTCGGTAATAACGGTGGTGTCCATACCGTCGGTTGTTCCGCGGAGGGCGGCGTATTCCATGATCATAGCTTCAAGGGGAGTGTTTCCGCAGCGTTCACCAATGCCGAGGAGGGCGCAGTTAACGGATGAGCAACCGTAGAGCCAAGCGGTAGAGCTGTTGGAAACTGCCTTGTAGAAGTCGTTGTGACCGTGCCACTCAAGCAATTCAGAGGGGAAGCCCGCGTAGTGGTTAAGACCGTATGCGATACCGGGAACAGATCTGGGCAGTGCCGCACCGGGGAAGGAAACACCATAGCCCATAGTGTCGCAGGCGCGGATCTTGATGGGGATCTGATACTTAGCGGAAAGGTCGGACAAAGCTTCAGCAAAAGGAACAACGAAGCCGTAGAAGTCCGCACGAGTAATATCCTCGAAATGGCAGCGGGGGGAGATACCCATATCAAGCACTTCCTTGATGACCCCAAGGTACTTGTCGAGAGCAGAACGGCGGGTAAGCTTCATTTTATTATATATATGATAGTCGGAGCAGCTTACGAGAATACCGGTCTCGCGAATGCCCAGAGATTTAACCAACTCGAAGTCACTTTTTGTGGCGCGGATCCAAGTGGTGATCTCGGGGAACTGGTATCCAAGCTCCTTGCAGGCCAGAAGTGCTTCTCTGTCCTTTTCGGAATAAACGAAAAACTCGGACTGGCGGATGAGACCTTTGGGACCGCCGAGACGGTGCATCATTTTATAAAGATCTACGATCTGACGTACGGTGAAAGGCTCGGCTGCCTGCTGACCGTCGCGGAATGTGGTGTCTGTGATCCAGATGTTCTCAGGCATATTCACAGGCACGAAGCGGTGGTTGAAGGAAACCTTCGGCACAGATTCGTAGTCGTAAAGCTCTCTGTAAAGATTAGGATTCGGTCTCTCCTGGAGGGAGTAGCGGTAAGAGGACTGCTCGATCAGGTGAGTTGTGTTTGAATACTCGAACTTTGTATCGTGCTCACGGATTATCGGCTCGTTCTTTGTTGTATTATTTTTCATTTCCTCATTTTGCATAATTAACACCTCAATCCTTCATAAATTACTGTGTTTACCATAGATTATACCATAGTTTGTGCAATAAGTCAACAAGCTTTATGCAAATATCAATTGTGTATATTATAGAAATATGGATAAAAACGCGGGTGATAATGTATAATATTTCATAAAACTGCATACAAGTGGCAAAAAATCGTCAGAGAAGCGGAAAATACCCAAAAAGGTCCTTGAAATATTAGCTGAAGTGTGGTATACTTTTCTTGTATATATCCTAAATCCATTTATTAGGAGGGAATTATGAAATTCACTCGTTTTCTCGCGTTGTTTCTTGCCATTGTAACCCTGTGCGGTTCCTTTGTGGGATGCAACAATGAGGCTGATCCCAAGGACACAGGGACTAAGGATACCGAACCCGAAGAGGTGGACCTTGCTGATCTTGACTACAAGGGAGCAACCTTTACAGTTCACACATCCATTAACGTTGATGCCCATGAATCAGAGGCAACAAAATCCTCCAACTATCTTATTCAGGGTGCTGAAGAGGTAGTAGGCGACAAGGCTTCCGACTCCGCTCTTCAGAGAAACAAGAAGGTTGAGGAAGACCTTAACATCAGATTCCAGTACGTTGAATCTGACTTTGCATTTAATGAGGTTGGCTCAAAGGTTCGTGACGTAATCAAGGCAGGTGTTGACGAAATCAATCTTATTATCAACGACTCTGGTTGCGCAAGACTTTCTGCTGAAGGTCTGCTCCACGATGCTACATACGGTAAGTTCTTCGATTTCAGTCAGCCTTACTGGTATGACGGGTTTATGGAAAGCTCTTCTCTTAACTCCAACACACGTTACCTCCTTGCAGGTGACTACTTCATTGACGTTATCCGCCACAGTGAATGTCTTGTTATGAACAAGGATCTGTTATCCCAGATGGGTGGCGATCCCGAAGCGATTTATGATCTTGTAAGAAAAGGCGAATGGACCCTTGACGCGCTGATTTCCATCGTAAACGGCGGCTCGGAGTCATACAACTATATGACCGGCGAAGTCGGATATCCTTACAACGGAACATACATTGATAACCAGGGTAACAAGAAAAAGGACAGACGTGACCAGTGGGGTATTGTAATGTGGCAGTGGTGGGGACCTATGATCCCGTTCATCACAGCTTGTGACCCTGACACGTTTATGGTGAGAGATGAGGATGGATACCCCGTTATCACCGTCAACAACGAGCGTACAATCAGCCTTGTTGAAAAGCTCAACACTCTGTTCCACACACCCAGCACTGCGGTTCAGGTTCACAAGGACGCTACAGACACTGTTGTTTCCTTCACTGAAGGAAGAATCCTTTTCCTTACAAACCAGAAGCTTGGTGACCTTGAATCCGAGCTTTACGCAAACTCCGAAGTTAACCTTGCGGTACTGCCTTATCCGAAGCTTGACGAGTTCCAGACAAACTACAATACAACATCTGTTTCTGAAGTAGGCTTCATTCCTTCAACTGTATCCTTTGCTAACCTTGACTACGTAAGTGCAGTTGTTGAATATCTCAACCAGATCTCTGCAGAAACCGTTATCCCCAAGTATTACGAATCCACTCTTAAGATTCGCTACGCACGTGATTCCGCAAATGCTGATATGATCCAGCTTATCCACGATAACCCCGGTAATATTTTTCCCTACATCTGGGATATTCCTGAAGGAAACAATATCTTTACCCACGGTATCCACGATAGCGTATATCACAACGACAATACTTTCTCTTCCTACTACAAGTCATACATCGGAAGCGCTGAAACCGAACTTGAACAGTATATATCCGATTACGAATTCGTAAAGGAAGCGCTTGAAGCCCAGTACGCCGGTGCCGGCGAATAATTAAATCAACAAAAACTCCGTTTACCAAAGCGGAGTTTTGTTTTTTGTAAGGTTGACTATATGACAGCAGTGTGGTATAATAAGAAAAAATAATATAGTATAAACTGCTACCGAGTAGTAGAATGTTCAAAGCATTCGTTTGCATATCATTAGGTCTTAGAAGATATGCCTGCGAATGCTTTTTTTAGGAGTTATTATGGTTAATAAAAAAGTTGCAAGGTATTTTTCGAGGGCGGAGATCGCGTTGTGGTGCTCGTCGGCTGCGCTTATTGTAGTATCATTCTGTGCCTTTGATGGGGAGAATTATCTGACGCTGTTTGCTTCGCTGATTGGTGTTACGTCTCTTATTTTCAATGCGAAAGGAAATCCGTTTGGCCAATTTCTGATGGTGATCTTCAGCTTGCTGTACGGGATCATTTCCTTTACATTTGCTTATTACGGAGAGATGATCACTTATCTCTGGATGACAATGCCAATGGCTGTATTTGCCCTTGTGTCTTGGCTGAGAAATCCTTACAACGGCAACAAAGCCGAGGTTCGAGTGAACACGATCAGCAAAAGGGAAAGTGTGCTTATGTGGGGACTTACGGCAGTGGTTACCGTTTTGTTCTATTTCATACTGGAGCACTTTGAAACAGCAAATATAGTTCCGAGTACACTGTCTGTAACAACCAGCTTCCTTGCGGTCTATCTTACGTTCAGAAGAAGCCCGTATTTTGCCTTGGCATATGCTGCAAACGATATTATTCTGATCATTCTGTGGGTACTGGCAAGTATTTGCGATACAAGGTATATTTCGGTGGCTGTTTGCTTTGCGGCGTTTTTTGTGAATGACATTTACGGGTTTATCAGCTGGCAGAAAATGAAGACCAGGCAGAATAAAGGATGCTGATCGGTTCAAACAAGTAAACATTTTGTGAAGCGAATGACAAGCAGATTGAAAATACAGCATGCTTATGATATACTGGGTTTGAGTAAACAGTTCGATAAAACTGAATTTGTCTAACGGATTTGCACCGCATCAGTATAAAGATGAACTTGGAGAGGAAAACAGAAATGAGATTAACAAATGAAAACATATTTCAGATTGCTATGCAACAATCTGCGATAGATGCGAATTGTAATGTTGATGACTTTTCTCGTACAGATAATGTGATTGTTATTTCAAAAGAAAATGTTTCTGCGAGAAGGTATTTGAAACTACCGCACATCTGCAACTTGATTTCATACGGAAATAATATTGTGGCAACCATTTCAGAAGAATACGAGCATATTGTCAGGGAATACATAGATAAGTACCCTTTGGAACATTGTTTCGAGACACCTAATTTGCATATTTTAAATGATGCTTTTCAAAAAACGGGTTACCGCGTTTGCTTTATGGCAGAGTATTTCTTGCCAGATGTGCAACTATTGCGTGCTTTGCCTTGTAACTATAAACTCAAGCTTTTATCAGCAAAGGATTTCGGAGACCTATATACAGAACAGTGGAGCAATGCATTATGTGAAGACCGCAAGGAACTTGATGTTCTTGGTGTTGGTGCATATCATAATGAAAATCTCATAGGATTGGCTGCGTGCTCCGCTGATTGCGAAACAATGTGGCAAATCGGAGTAGATGTGCTCCCTGAATATCGAAGAAAAGGAGTGGCATCAGCGTTGACCAGCAGACTGGCAATAGAAATATTGGAAAGAGGTAAAATCCCGTTTTACTGCTGTGCATGGTCGAATCTAAAATCTGCAAAAAATGCAATCAAAAGTGGTTTTCGTCCTGCGTGGGTAGAAATGACAGTTAAATCTGCTGCATTTGTGGATGATATGAACAAATAGTTGTCGCCGATTAGTTTAGAGTATTCAACAAATTCCAACTTGTCGAACAGTTAAGGAGCAGAGGCTTGCCTGGGCTATTGTACGGCGAAAGCCAACGAAGCGGGACGTCGAGGACGCCGTCCCCTACGAATATATGAAAACAGTTCGATAAAACTGAATTTGAATATATCTATACCAAAATAGCTACGGATAGGAGGATTAGCCTATGATGAATAAATGGAATTCGGAAAAATATTTGAAGTTTGAGAAAGAAAGAACTCAGCCAGCGATTGATTTGGTCAAGCGAGTTGAAGGGCGAAATGTGTCATCAGTCCTTGATGTTGGATGCGGTCCAGGAAACAGTTCTGTTGTGATAAAGAATATATTTCCAAATGCAGATATATTGGGAATTGATTTTTCTGCTGACATGATAGAAAGAGCGAAGAAGGATTATACTGATATAACATTTGAACAGTGGGATGCAGATGTGTTTACAGAGGAGACTAGTCAAAAATTTGATTTAATCTTTTCAAATGCATGCCTTCAGTGGCTTCCTAATCAGTTTAAGACCATCATAAATCTTTATAAACTTTTGAATGATAATGGAATTATGGCTGTTCAGATTCCTTGCAATTTTGATGAGCCGATTCATCATTTGATTCATAAAGTAGTTACCAGTGAGAAGTGGAAAACAATTATTAAACATCAGAGAAATTATGTTATGAGCAGTGTTGAAGCGTACTTTGATGTTATTTCTGCTTTGTCTGATGAATTTGATATCTGGACAACTACTTACCATCATGTGCTTCCATCACATGAAGCAATTTGGTCTTGGTACGAGGGAACAGGTTTAAGACCCTATCTTTCTCAAATTGGTGAATCAATGAAGGATGAATTTAAGAAAGATATTATGGAAGAGATTAAAAAAAATTATCCTTTGCAAAGAAACGGTAAAGTAATCCTTAATTTCCCACGATTGTTTTTCACAATTGAAAATACAGCATGCTTATGATATACTGGGTGTGGGAAACAGAACGATAAAACTGAATTTGTAGGGATAAAAGAATGAAGATATTTTATACAAGTGAACGAGATATATGGCGAAAGTGGCTTGCTGAACACTTTGAAACAGAGAGTGAAATATGGTTTGTATTTCCAATGAAGGAATCAGGTGATAAAGCGCTTACCTACAATGATGCAGTAGAAGAAGCACTATGTTTTGGTTGGATTGATAGTACTATAAAACACATTGACCCTACGCATCGTGCACAACGGTTTACACCGAGAAAGAAAGGTAGTCCGTATTCACGCCCGAATATAGAAAGACTGATTTGGCTGGAAAGACAGGGGATGCTTCATCCAAGCGTAAGAGATAGTGTATTGCCTTTGATTCGTACTCCGTATATTTTTCCTGCTGATATCATTGATGCTATAAAAGAAGACATTGTTGCGTGGGAAAACTATGAGAAATTATCCGAGCCATACAAACGCATTCGTGTTGCTTACATTGATGCGGCGAGAAAACGCCCCGACGAGTTCAAAAAACGCCTTGAAAGTTTTATTAAAAAGACTCGTAATGGAAAATTGATTGTCGGCTTTGGCGGAATAGACAAATATTATGGTTAAGATGTCAAATTCCAATATGTCGAACAGATAA
>SVSJ01000022.1 GCA_015064355.1 Oscillospiraceae bacterium | reverse complement strand
TACGGGTATCAAGTAAAAAACGCATGACTGACAGGTCCAATCAGTTTAGATGGGGCTATGCCCGAAAATGAAAAACCACCCGCTATGCGGGTGGATATTTATTTTTTGGTGATTACTTTTTTGCACCAAGTGCGCTTGTGACAGTTTGGACACTTTAAGTAGCGAGTAGTACCCATGTGCATTGCGTTCAATGCTTGTTTGTAAGTGGGTACTATTTCGTGTCCGCAATTTTTGCATTTATAAGCACCTACGCTTACCTCAAGCTTTAATGCGTAGAAGCACGGCACCAAAAATACCACGCAAAGGCCGAGAATAATAACCAGCTGCAGCGGACCTTCCGGCATTAGGAGTGCGACAACACATAAGCCTGCGAGCAGACATACTATGCTTATGCTCATGATCACCCACATAGAAGTCCAGATCGTTTTGTTTTTTTGCTCCATTTCTTTTGCCATATCCAAGAGAAGCTGCTCGTTTTTTTGATTAGTGTTTTCCATAGAAACTACCTCCCCATTTAATAAATCTGTTACGCTGATTCCAAACACACCGCACAGATCAAGCATAATTGATGAGTCCGGCATCGCGCGTCCGTTTTCCCATTTTGATACTGCTCGGTCGGTGACGTTCAGCATTTCGCCAAGCTGCATCTGAGTCAGGTTTGCTTTTTTTCTGCACTCGGCAATGAATTTTCCGATTTTGATCTGATCCATTTGGTTGCCTCCTTTTGATAACAGTGTACCGCTTTTTCTTGGAATAGTCTACACACCGCCGGTTGAGTGGGGAGTTTCTCGGACTCTACTGTGAGTAGAGTTGGCAAAGCGGTGGATTTTCATCGAAATTATACCAAAAAATCCGCAGAAAAACAAGGCTCTGCGGATGTTTTTGGCCTATTCTATCTTTATGCCGCGGTTTGCGGGGTTTGACAGGCACTCGCCTGTGTAGGAAAAACGGGAACCGTGGCAGGGGCAATCCCAGGTTTTGTCAGCCAGGTTCCACTCAAGTGAGCAGCCGAGGTGAGGGCATTTTAGGCTTACCAGGTGCAATTCCCCCTTGTCATCCCGATATGCGCCGGCCCTTTTTCCGTGGATCACCACCGTCTCTGCGTGCCCTGTTTTTACTTCTCCCGGATAGACGTCGGGGGCAGAGGACATTTGCTTTACCACACCTCCCACTGCAGTTTGAATATGCTCCGAAAATTCCGCAGTCCCACCACGAAGAAAGTTTCGCCGCGGGGAGAAAGCATCAGCATACCAAAGCTCACGACCGCATATCTGTTCGGCTGTGACTATAGCCATTGCGGCAGAGTTTGTCATGCCCCAGGCGGAGTAACCGCAGGTCACCCATATACCGGAGCTGAGCATACCGCTGTATGGCACTCCGTCGTGGGTGTATGTGTCGTTGTTGGTCCAGCTTTCTGTCATAACCGCTCCGGGAGCAAACTGCCGTACTGCGCTGACAAGCCTCTCTTCCGCAAGGGGAGTTGGTGTGCCGCGGGTAGTTTCGCCACTTACGATGAGCTCCTGTGGGTCATCGGAGTATCGGTATCCATACCCGCCGTCGGCACCGTATGCTATAACGTTTTGTGGAATAGAGAAGCCTCCCTCACGCCGCATTTTTACCGCAGAGGAGGTTTTTCTCGAAAGCTTGAGAGGGGCTTTGAATGCGGGGGTGTGAAGGGGATAATTTGTGCAAACTGCAATTTGGTTTGCGTTGATCTTATATCCGCCGCACACCAGCAGATGCTCGTCAACGATCTCAACCGGGCTGTTTTCGAATATTCTGAACCCGGCAAATCGGCACAGGCTGTTGCAGAATCGCACAGGGTTGATGACGTACTGATCAGAGAGCCTGATTGCCCCTTCCACCGGAAACGGCAGGGGGATTCGATCCACGTCGGGGTAGTCGCAGGGGATCCCGTTTTCCGTCATTACGGCAAATTCCTTGCGCAGTCTTCTCTGACCGTAGAGAGAGTAGAGGTACATATCCCTCCGCTCCCGCTCCCCAAGCAGGCTTGCAAAGAAGCGGAGACCGTCCATGTTTGCTGCGGCATATTTGCGGGATATTTCCGGGGAGGAATTTTCTTGCAGCTCTGCATATTTGAAACCGTGGGCAACGGTGACCTTTGCGGTGGAGCGGGCGGTTTTGCCGGAAGCAATGGTATTCGCTTCGAACAGTGCCACGTCCAGCCCGCGCTTTGAAAGAATGTGCGCGAGAATTACCCCGGTGAGCCCGCCTCCCACCACGGCAACACCGCATTTAATGTTCTCGGCCACGGCAGGGTAGGACTTGCCGCGTGATTTCCAGATTTTTGCCATATTATCTCCTCTGTTGTGGGTTTTTGTTTATTGTTTATTATTGCCGGGACGAGGTGGAATTATGCCGGAAGATCTGGCAACGGGACGTCAAGGATTCACTATGTTCGCACTTACTAAAAATCCGACTGTACAAACTTTCGCCAAACAAGCCGAGGACGGAGTCCTCGGGGGGAGGATTCACTGTGTTCGCACTTACTAAAAATCCGACTGTACAAACTTTCGCCAAACAAGCCGAGGACGGAGTCCTCGAGGGGAGGATTCACTATGTTCGCACTTACTAAAAATCCGACAGTACAAACTTTCACCAAACAAGCCGAGGACGGAGTCCTCGAGGGGAGGATTCACTATGTTCGCACTTACTAAAAATCCGACCCCAACTTTGTTAAATTTCCTCGCATCTATTGATATTTTCGTACATTTGTTATATAATAAAATTGCGAAAATATGTTCGAAATAATTTTGAAAGGATTATATATATTATGGCAAAAGCTACGACTAAGAAGCAAACAGTAACAAGCACAGAACAGACACCTGAAGAAAAGAAAAAAGCCCTTGCCACAGCAATAAGCCAGCTTGAAAAGAGCTACGGCAAAGGAACTATCATCAAAATGGGCGAGAATCCCAAGATGAACGTTTCCTCTGTTTCCACAGGCTCCATATCCCTTGATATGGCACTGGGTATTGGCGGTCTCCCCCGCGGCAGAATCGTTGAGATCTACGGACCTGAATCCTCCGGTAAAACCACAGTTGCCCTCCACGCCATCGCTGAAGTACAGAAGATTGGCGGTGAGGCTGCATTTATCGACGCAGAACACGCCCTCGATCCTGTATATGCAAAGAACCTGGGCGTAAATATCGACAACCTTCTCGTTTCCCAGCCAGATTCCGGTGAACAGGCACTTGAAATTTGCGACGCACTGGTTCGCTCAGGGGCTATCGACATCGTTGTAATCGACTCCGTTGCAGCACTTGTTCCCCAGGCTGAAATCGACGGCGATATGGGCTCCGCTCACGTTGGTCAGCAGGCAAGACTTATGTCTCAGGCACTCCGTAAGCTCAGCGGTACCATCGCTAAAACAAACTGTATCGTAATTTTCATCAACCAGCTTCGCGAAAAGATCGGCGTAATGTACGGTAATCCAGAGACTACCACCGGCGGTCGCGCCCTGAAGTTCTATGCATCTGTAAGAATCGAGATCCGCAAGTCCGAAAGCCTTAAGGACGGCTCCGATATTTACGGTAACCGCGTAAAGTGTAAGGTTGTAAAGAATAAGGTCGCTCCCCCCTTCAAGACTGCTGAATTCGATATCCTCTACGGCACAGGTATCTCCAAGCTCAGCGAGATCATCGACATGGGTACAGAGCTTGGCATCATTGAAAAGAGCGGCGCGTGGTTCTACTACGACGGCAACCGCCTTGGCCAGGGACGCGACAACGCGAGAGCTGCAATTGCGGCAGATCCTGCACTTCAGGCAGAGCTTGAAGAAAAGATCAAGATCAAGAGAAGCGCGGCTGAAGAAGAGGTTGACCCTGCGCTTATGATAGATGATCTTGATGACCTCGACGGAGACGATGACGAACTCGACATCCGTCTCATCGACCTTGGCGACGAATAAGAAACATAAATTATAAGAAAAGGCAGCGCGACTATGTTTGTATCACGAGCAACTTACCGTGACTGGCGCAATATAACCGAGTGCTCGGTGCAGCTTGACGGTGGCATCAACGTGCTTTGGGGTATGAATGCCCAGGGAAAATCGAATATACTCGAGGGCATATACTATTTCGCCCGCGGTCGCTCGTTCAGAGGCGCGAAGGATCGGGAATTTGTGCGATTTGGCGCAGATTTCGCATCCGCTGCCATAGATTACCGACGGGACGGGTACGAAAATGACACCCGCCTTGAAGTAGTGATCCCGAAAAACGGGAAAAAGCGTATCTCCCGAAACGGCGCGCCCCTTTCATCTTCTGCGGAAATGATGGGCAGCTTCCGCGCTGTGCTGTTCTGCCCGGCGAACCTTTCAATGGTAACGGGCGGACCTCTTGAGAGACGCACATTCCTCGACATCGCCCTTTCACAGCTTTCAGGTGTGTATCTCACATACCTGCGGCGGTATCACAAGGTGCTCCTTGAACGAAACGCACTTATTAAACGCGCGGCTGACGGTCAGCGTGTTACCACCCAGGAGTGGGAGGTATATGCAGACGTGCTCAGCGAATGCGGCGCCTGGATCGCGGCGTTCAGACAGGAGTACACAGGGTATCTTGGTGAGGCGGTGGAGAGATATTTCCTCGGAATGACCGAGGGCAGAGAAGTCCCGGAACTCAGGTACACCTCCCACGCTTTGTATGAGGGAATCCCCTCTCCCATAAAGGACCCGGGAGCCGTGCCCGACAAATCTACCCTCTACGAAAAGCTGACCCAGAACGTGGAGCGTGAGGTTGCGGCGGGAACGACCCTTTGGGGCACACACAAGGACGACATAGGACTTATATTCAACGGCCGCGAGGCAAAGGCTTACGCATCCCAGGGACAGCAGCGAAGCATCGTTCTGTCAATGAAGCTGGCGGAGGCGGAAATCGCGAAAACCGTTGGCGGCGAGTACCCGGTCATTCTCCTTGACGACGTTTTCTCCGAGCTTGACGAGTCGAGACGTCACTACATCCTCGATTCTCTTGGAGCAGAGGCAGGCAGACAGATCATCGTAACCTCTTGCGAGCCGGATATTATTCCCGGAAACCGCTCCGAGGGGGTAAACTTCAAGCACGTTGTGGCCGGCGAGGTGGAGTGATGTTTGTTAAATCAATAATCACACCGGAGCGGGGAAACGTGGTGGTAACTCTTGGCGGCGAGGGCGGCGGTGAGGAGAGATTCTTCATTTCCCGCGCCTTGTGGCAGAGATTTGCCGAATCCGGCGGCGTGGGTGACGCAGATCCCGTAAACGAAGAAACCTACGACAAGATCGCCCTTATGGCTGAGAAGACATCGGCACTAAAGGAGGGCAGCCGGATAATCGGAGGAGCTGACAGAAGCACTGCCGAGGTTGCCCGCAAATTGAAAATAAAGAAATTCTCCGACGAGGCTGTGAAATTCGCCCTGTCGGTGCTGAAAAAGAACGGATACCTGGACGAGGCATCAAACTGTGTTCGCATTGCAGAGCGGGAGCTTCGGTCAAAGCACTACGGTAAGCGGCGGATCCTCTCCTATCTCTTGTCTCACGGATACGAGCGCGAGGCGGCGGAGGATGCAGTAAACAGAATATCCGACGAGGAATACCGTGACGCTCTCAGGTACACCGTGGAGCGAAAATTCCCTCGTATTGCAGAGGTTGACCGTGACGAGCGGCAAAAAGCTATCGCTTCCCTCATGCGACTGGGGTTTGCAACAAGCGAGATACTTGGTGTCATTAAAGAGTTAAGAGACATTAATTGAATCTATTATTCCTTTTTTATTAAGGTTTTTGAAAGGTGGGGCGGCAGAGATTCGTCTGTGGCGAACTCTACGAGTTTCACTTTGTGAAATCTCGGCGGGAAATCTTTTTGTCTAAAAAGTTTTCACCACAAAAGCTTCTCCAAAAAAAGAAAGGCAAACATATGGCAAAGAATACGAAAGTTGGATTCATCTCTCTGGGATGCTCCAAGAACCTGTGTGACACGGAAGTTATGCTGAAGCATCTTCTTGACGCAGGCTACGACATCACTCCCGAGGAAACGGAAGCAGACGTTGTGATAATTAACACCTGCGCGTTTATCGAGAGCGCAAAGAAAGAATCCATTGACAACATCATTGATATTGGCTGGCTGAAAAAGCACCACACATTAAAGGGAATCGTTGTAACCGGTTGCCTTGCGGAGCGTTACCGCGAGCAGATCCTTGAGGAGCTTCCCGAGGTTGACGCTGTTCTTGGCGTTGGCGGTATTCACAAGATCGTAGAGGCTGTCAGTTCCGTTATGGCAAACGCTGGCAAGCGTGGTAAGGACAAGGCTCATTACACCTGCTTTGATGATAAAGAAGAGGCTGTTCTCGGCGGTGAGCGCGTTGTAACAACAGGTGACCATATGGCATATCTGAAGATTGCAGAGGGTTGCTCCAACCGTTGCACATACTGCGCGATTCCCCTGATCCGCGGTAAGATGCGCAGCCGTACTATGAAGGATATTATCGAAGAGGCCACCTCTCTCGACGCTCTGGGAATCAAGGAACTTAACCTTATTGCCCAGGACACATCCGCTTACGGAATTGATCTGTACGGCAGCTACGCTCTTCCCGAGCTTATCCGCGGTATCTGCGACGCGACGAATATCCCCTGGATCAGACTCCTCTACTGCTACCCAGACAAGATCACCGACGAGCTTGTTGCTGAAATCCGCGACAATCCCCGTGTGGTAAAATATATCGACATTCCAGTACAGCACATTTCCGACAATATGCTTACTGCGATGAACCGCCACGGCGACTCCGCGATGATCCGCGAGAATATTGCAAAGCTTCGTCGCGAGGTGCCCGGTATAGTTCTTCGTTCAACTGCTATCGTTGGATTCCCCGGCGAGACTGACGAGGATTTCCGTGAGCTTTGCGAGTTCGTCAAAGAAGTGAAGTTCGAGCGATTTGGTGCCTTCACTTACTCCAGAGAAGAGGACACCCCCGCTTACGATTTCGAGGATCAGATCGACGAGCAGGTTAAGCAGGACAGATACGACATTCTCATGCAGACCCAGCTTGCGGTCAGCGAGGAATGGGGCAAGTCCCGTGTGGGAACCACTCTGCGGGTGCTTTGCGAGGGCTTTGACCCTGTTGCCGAGTCACATTTCGGCAGAAGCTACGGCGAAGCGGCTGACATCGACGGCAAGATCTGGTTCACCACCTCCCGTCCCGAACTGCGCATTGCAGAGGGAGAACTGCTTGACGTAAAGATCACCGACTCCATGGACTACGACCTTGTCGGCGAGGCCATTCTCAACGTATAAAATCATTGGAATAAAGGAACTACTGCTATGAATTTACCTAACAAACTTACCGTATTTCGTCTTTTGACCGTGCCGGTCTTTCTTATTCTTTTGTGCGTGCCGCTCCCCATTCCGGATATGTGGCTGCGCATTATTACAGCGGCGGTTTTTACCATTACATCTCTCACCGATATGCTTGACGGCAAGATCGCAAGAAAATACAATCTCATTACCGATTTCGGCAAGTTTATGGACCCCCTGGCTGACAAGTTTATGGTTATCTCTGCTATGCTTGGCATCCTTGTAAGATTTGACTACATCCGCTACGTGTTTGTTTGGGCGGCTGCCATCGTTATCTTCCGCGAATTTGCTGTAACATCCATGCGTATGGTTGCGGCAAACAAGGCAGGGCTGGTTATTGCTGCTGCATGGCTTGGCAAGGTCAAGACTGTAACTCAGATAGTTTGCATTCTCACCGTGCTGCTTGAGCCTGTTGTGTTCTTCTGGTTTGCTCCTTTCGGTGAGTGGCACATTCTCTCATACGTTACCACAGGAGCAATGATCGTTATGACCCTTTGGTCCGGCATTGACTACTTAAAGCAGTACTGGCAGTACATAGGTGCAACAAAATGATAATCCCAACGGTAATTGACGCAGGACGGGACTATGTTACGGTTGGCGGATGCGGGAACTTTTCCGTATACAAAACCTTCGACTGCGGTCAGGCGTTTCGCTTCGACCCGGTGGATGGGGATACGAGCAAGTTTTCGGGCATCGCCCATGGGAAGCGGGTCATATTCGAGCAGACCGGAGAGGGTCAGATAAAGATCCACGGGGCAAATGAAGAGGACTACTGTGATCTCTGGGCGCACTATTTGGCACTTGACGAGGATTATGATCTTGCAGACTCTACTATCCTCGGTGCTATGCCAAACGATGCTGACAGGCTGGTAATGAGCGAGGCGGTTCGTTGCGGCGCGGGTATCAGAATCCTCAGACAGGATCCATTTGAAGCGCTGATCTCCTTCATTATTTCTCAGAACAACAACATTCCCCGAATCAAGAAGATAATCACCGCCCTTTGCGATAAATACGGTGTGGACGGGGCGTTTCCTACAGCAGAGGCTTTATACAACGCAGGCGAGGAGGGACTTTTCGCTCTGAAGACCGGATTCCGCGCAGGATATATCCACGATGCCGCGAAAAAGATCCTCTCAGGTGAGGTGTCTCTTTCCGAAATTGATAACTGCGACGATTACGACCGTGCAACGGAAATGCTCTGCAAGATCAAAGGCGTTGGGCCGAAGGTAAGCTCCTGCGTCCTTCTCTTTGGATTTGGCAAAACAGAGGCGTTTCCCATTGACGTGTGGATCCGCCGCTCCCTTGAAAAGCATTTCCCGAACGGTTTTGACCCATCCCCCATGGGTAAATACGCAGGAATCGCACAGCAGTATCTTTTCTACTACGAGCGTTGGCTCGGCGGCGGCGAATAAAGAATTATATTAAATAGAAGGAGTATTTATGGAACAGATCTATACAATACCCGTTAACGAGGCCTTTGAAAAGGTGCAGGAGGAGGGCTTTTGCACTTGTCCCTTCTGCCTTATGTACAACAGACTTGAGGACAATGAGCTTGATCTTATTCTGGGTGCGTCAATGATGGAGCCGGATGTGAGAATCAAGACAAATGAAGCGGGCTTTTGCGATACACACCTGTCCCTGATGTTTTCACGCGGAAAGAGACTACCTCTGGCGTTGATGCTTGAGAGCCATCTTAACAAGATTGCTGAAGATATCGAGGGTAGCACCGCATCATTGCTGGTGAACAGAACCGGCGATAAAGCGGCAAAGAGGCTGGACAAGCTGGATCACAGTTGTTATATTTGTGATAGGATCGAATATAATTTCAAGAATATGATCGAAACGGCGGCTCTCCTTTGGCAAAGCGACGAGGCGTTCCGCGAAAAAGTGAAAGCGGCGCCATATTTCTGCCTGAAGCATTACGGCAAATTCATTGAGGCTGCAAAGGAACGCCTTTCAAAGAAGGAATTTGGTGAATTCTACCGTCAGGTCAATGAGGTTGAGACGAAGTATTTTGACAAGCTCCGAGAGGACGTAAGCTGGTTCTGCAAGAAGTTTGATTACCGATACGCTGACGAGCCTTGGGGAGACGCAAAGGACGCACCGGAAAGAGCAAAACTGTTCCTTGGCGGTAATTTGCATACCTACGAAAAAGAAAAGAAACCCTCCGACGGGTTGACGTAAAGATGAAAGAATACTCAGATAGAAAATCTACGAGGTTTTCGGATTATGATTATAATACGTGCGGAGGATACTTCCTTACAGTATGTACGAAAGATAGAAAAAACATCCTTTCTAATATTGTAGGGGACGGCGTCCTCGACGTCCCACGTGTGGATTTTTGGGACAGTGCACGAGTTGAACTAAAGAAATATGGATTAATAGTTGAACGAATAATTAATCAGCTCGACGATTTTTACGAAAACGTCTCGGTTGACCGCTATGTAATAATGCCAAACCACATACATATTGTGCTGTTCTTAAGGGAAAGTGGACAGTCGGGGACGCCTGTCCCTACAAGTCAAAACTCTGTAGTGTCGCGGTTTATTTCAACTTTGAAGCGTTTTTGTAATAAGGAGATCGGTGAGAATATTTTTCAGCGCTCATATTATGATCATGTGCTGAGGGACAAAGAAGATTACGAAAAACACATCAAATATATTGCCGAAAACCCAATGAGATGGTTCTTTGATGAACTATATCCGGACAACTACGACGGGTTGATTATGGAGGTTGAGTAATGATTAAGTTTTGGACGATATTTCTTAGGGCGTTATTAATATTACTTGTCCTTGCTGTTACGTTGGCTCTTATTCTTGCAATTCTTTTAATGATCGACGGCTCTTTGGAAACGAACCCTACACAGGATCAGATAGATCAAGCAAGGCTGGGTTGGGGAGGGATTATTTGTTGCATTGCTCCAATAGAAGCTGTTTTGATTTGGTTGACCATAAAAGCATTCAAAAAGAAAAATATAAACTAAAAAACAAAGGAGACGAGAGTCTCCTTTATAGTTGGTCTAACGGAACATCAATGCCAAGGTTTACTTCCAAATATTACTCCCGGGGGATTATTTATCAGCGAATCTTGCACCGATATTAGTGCAATTATACCACAGTTTTATATTATAATCAATATGAATATTATAATAAACAGAAGGTAATATTTGTATTGTTATGGCATATGAATATGATAAAGTTGTTGGAAACCAAATAAAGATGATTCGCGAGAGCAAGGGATTGACTCAAGATCAGTTGTCAGCAAAACTGCAAATTAATGGTTGCGACATTACACGAAGTGCACTGGCGAAAATTGAGGCAGGACAAAGACATATATATTTGGTTGAGCTCAAGATGATTTGCTTTGTTTTGCAGTGTGATTATAATGACGTTATGATATAAAAGGCTGTGTTTTAGGTTGTGACACGGCTTTTTGTTTTATAAAAAACAAAGGAGACTTTCGTCTCCTTTTTTGTTTTGTATTCGATTTACGCGATGGACCAGCTTACGCTGTCCTTGCCGTCCTTGAGAACGATTCCCATGGATGTAAGCTCGTCTCTGATCGCGTCTGCTGCGGCAAAATCCTTTGCTTTCTTTGCCTCTGCGCGCTTGGTGATGAGCTCTTCAACCTTTGCGACTGTTGCGGGGTCAACACCTTCGCTAGTGCAGGTGATGGTGAGAATAGCGTTCTCTGACGCCTTTGCACGAGCTGCAGCTTCAAGCTCTGCTGCCTTCTTTGCGCGCGCCGCTTCCTCGAGAAGACCGAGGGAGAGAACTGTGTCAAAGTCTCGGATCAGTGCAACCTTTGTGGCATCGTTTGTCTGAGCCTTCAGCACGTCGTAAACTGCGGTAATTGCAAGGGATGTGTTAAGGTCGTTGTCCATTGCATCGGTGAACTTCTGCTTCAGCTCGGCGAACTTTCCTTCGTCCACAGGGGAAGCGTCATCAAGCTTCAGCGCGGCAATACGGCTCACGAGCTTGTTGTACGCGGTTTTTGTGCTATCCATACCTTCCCAAGAGAAAACAAGGGACTTGCGGTAGTGAGACTGGAGACAGAACAGACGGTAAACGAGAGGGTTGTAACCCTTTTCCTCAAGAAGAGAAACTGTGAGGAATTCGCCGGAGGACTTGGACATCTTACCGGTGTTGGTGTTCAGATGAAGCACGTGGAACCAGTGAGAGCACCACTTGTGGCCGAGGTACGCTTCACTCTGTGCGATCTCGTTGGTGTGGTGGGGGAATGCGTTGTCGATACCGCCGCAGTGAATGTCAAGGTACTCGCCCAGATTCTGCACGGAGATAGCGGAGCATTCGATATGCCAACCGGGATAACCGATACCCCAGGGGCTGTCCCATTTAAGCTCCTGGTCTTCAAACTTGGACTTGGTGAACCACAGAACAAAGTCAGACTTGTTCCGCTTTGCCAAATCCTCTTCTACGCCCTCGCGAACACCAACCGCCAGATCCTCTGCGTCGTGCTTGTTGAAAACGTAGTACTCGTCCAGCTTGGATGTGTCGAAGTACACGTTACCCTCTGCAACGTAGGCGTAGCCCTTATCAAGGAGAGACTGTACCATTTCGATGAACTGGGGGATGTAAGAGGTTGCGGGAACAACGATCTCGGGGATCTTAATGTTCAGCTTGCCGCAATCAGCGAAGAACGCGTCGGTGTAGAACTGAGCGATCTCCATAACTGTCTTTTTCTCACGCTTTGCACCCTTGAGCATCTTGTCCTCGCCTGTGTCAGCATCACTGGACAGGTGTCCGACGTCGGTGATGTTCATGCAGCGTGTAACGTCCAGACCGGTGTAGCGGAGGTACTTCTCGAGAATATCCTCCATAATATAGGAGCGGAGGTTGCCTATGTGAGCGAAGTGGTAAACCGTCGGGCCGCAGGTGTACATGGTGCACTTTCCGGGCTCGTGAGTTACAAATTCGTCGCGGTTTTTGGTTAGTGTATTATAAAGTTTCATCGTTGTTTGAATCTCCTTTGTTTTCGTTGTTTTCGGTAACGGTGGTGTCGGTGATTACGATCTCTTCGGGGGTGGGGGAGGTGGGAGCAGACTTGCGCTTTTTCGCTTTTTTTGCCTTTTCCCAATCCCGGTCGATTTGCCTGAAATCCCGTTCCGTGATCTGGCCGGATTCCTTAAGGAGTCGCAACTTTGTGATTACTTCTGCTTCCTCTGGGTTTCTCGGCTTGATCCTGCCTTTGTCGTCAAACAGCAGGTCTCCTGCGTTGGGGTAATTGAAGAATATGCTTCTGGTTAGGTAAACCAGAGTGGGAATTGACATGAAAAAGAGGATCAGTATAATGAACGCGCCTTCCTCCGGTATGACACCCAGGAGGCATGACATGGAATTGAAGGCAATGTGGCATAGGATCGACGGCACGACGGAATCATACTTGATGTAAAGAGCGCCGAGAATAATTCCGATCACTGTAGCGTATACCATAGCCAGAGTGGAGGGGTGAAGCATACCGAAGATCAGCGCGGAAATGACCACGGCGATCGCAGGGTGCATATATCTGCGCAGGTGATTTGTGATGATTCCGCGGAAAACCAGCTCTTCTGCAATGCCCGTAATCAAACCGGAGCTGATGATCTGCAAAAAGAGGCTGTCGTTTACCTCGAATACGTCGTATGCTGCCGAATGCTCATCCAACATCTCTGTGGGGAAGGGGATAAGTCCAAGAGCGATTGTAATAAAGACCTGCAGAGCCACACCGAATACAAGGAGGGAAATAACTCTGAAGAAGCTGATGGATTTAACGTCCATGCCGTCTATGGGGGATTTCTTTCTGATGGTGTAGCTGAGGCAAATGATGAGGATCGTCAGAAGATTTGATACAAGGGAAATCTGCAGGGCTTTTTCGTTGACCTTTTCCGCAGATTCAAGAAGAGCTTTTTCAAACTCGTCGTAATCGTTTAAAACTTCGTATGGCAGCTCGCCTGACGTTATCCCATTGGCAAGGTCGATACCCATGACGATACCTACAATGAAAGACTGCACCCCTGTGAAAAGGAGCAGGACCAAAATTATTGTTAAAACTGATTTCAAGAAAGACTTGATTTTTGATTCGCTTTTTTTGATTGTTCCGGTCATTATTACCCTCCGTTTTACAGTTCGGTTTTAACTCTTGCCTCAAGGGAAGCAATTCTGTCGCGCAGAGCCTGGAGTTCGTTTTCGATGGGGTCGGGTACGTGGATCTGGTCAAGCTCTTCAGCGGGCTTGATCTTTTCACCGTCGCGGCGGACTACCTTTGCGGGGATACCCACAGCGGTGGAGTTTTCGGGAACGTCGCCAAGAACTACCGCACCTGCAGCGATCTTGGAGTTTGAGCCAACGGTGAAGTTGCCGAGAAGCTTGGCACCGGCACCTACGAGGACGTTGTCACCGAGGGTGGGGTGACGCTTTCCGATCTCTTTACCTGTACCACCAAGGGTGACGCCCTGGTAAATGGTGCAGTTGTTGCCGATTATTGCGGTCTCGCCAATGACTACTCCGGCGCCGTGGTCGATAAACAGTCCCTTGCCGATCGTTGCGCCGGGGTGGATCTCGATACCGGTCAGGAATTTCGCAAGCTGTGACACAGCGCGAGCCCCAAACTTCAAGTCTTTCTTCTGCAGCGCGTGGGAAATGCGGTACATTATAAGGGCATGAAGACCGGAGTACAGCATAAGTACCTCGGCACGATTTCTCGCAGCAGGGTCACGGGCGCAGATCGCGTCGATATCGTCCTTTATTGCCATGATCTGGCGGTAAAACGCCTTGCCGATGGCTGTTGTAAATGTTATTTTGATTTCAGGTCTGTAGTCCATCTGATTACCTCCGTGAACAAAAGAAAAACGCCTCGATCGGTTACCTGTACTTTGGCTTCCGACAGAGGCGAATAATCGCGGTTCCACTCTGATTTGTATCTCAAAAACCTTTAACGCAGTTACGCGGGTCCGGCTACGCAGTAATCCTTCGCCAAACCGACTCACGGGCGCACATCAGAGGACCGAATGCGGCGCTTTCAGCTATGGCGTCGCTCTCTGGAAATCGGCCTGGCTCTATTCTTCCCGATCGCTGTCTTTTCCTTTACACTACATTATATACTACTTGTAAGAAAAAGTAAACAGTTATTTTCAATAAAATAGTGAAATAAAAAATATAAAAATATATTTATAAAAATAACTGTATTTCCCCTGAATTTGTGATATAATATATAAAGTGGGGAATTTCGGGAATTATTCCTTTGGAAGGTTGAGGGAATACCCTCCTCCTCGCTCGCTGAGAATAACTCCTTTTCCGAAAATGGGAGTAAGCTTCTTTCTGAGATAGCTTATATACACGTCGACGATATTCGTTCCTTGTCCTGTTTCGTTTTTCCAGACGGCACTTTTCAGCTCGTCTCTTGAAAGGGTTTGGCCTCTGTGCTCGAGGAGATAAACGAACAGCGCCAACTCCCGCTCGGATAGTCCGGCAGACATTCCGTTGTAGGTTACTGTGCCGCCGGGTGTGATCGACAGGCTTTGTGTCGGGGCTTGAGGCTGGGAATTCTTTTCTACTAAAAGCTGTCTTACCGTTTCACAAAAGCGGTCAAAGGAAAAAGGACGCACAACAGGCATGTATCTCTCGCCGTATGCTCCAAGGAGAATTGTGTGTTCGTGGCTTTGGAGATAACCATCATCCGGATATATAACCACGACACCGCGGCAACCCTCAACGTGCTCCGGTGAATCACAGATCAGAATATCTCCCCCTCCCGTGGGGATAGAGCATAGTGCCATAAGACTGCACACGGTGGCTGACAAAGCAGGATCGTTAATTTTGATTTTTACCATAGTGCCTCCGTGTTTGAATGATATTTCTAATATAATTAAAATATACCACAATCTCCCCCGATTGTCAACAAACTTCGCCGAAAGGAGATGCCACGATGGACGCTTCCCGGAACTTGCCTTTAATGATGAACAAGCAGAACACCGCTTGTTTTACCGGCCACAGACATCTCCCTGCTGATCGGATAGATGAGATCGTCAAAAAGATCGACCACGTTATTGCCATTCTTCACAGAGCCGGATACAGATATTTTGTGTGCGGCGGTGCGTTGGGGTTTGATATGCTGGCGGAGCAAAGGATTCTCCGTGCGGCAGAGCAGGGGATTGACGTTAACCTTGTTTTGGCTCTTCCTTGCCGTAATCAGACATTAAACTGGAACGGAGCAGATGGGGTAGACATGATTCGTGAGTATCAGCGGATCAAGGGGCTGGCCTCGGCTATCTACTACATAGAAGATTTCTACATCCCCGACTGTATGAAAAGGCGAAACGCCTCCATGGTAGAGCTTTCGTCGTTCTGTGTAGCGTACTACAGCGGAAATTACCGCAGCGGTGCCGGTCAGACATTCCGTATGGCTGAGAAAGCAGGGCTGAAGATATATAACATATATGATGTTATAGGCAAGGCGGAATGAGGCTTTACTCTTCTTTTCTCTTTTAGCGAAGAGAAAAGAAGCAAAAGAGAAACTTTTTTAAACGCCCGGGCATTTCGAACTCTGCGGAGTTCGACCGGAGACGCTGTCTCCGGACTCTGCCAACTTTTTGAAAAAAGTTGGATCAAAAACTTTTAATTAATTAGCTCAAAATTAAATTTAAATAAAGAGGACTAACAAAATGAAAACTCTCGCAAAGCACGAAAACTTCCAGGGCATCCGCCCCGTTCTCACTATCGTAATGGACGGCGTTGGTATTGCCCCCGACACAGGCGCTAACGCAGTTAAACTGGCGCGCACTCCTAATCTCGATAAGCTTATGGCTAACTATCCTATGGTTTCCCTCAAGGCTCACGGCACAGCAGTTGGTCTCCCCTCTGATGACGATATGGGTAACTCCGAAGTTGGTCACAACGCACTCGGCTCCGGCCAGGTATTTGCACAAGGCGCGAAGCTGGTTTCCGCATCTATCGAATCCGGCAAGATGTTCGCATCTGATACTTGGAAGGCTCTCGTTGGCGGCGTTAAGGAAAACGGCACAACACTCCACTTCATCGGCCTGTTCTCCGACGGTAATGTTCACAGCCATATCGACCATCTCAAAGCTATGCTTGCTCAGGCAAAGGCTGAAGGTGTTAAAAACATTAGAATCCACATACTCCTCGACGGCCGTGACGTTGGTGAAACATCCGCTCTTGATTACGTTGATCCCTTTGAGGAATACATCGCATCTCTTTCTGACGAAAATTGCAACGTAAAGATCGCCTCCGGTGGCGGACGTATGCAGATCACTATGGACCGTTACGAAGCTAACTGGGCTATGGTTGAGCTTGGCTGGAAGACTCACGTGCTTGGCGAGGGCAGATATTTCGCATCCGCACACGAAGCTATCGAAACCTACCGCGCTGAAACAAAGGTTATCGACCAGGACCTTCCTCCTTTCGTAATTGCTGAAAACGGCAAGCCGCTCGGCACTATTAACGACGGCGACTCCGTTATCTTCTACAACTTCCGCGGTGACCGCGCTATTGAAATTTCCAAGGCATTCGAAGGTGGCGCAGAATTCGACAAGTTCGACCGTGTTCGCGTTCCCCAGGTTATCTACTCCGGTATGCTTGAGTACGACGGTGACCTTCACATTCCTTCCCGTTACCTTGTTTCTCCTCCGGAAATCACCAACACAATGGGCGAGTACCTTGCTGATATGAAGATCCGTCAGTTCGCTATTTCCGAAACACAGAAGTACGGTCACGTAACTTACTTCTGGAACGGTAACCGCAGCGGCAAGTTCTCCGATGAGTACGAGACCTACGAAGAGATCCCCTCTGATATCGTTCCTTTCGAGCAGAGACCCTGGATGAAGTGTGCTGAGATTACTGACAGACTTATCGAGGCTCTTGAGTCCGGTAAGTACGACTGCCTCAGAGTTAACTTCCCCAACGGTGACATGGTAGGTCACACAGGTAGCCTTGAAGCAACTGTTTGCTCCATGGAAGCACTTGATTTGCAGCTTGGCAGAATCCTTCCCGTCATTGACAAGGTGGGAGGCGTAGCAGTTATCACAGCAGACCACGGTAACGCTGACGAAATGGCTGAGCTTGACAAGAAAACAAAGGGCATCAAGTATAACAAGGACGGCACAATGAAGGCAAAGACCAGCCACACCCTTAATCCTGTTCCTTGCATTATCTACGACAACAAGTATGCTGATTCTTACACCGTTAAGAAGGACGGCGCATACGGTCTTTCCAACGTAGCGGCGACTGTTGTTAACCTTCTCGGATTCAAAGCACCCGAAATGTGGGACGAATCCATTATTGAAGTTAAGTAAAAACTTTATTGCATAAAGTTTTGATCCAACTTTTTCAAAAGTTGGCAGAGTCCAAAGACAGCGTCGCTGGTCGAACTCCGCAGAGTTCGAAACACCCAAGCGTTAGAAAATAGTTCTCTTTTTCGTTACCTTTTTCTCTCGCTAAAGAGAAAAAGGTAAAATACACACATCACAAATAAGCCGCGGTAGGCAATCTCATCGCGGCTTTATTTTGTATTTGTCAATCACGGAGGTGGCGTATGTTCTCGAAAAACGGCATAATTTATCGCTCCGATATTATCAGCGATCCTCGGGTTGCTCACGGATTTTCGGGTAGAGAAGGGGGCGTGAGTACAATAGCGCACCTTGCATCCTTGAACCTTACCGATGGGCTTGGGGATCCACCCGAAAACGTAGCTCGGAACACGGACATATTCGCCCGCGCTGTGTCAGATGGACTGCTCGGCGGGGAGAGCACTGTCCGCACAAATCAGATACACTCCGCACGGGTGCGAATTGTTGATTCTTCAAACGCAGGGGAGGGATATTCTCTGCCGTGGGGCGAGGATGCCGACGGATTCGTTACCGACGTGCCCGGAGTTATGCCAATTATCCGCACTGCTGACTGCGTTCCAATTCTCCTCTGCGGGAAACGGGCAGATTCGTCTCCGGTGATCGGTGCTGTTCACGCAGGCTGGCGGGGCACAGTCCTCGGAATCGCCGGGGAAGCTGTGGAGAAAATGATCGGTCTCGGCTGCGTGAGAGAAAGTATACGTGCCGCTGTTGGCACACATATCAAGGCCTGCTGCTACGAGGTGGACGATCCTTTTTACGAGGCGGTTTCTGCTCATCAGTCACGGGATTTTGCAGGGCGGCATATTAAACCATCGGGTAAGCCCGGGAAATATATGGCTGATCTTGCGGGGATGAATATTGAGATCCTCTGCGGCTCCGGAGTGCTGCGGGAGCTGATCGACGTCTCTCCATATTGCAGTGCCTGTGCCCCAGACATATTTTTCTCCCATCGAGCCAGCCACGGCAAACGTGGAACAATGGGCGCAGGAATCGTCATCCTTCCGTAAAGAAAAACGGTTTTCAGCATCACAACACTAAAAAATCACACAAAGGGGGCCTCGTGCCCTCTTTTGTTCAAGACTTATTTACAAATCCGTGATATAATAGTATAATCAGTAACTATGTAAATCTATCCATTCGGATCGGAGGATAAACGGCTCTTATGATTGAGATAAAAAATCTCTGCAAGAATTACGGATCAAAATACGCCCTTGACGACGTCAGCTTTACTGTGAACAAGGGTGAAATTGTTGGATTCCTGGGCCCAAACGGCGCAGGAAAATCCACAGCTATGAATATTATCACGGGATACCTGTCCTCTACCTCTGGGGAAGTGCGTGTTGGCGGAGTTGACGTGTTTGAAAACCCCGACGAAGCAAAGAAGCTTATCGGATTTTTGCCCGAGCAGCCGCCCCTTTATATTGATATGACCGTTGACGAATACCTGAATTTCGTTTACGAGATCAAGGGCTGCAAGCTTAACCGCAAGAAGCATCTTGAAGAGGTGCGCCAGGTTACAAAGATCGACGATGTCCGCGGCAGACTTATCAAGAACCTGTCCAAAGGCTACCGCCAGAGAGTCGGTATCGCCCAGGCCCTTGTGGGAAATCCCCCAATCATCATTTTCGACGAGCCTACGGTTGGCCTTGACCCCAAGCAGATCATTGAGATCCGCAACCTCATCAGAAACTTGGGCAAGACTCACACCGTTGTTCTCTCAACTCACATACTTTCCGAGGTGCAGGCCGTTTGCGACCGTATTATTATCATCAACGAAGGAAAGATCGTGGCTGACGAAAAGACCGAAAGCATCGCTCAGGTGGTGCAGGACAATCGCCGTTATACGGTAAAGATCTGCGGACCTCAGAGAGAGGTTATGGCATCTCTCCGCAGTATCGCCGGTGTGACCAGAGTGGACGCCACGGGTGAGAGGGAGCTTGACAGCTATACTTATCTGATCGAGTCCCAGCCCGGTGTTGACATCCGCAAGCCTCTTTTCTACGCAATGAGCAAAGAGGGCAGACCCATACTCGGACTTGAGGTAGCTCAAATGAATCTTGAAGAAGTATTCATCAGAATTATGGATAAAACCGAAGAAGGAGGAAGAAAGTAATGCTTGCAATTTACAAAAAAGAAATGCGCACATACTTTACCACTCCTCTCGGATTTGTGTTTGTTGCAGTATTTCTTGCAATCTCCGGATTTATATTCGGTATGTCTACTTACTATTCAATGACCTCCGATATCGCCTCTTATTTCCAGACAATGATATTCGGATACATTGTTATTATCCCGATTCTTACAATGCGTAGTTTTGCGGAAGAGAGACGCACTCGCACAGAGCAGCTTCTTATGACCGCTCCCGTGTCTATTGTGGGTATCGTTATGGCAAAGTTCTTGGCAGCATTTACTATGTTCGGCGGTTCTGTCATTGTGAGCTGCCTCTACTACTTGCCTATGTTCGCATACGGTGAACCCAACGTAGGAAAGGCTGTTGGCGGACTTATCGCAATGCTCCTTATCGGCATGAGCTTTATTGCTGTGGGACTTTTCATGTCTTCTCTGACTGAAAGTGCTGTTACCGCGTGTGTCGGCACAATGGGAATTCTCGCAGTATTCGCGGGAGTATCCCTCTTCAATTCCTTTATTGACTCCTATTTCATTCGATATATCCTCAGCTGGATATCCGTTTACTCCCGTTACAACAATTTCATGTTCGGTATATTCGACATATCCGCAACTGTTTACTATCTCTCCATAACTGCAGTATTTCTGTTCCTCAGCGTACGCATTTATGAGAGAAGAAGATATGCGTAAGGAGGGGCTGTAATGAGAAATTCCATTATCAGTAAAAAGCTGAAGTACGGCTCACTTGCTACTGCGTTTACCATTGCATTTGTTGCCTTTGTTATTATCTTCAACGTAATATTTACCGCACTTGCTGAAAAGTATATGTGGTACATTGATATGACCGAAAAGCAGGTATTTTCCCTTTCCGAGGAAGCAAAGGACGTTATGTCTGATATAACCGAGGAGGTAAATATCTACTTCGCCAGCGAACCTGACGTGCTTCTTACAGGTGTATATTCCGACTATACCAGATACGTTTATACAACAGCCATTCAGCTCCAGGAGGAATTCCCCAACATTAATGTTGAATGCGTTGATGTTGTAAAAAATCCCTCCTTCTTCCACGAGTTTTACAATACCTCCGCTACCGCTATTGACCCTTATTCCGTTATAGTGGAAAGCAACGGCGAGATCCGCGTTTTCAGTATTGCGGCGTTCTTTACCTGCGATGATAATACAGACCTTTCAACCGCTTGGGCATACAACGGTGAAAAGAGACTTATTTCCGGTATTATGCAGGTAACCCAGACTGACAGCCCCAAGGTAGTGTTCACAACCCAGCACGGTGAATCTCTTGATGGCGCTGTGAGCCTTGGCGTGGTATTCTCCGAGAACGGATACGAGGTTCAGACCGCTGACCTTGCAAAGGATGAGCTTCCCGCAGACTGCCGTGTCCTTGTGATATACAATCCTATGTATGATTTCATCGGAGCCGAGGCAGAGGACCAGGCAAAGAACGAGATCGAAAAGATCGACAAGTTCCTTGACAATTATGGCTGCCTTATCGTGTTCTGTGATCCCGAATACGTTGGAAACCTGACAAATCTCAACGAGCTTCTTGAGGAGTGGGGTATTGCGTTTACTGCTAACACCACAGTGCGCGACTACGGCAACTCTATGTCCGTTGACGGATATACAATAGTTGCACAGTACGTGCCCGATACAATGGGCGGATCCATTTACTCCGACCTCAACACCCTTGCAACTCCTCCAAAAACCCTTATCCGCAAGGCAACTCCCATTAACATTCTGTGGGAACTGAAGGAAACTCTGGGCGGTACACGTATCGTATCCCCCGTTCTTACTTCTTATGACTCCTCCGAGCTTGTAGTCAACGGTGTTCCGGAAGAAACAGGCTCCTATAACGTTGTTGCAGTTGCGAGAGAATCCAGAATCGTGGACAACGAGTACTACTACTCCTACGTTATGGCGGTAGGCTCTCCCACATTTGCCGGTGACGGATACATCAACTCCGGCGCATTTGCCAACGAGGATATTATCGCCGCCACCATGAAAGCAACGGGTAGAGAAAGAGTCCTTGCTGTTCTTAATTACAAGCCCTTTGACAAAGGCAGCATTACAATTACCACAGCAGAAGCAATGAAGCTGACAGCCGCAATGACTCTCATTATCCCCATTATTATCACAATATGTGGCGCTGTAGTTCTCATCAGGAGAAAGCACTCATGAAAATAAAGAAGCAAAGAACCCTTATCATTGTGCTTGCCGCTCTTTTCGTCGCTCTCCTTGCTTTGTATTTCATTGTTATACGTCCTATGCTTATGGAAAACGACGACGTGGGCAATGGACTCGAGCTTATGGAGGGAGAGGTTAAGATCAGTGATAAGCTGACCAATTTCTATATATTTGAATCGATCCCCCGCTCCAATATGCAGAGTATCGTAGTGGAGAACAGCTACGGCAAGTTTGAGATCTTCCGTGACTCTTCTGACGCATTCCAGCTCAGAGGATATTCAAACCTTACGTTCAACCCGGAGCTTTTCGCAAGTTTGGTGGTTACTACAGGTACTCCCGTTGCACAGCGCAGAGTTGCCAGAGATATAAGCGAAGAGGAGTATGCGGAATACGGCCTTGACGATCCCCAGGCATCCTGGACAGTTACGACCCTTGACGGCAGAACTGTTACGGTTTACGTAGGCGACCAGATTCTGTCGGGCGGCGGATATTATGTTCGCCTTGAGGGAAGAAATGCAGTTTATATGGTGGGCTCCAGCTTGGCGGATACCATTCTTAATCCTGTAACAGCTATTATTGACCCGGTTCTGATTCTCGGACTTACCAAAACAGACTATTATCTTGCGGATAATTTCATACTGTACCACGGAGATGAGCCTTTCGTTGCAGTTGACAGAATTTCCCCGGATGATGCGGAGACTATTCAGCTTGCGCTGGTGTACCCCATTCACGAATCCAAGGAAACTCTGTACGACCTTAATACCGACACTTACCTCAACGCCATGTACACTATGGTTGATCTCACCGGCAGTAACGTTGCGGCGCTGGTAAAGGGCGAGGCCTCTCTCATGGAATACGGGCTTCTCAATCCTGCATACAGAGTGCACTTCACATTTGGCGGCATAAACTATGCGCTGTATCTCTCAAAGCAGCAGTCGGACGGTAGTTTCTACGCTGTTTCAAACGTTACGGGATACCAGATAATCTGCAAAATCCAGAAAGACAGCCTGCCTTGGGTGGGCAGCGACAAGTTTGCCTGGATCCAGTCCAGACCCTTCTACCTTTCCATTACAGAGGTAGACAAGATCAAGCTTTACAGCGAAAAGCACGGCGTAAACGCAGAGTTCGTTCTGAAGCATGATTCAAACGAAGAGGACAAAACGATCCTTGACGTTACCGAAACCGTATCCGGAACTCACATTCCCAACTCTTCTGTTACCAACTTCCGTCAGTTCTACCTGTCTCTGTTGAACATTACAAATCAGCAGTACACAAGCCTGTCGGAGGAAGACAAAAACGCTCTGGTTGCTGACAAGTCAAAGCTGATCCTCACTATGACTATTGACAAGGCAAACGGCGAGACGGTTAAGTACGAGTTCTATCAGCACTACGAAGCATCCACCGGTCACATAAGTGGAGGCAAGGTGTTTGTGGTTGTAGACGGAGAGGGCGAGTTCTACACAACCAACGACTTGGTTGAAAAGGTTATCAACGACCTGCCGAGAGTTCTTGGCGGTGAGGACATCGACGGCTACGGCAAGAATTAAATAAAAACAAATCAAGCTGTACTCTTCGGAGCACAGCTTTTTTGTTAATCGAAAAACGAACAAAATTTCGGTTTTTGGCCTGTTTTCCACCTTTTACTATTGACAACCCAGGAAAATCCGTGTATAATATAAACACAACAAGAACAAATGTTCAGAAGGGATAAAAACGGAGGTGGGGATAGTGGCACACGCGCCCTTTTTCAAAATGCCGCAGACGTATTCGATGTCTACGTCCATAAAACGGTCAAAGTCTCCCGTGATACTCCACTGCGATCTCAATAATTATTTTGCGTCGGTTGAGCTGCTTGAACATCCGGAGCTTCGTGACCGCCCCGTGGCTGTTGGCGGCTCGGTTGAGGAGAGACACGGGATCGTGCTTGCGAAAAATTATATAGCAAAAGCGTTTGGAGTCAGCACAGGGGAGGCACTTTGGCAGGCTCGCGGAAAATGCCCCGATCTTGTAGTGCTCCGTCCGCATTACGAGAAATACAGCAAATATTCCCTGGACGTGCGCCGGATCTACGAGAGATACACAGACAAGATCGAGGTCTTGGGAATCGACGAGTGCTATCTTGACGTGACGGGAAGCCAGTACCTTTTCGGCAGCGGAGAGGAGATCGCTAATCAGATCCGCGAAACAGTAAAACGAGAAACGGGACTTACCATTTCGGTTGGGGTGTCCTTTAATAAAATATTTGCCAAGCTTGGATCGGACATGAAAAAGCCTGATGCGGTGACGGTGATCGAGCGGGAGAATTTCAGAGAAAAGATATGGGACCTGCCTGCCGGAGAAATGCTGGGCGTGGGGAGAAAAACCGCCCACAAGCTGTCGCAGAGGGGAATCTCCACTATCGGTGACATAGCCAGATGTCCGAGGAATCTCATGCAGTCATATCTCGGCAAGGTGGGGGTTATGCTTTGGGCATATGCAAACGGGCTTGAAAATTCCCCGGTAATGGATATGGAGGAACATTGCCCTGTGAAATCCATTGGCCACGGCACTACGACCACGGCTGACCTTACAAGTGACGCAGAGGTGTGTGACCTTATCGGTGAGCTTGTGGAGGAGATCGGCACAAAGCTGCGGCGAGAGGGGCTCAGATGCGGTGGCGTTGCTGTTGGGATCCGCGAAAATGACCTATCTGTCAGAGAATATCAAATGAAATTCAAATTCAGCACACAGCTTACCCGTGAGATACGCCGTGGTGCTATCGAGGTGTTTCGCAAGAAGCACGTCTGGCGAAACGATATCCGCAGTGTTTCTGTACGTGCAATTTACCTGGATAACGCAGGCTCCCCTGAGCAGGTTGATATGTTCCGCGACACCCGTTGGGAGGGGAATATCCTTGCCCTGGAGTCGGCTGTTGACTCTCTCCGCCAGCGATACGGTGAGTACGCTATTGCAAGCGGCTCTCACTTTGCCCAGACAAAGCTTGTGTCACAGCGAATAGGATTTTCCGCAGAGCTTGAGATGAAATACGGCGGAGATGTAATGAAACGCAAAGGCTGTTATTGATAGTCAAACAAAAAAATCGGCAACTCGCGTTTGAGTTACCGATTGTTTTTTTATTTACAGCACAGTTTTGATGAGCCTGTCAAGAAGCTCGGAGTAGCTGATTCCTTCGTTCACCATCATTTTCGGGTACATTGAGATGGGAGTAAAGCCCGGGAGGGTGTTGATCTCGTTGAATACGAAGCGTCCGTCGGGGGTATAGAAGAAATCCACTCGGGAGAATCCGCTGCAGTCGAGTGCCTTGAATATTGCTTCAGCATATCCGCGAACCTCATCCTGCTTCTCCAAGGGGAGACGTGCGGGAAGGTAGAAAGAAGATGCATCGCTGATGTACTTTGTTTCGTAGTCGTAGAATTCAGCAGAGCCGCTGTCGATTTCAGCAGGGTGCGCCACGGTGTACTGGCCGTTTTCCTCAAGAACAGCAACCTCAACTTCGCTGCCGATGATGCACTCTTCAATAAGCACCTTGGAGTCTTCAGTCAGAGCGGCGATTACTGCTTTTTCAAAGGTTTCGGCGGATTTCACTTTGCTGACACCAACTGACGAGCCTGCACGGGAGGGCTTGACGAACATGGGATAACCAAGCTTTTCCTCACATTCCAGGCGGATCTTTGCGATGTCACAGGAGGTTTTTGCATCAGCGGTCTTGATAACCACTGCTTTTGCCTGAGGTACGCCGGTTTCAGCTGCAACGATTGCCTTGGTAACGGCTTTGTCCATGCAAACTGCAGAGGACTGACAGTCGCAGCCTACAACGGGAATTCCCGCAACTGCGAAAAGCCCCTGGAGGGTTCCGTCCTCGCAGAATTTGCCGTGGATCATAGGAAGGACAGCATCAACCTTGATGTGCTCGATCTTGCCATCGCGGTCAACGGAAACAGTACCGTCGGAGAGATCAACAGACAAGGGATATTTTTTCCCCTCTGTCCACTTATCTTGAGCAATTAGTGTGGAGTCGTCCTCGTAAAGATAGAATCTGCCCTCACGGGTGATTCCAACGAGGAGAACGTTGTATTTTTCTTTGTCTATGTTGTTGTAGGCACCGGTTGCAGAGGAAAGGGAGACCTCGTACTCTGATGAGCGGCCGCCAAAGAGAATAATTACGGTGTTCACTGTTGTATGTAGCCTTTCGGTGGATTATTTTGCCTGCTCCTTGCCGAGCATGTATTCAACAGAATCGCAAAGGGCCTGCCAGCTGGCGTGGATAACGTCGGAGGAAACTCCGATGGTGCGCCAAACAGACTTGCCGTCGGTGGATTCAATGGAAACGCGAACATTTGATGCAGTTGCGTTTGAGTCAAGGACACGAACTCGGTAGTCGGTCAGATGCATATTGGCGATTGCCGGGTAGAACCGCATAAGCGCACGGCGGAGAGCCGAGTCGATTGCGTTAACGGGACCGTTTCCTTCGCCTGCGGTGAGGTATTCCTTGTCGTCAACGGCGATCTTTACCACAGCAGATGCGGTGAAGAAGTTTTTGTCTTCGGTTTTGTCGGATTTTGATGCGTTTTCATCAACGATAACCTTGAGACTGAGAAGCTTGAAGAAGTGACGGCGTCTGCCAAGGGCCTCGTCGATAACAAGCGCAAGGGATGCGCCGGCATCCTCGTAATCGTATCCTGCTGCTTCACGCTCCTTTATCAGCTCGGATGCGCGGATAACTCGCGGGTCATCCTTTGAGAAGGTACCGTCTGTTTCGGAGAGATATGCGCCCATTTTGTCGATGATCGCGCTGCGGCCGCTGAGACCGCTGACTACGATATTTCGATCGTTTCCTACGGTGGCGGGAGAGATGTGCTCAAATGATCTGGGTGCTTTTCTCACTCCGTCAATATGTGTACCCGCCTTATGAGTGAACGCGTAACCGCCGACAAATGGCTCGTTTTCGTTGAAAGAGAGATTAGCTGCTTCGTTGATCGTTCTGGCAGTACGGGTGAGGTTTGATATCTTGTCGCCGATGCAGTCAAAGCCAAGCTTAAGTTGAAGAACGGGAATAAGTGTGTTCATATTAGCATTACCGCAACGCTCGCCAACACCGGAAACTGTAGCGTGAACCTGTGTTGCGCCTGAAAGCACGCCGGATACTGTACAAGCCGCCGCCATACCCATATCGTTGTGGCAATGGATGCCGATATTTTGGAATTTCTCGCAAACTGCGTTTGTTATAAGTCCTACTACGTCGGGTAGCATACCGCCGTTTGTATCGCACAGTACCACACGTGATGCACCTGCGGAATATGCCGCGCGGATAACGGACATGGCAAATTCAGGGGAGTCTGCGTATCCGTCAAAGAAATGCTCTGCATCGAAGATAACCTCTTTGCCTGCGGCGCGGAGGAATCTGATGCTGTCGCGGATAATGCGGAGATTTTCATCGGCTGTAGTGCCAAGCACGTCTGTAACCTGATAAAGCCAGGCTTTGCCGAAAATAACTGCTACGGGCACGGGGGCATTTGCCGCAAGGGTGAGCAGGCGGTTGTCTTCGGGCTTTTCTCCTGCCTTGCAGGTTTGTGTGAATACTGCCAGCCGTGCATTTTCAAGCTTGATATCCCGGAGAGAATCGAAAAAGGCCGCGCTGCGCTCATCGGTTATCATTCCTGCCTCAATATATGATACGCCAAGAGCGTCAAGGGCGTGAATAACGCGAAGCTTATCGTGGTCGGAAAATTCCACACCGGCGCCCTGCTCGCCATCGCGCAGAGTGGTGTCAAATATTTCTATTTTCATAGTGTCGACTTGCGGTGATCGCTTTCTCCTTGTATTTATTTGTTTCTGAGTACGGCACCCCTGGTGTTTCCGCCGTAGTCTGTTATTTTCTCATAAGTCATGCCGTTGTCTTCGGCGATTTTTCGGATGCATTCCCCTTGCGCGAAGCCGTGTTCCAAGACCATTGTTCCAGCCGGGGTAAGGTGGTGGCGGTATATCTCGATGATCTTCTCGAGGATCGACAACCCGTCGCCGCCGTCTGTCAGTGCATGAGGTGGCTCGCTTGATAATTCCGGCTCCAGGGTGAGCATTTCGTCAGCTGTAACATATGGGGGATTTGCGGTTATCACGTCAAACTTAATGTTCTCCGAGAAGAGATCAGTTGTCGCATCCCCTTCAATCACGGTTACTTCCGTTAATCCAAGGGTTGCGAAATTTCCCCTTGCCACCTCTGCGGTTTCGGGGTATAGCTCAACGGCAGTGCCGTTTGTATTTCCGGACAGCTTCAGCACCGCTGCAAGAATACAGCCCGAGCCTGTGCAAAGATCAAGTACGGCTCCCCCTTTTTTCAGGGATCTGACAGCCGCCTCTACTATGACCTCCGTGTCGGGGCGGGGGATAAGGCAATTTTCATTTACCGTAAAGGTGAGACCGCAAAATTCCCACTCACCGAAAATATACTGGAGTGGGTATCTTTCGACCCGTCGGGATACGGCCTTTGCCATTTCGGGAGAATCAAGGTCAAAGTCCCGGTTTGCCATAAGATATGCCCGGGATCTGCCGGAGAAATGCTCCATTATGAGGAAAGCCTCGTGTGACGCTGCTTCAATTCCGGCGTTTTTCAGAGCCTCCGCTATTTCCGAAAGAGTCATTCCGCTGCGTCCTCTGTGGGATTTTCGGGGCTTTCTTCTTCGGACTGGGGCTTTATCATCTTTTTGGTCTCTGGATCATAGTTGGGCTCGTCGATTCCTCCAAACTCTGCGGGGATCGCATTCTTTAGCGCAACGAGTGCAACCTCAAGCTGTGCCAGATCTGGCTCCTGTGTAGTGATTCTCTGCATCCACAGACCGGGCGCGGAGAGGATCTTTGTGAGAATATTGTTGTGTGCGCCTGCATAGCGGATGAATTCGTAACCTACGCCAATGATAAGGGGCAGGGTAATAAGCTTTGATGCGAAGCGGATCCAAACCACATCCCACTCAAGGAAAGAGTTAACGATGATTGAGATAATAAGCATTACGAAAATGAAGCTTGTTCCGCAACGGGGGTGGAACCTGCTGCACTTCATTGCATTTTCGGGGGTCAGCTCCAGCCCTTTTTCAAAGCAGTCAACAGACTTGTGCTCTGCACCGTGATATTCGTAAGTTCTGCGTATATCGGGCATAAATGATACCAACCAAACGTACAGAACGAAGATGATAATGCGGATCAGACCTTCGATAAAGGAGCGAAGAATGGCAAACTTGCCGATGAAGCCGCCGGCGAGCCAGTCAATGCCACGTGTTGCGTAAGTGGGCAGAAGCAAAAACAGTCCCATTGCAAGAACTATACCAAGCACCATACCGATGCCGCCGACAACTGCCATAAGCTTGTCGCCCAGCTTCTCTGTAAGCCACTTTTCGAATTTTGTTTCAGGCTCGTCAAGGTCGATACCCTGCATATCCGCAGATTTGGTAAGCATATTCATTGCGGAGAAAAGCTGCTCAATAAAGGAAACGCAGCCGCGGATAATGGGAATATTGCAGATCTTATATTTCTTTCTGAGAGAGGTTTCGTTTGTATTGTCAACAACAATGCCGTCAGGTGTTCTTACTGCCAGGGAGCAGCGATCACCGGATTTCATCATTACGCCCTCAAGAACGGCCTGTCCACCGACAATGCCAACCTTGGGATCTTTTTGTTTTTTAGCCATATTTTGCCTCGTGTTTTCATTAATATGAGGGATATTCTTTCCCAATTATCATTATAACATATAAGGTAGAGAATTGCAAGAGAGAGGGCAAATAAAAACGCCTCACCGGGTGGGAGACGTTATTTAATCAAAAGTTTATTACCCCCAGATGCTCGAGCAGGATCTTCAGACCCATGAGGATCAGCACAGCACCGCCCACAAATTCGGACACGGACTTGTATTTTGCTCCGAAGATGTTGCCGATCTTTACGCCGATTGCGGAGAGGGTAAAGGTGATGACCCCAATGAACAGCACTGCCGCGAGGATGTTAACACCAAGGAACGCAAAGGTCACACCAACTGCCAAAGCGTCAATGCTGGTGGCTACTGCCATTAAAAGCATCGCTTTGAAGCCAAAGGAGCAGTTGCACTCCTCTTCTTCTTTTGACAGCGCTTCGCGGATCATGTTTGCGCCGATGATTCCCAGAAGCACAAAGGCGATCCAGTGGTCAACAGACTCGATATATTCCTTGAACTGTGTGCCGAGGAGATAGCCGAGCGCGGGCATAAGTGCCTGGAATGCGCCAAACCAAGCTCCGCAAATAAGCGCGTGCTTAAGCTTGACGCGGCTGACGGACAATCCCTTGCAAACGGAAACGGCAAAGGCGTCCATTGAAAGCCCCACGGCAATAATAAACAGTTCCCACAAACCCATATTATTTTACTTCCTGTACTCTAATCTGAAATGTTATTTATACAATTAGAAATTATATCATTTTGCGGTAAGGTTGTCAAGACGTGGCGATATAGCTAACGCTTGACTTTTCTTTTGGCGCATAGTATAATTTTATTGACGTATTGCAGATACCAGCCTCTTTATAAAGGTGAACATCTGCTCCTTGGTTTCCTTGGCGAGACCGTTGTATGCCTTGACTGCGGTGGCGATCTTCGTAAACTGATCGTCCGACAGCTCGGTCAGAGTGGTGGCGCCTGTAGACTCGATAACGTTGAACAGGGTTTCTGTGAATACCCGTCTTTCTTCAGCGGATATACTGCCCAACCAGTTGGTGATAACCTCGTCGTGCCGCTTGCCGCTTTTCGACAGACTGTCAAGGTGAATAAACGAAGTTCCAAGTACCGTCCAGGAAAATGGATTGTGCTGGAAGACTCCCGTTCTGTTGGTGGACTCGATCACGTGGTATTCTTCCTTGTGCTCGAGAAGCATTCCTATAAGGGAGGACTGGGGCACTATTGTGTATATCTTCGGCTCCATTTCCTTGAACTCTGCAGACTGGACGATCTCCTCAACAAATCCGGGGCCGTCGTTGCTGTACGCGGTAATGATCCGGTTGCGGATCTCCTTGCCCGAGAAAACTGCGGCATATACCGCCAGATTTCCGCCCTTTGAATGACCGCCCAGGCGAATCTTTCCGCCGAAAACCGAAGCGATGCTTGTGAGATAATCAACGGCAGCCTTCTGCGACATGGTCTGAGTGGAGAAGCTCAGGTTAAAATCTTCTCTCCAACCCACAATTGAATCGTCCGTTCCGCGGTATGCAACAAACAGAGAATTGTCCGGTAGGATAAACGTGACAGCGGCAAACTGCTTGGTTTCAGATACGCTTGTCTCGTCCTTGTAAAAGGTAACGTACGTGTCCTCAAACCGCTTTGAAGTAGCTGCGGCAACGAACAGATCGTATGTGACCGCGGGAATTATCTTACCGAAGTGTTCCGTGGAATTAAGAGCTTTCTTCTTTTTATAGCAATCCGACAGCTTGACCGGGGTTCCGAGCTGATCTGTGGGAACGATGCCTGAATAATTGATAAATGACAGCATAGACAAAATTAGGTTGTCCACTTCGCAAAAAGGGGATAATGCAAAGGTGAGATCTCCTCGCCACGAAAGATAATCAATAATGTTAGCCATAGTTCCTCCTTGGTTTGTCTGTTCTGTAATTATTATATTTTGTTTTTGTTAATATATCTTTAATTATATTTTATTTTATTGTAAGTTTATGATTCCGGAGGTGATTGTATGACGGAAAACGAGCTTTCCATTGAACTGAAAAACGGCAATGTATCCGGAATGTATTTTTTCTGGGGCGACGAGGATTATATGAAAAATCACCGTGCCGCAGAGATCAAAAAGCTTGTTGTGGGAGAAGACGACAGCTTTGCCTCATTTAACTCTTTTGATTTTACCTTTGGTGACGGAGAACTTGATCTCGGTGCGCTGAACGACGCTTTGCTTGCACCGCCTATGATGATGGCGCAAAAGCTTATCACCGTTTCCTTTGCGGCACTTGATTCTCTGAAAGAAAAGGAAAAGACCGCGCTTCTGGAGCTTCTTTCGGAGCACGCAGAAAACGATTACGGCGACACGGTTCTCATAATAAAGGCCACGTCCGGTGGTTTTGACCCCGGAACCGCGAAAAGGCCATCACCTTTCCTTGCTGCGGCGGGTAAGATTATGAAATGCGTGGAGTTTGCATATCAGTCTGACTCACGGCTTGTCCGCTGGATGAGCAGGCATTTCGGCGAATATGGGCTGGAGCTTCC
This sequence comes from Oscillospiraceae bacterium, assembly GCA_015064355.1. Taxonomy (GTDB): domain Bacteria; phylum Bacillota; class Clostridia; order Oscillospirales; family CAG-272; genus UMGS1696. The sequence continues at coordinate 10,140 of SVSJ01000022.1, read as the reverse complement.
CGGTGAGGTAGGCCAGATAATTATATCCGCCTGCGGAAAAAGTATGTACAGGCTTATCGGTGAAATAGGTAAGATAGGTGCATATGCGGCCGCTCAAGGGGCAAAAACGGTGTCACCCGACCACGTGTACGCTTGCATTTCCAGAACGGAAGAGGACGACGCTTTCCGCCTTGCAAACTGCATCCTTGAGGGGAACACGGGCGAAGCACTGAAGTGTCTTAACACAAAAATGCGCAAAAAAGAGGATCCCATATTCGTTCTTTCTCAGATCACCAAGGTTTTTGCTGATCTTTCTGCTGCTGCTGCGTTTATTGCTGACGGCAGAGACAAGGCGGACTACGCAAAATCAATGAAAATGAACGAATACAGGGCGGGGCTCTACTATCGCGCGGCAAAAATGGCTGATCTCAAGTATTTTGCCCGTGCTATTGAGCGTTGCTGCGAAGCTGACAGGCAGATCAAATCCGGTGTGGGTGGCTACATTGCTATAGAACGGCTTGTTTGCGGCAAATAATTTTAGGCTTAAGTCTAAAATTAAAACGAGAAAAACATAGACATCTGCATAACTTCAGACTGATTTGACGGTTTCCTTCATTACTATATATAGTATTATATACGCGCTGGGAGGTGGCGGTTTGCTGAAATTTAATATACCCATAATCGTCGAGGGCAAATACGACAAGGCAAAGCTCTCAGGCGTGGTTGGGGGGGTCATAATTACTACCGACGGCTTTGGAGTGTTCAGATCTGACGAGAAAAAAGCGCTTATCAGAAGACTTGGCAGCCGCGGAGTAATAATCCTCAGCGACAGCGACGGCGGCGGAACGGTGATCAGATCCCACTTGAAAGGGATGCTTGGCGGAATCAAGGTGTATAACTTGTATATTCCCCAGATTGAAGGGAAGGAAAGGCGCAAATCTGCCCCGTCCAAGGAGGGATTCCTCGGCGTAGAGGGTATTCCCGCGGAGATCCTTCGTGAAATATTCGAGGATTTTGCGGCGGCGAACCCGGAAATTGTTGAGAACGGCGCAAAAACGGCGGAATCTGCCGAGCGGGAGCCTGTAACAAAGGCTTTCATGTACGAAATGGGGCTCAACGGCGGAGAAAATTCCTCCGAAAACCGGAAATACCTGTGTAAAGCCCTGGGATTGCCCCCGAATATGACGGTAAATGCCCTGTGCGAGGCTCTAAATCTGGTGTCGTCGGCAGGCGAAATCCGAAAAATAATGCAAAAATAACATAAAAACAGGCTGTTTGTAATATTAAACAGCCTTTAATATTACAGAAATATTACACTTTGAGGTAATATCTTGTAAAGAAAATATTGTTATGGTAATATATGTGTGCAGACTAAGGGGGGGATTTTTCTCTTTAGTCTACAAAAAAATATATTTTTTTAAAGGAGCACAGATAAAGATGAAAAAGATTCTTTCTCTGATTCTTGCTCTTATCATGATGCTGTCTTGCGCTTCCATGATCTTCGCTGAAGACACAGTTCTTACAGACGAAGCTCCTGTAGAAGTAGACGAAACTGCATCTGCTTACTATGAAGCAGTTCAGTTCCTCGTAGCATATGACATTATGCATGGTAAGGGCGAAGGCGTTCTGGGTGTATATGATGACATCCAGCGTTACGAAATGGCACTGTTCATGGGCCGTATCCTCACAGGTTGGACAGATGACACAACTTGGGAAGACGGTATCCTCAACAGTTCCGAATTCACAGACCTCGCTGGTACAGCAGCAGAGAAGTACTACGGTGCTATCTCCTATGTTAACCAGAAGGGCGTAATCGAAGGTTACGGCAATGGCAAGTTCGGCCCCACAGACGGCATCACATACCAGGATGCTCTCACAATGGCTGTACGTGCACTCGGTTACAATGACCTCGCATATCCTTGGGGTTACATTGAAACAGCTATCAACCTCGGTCTCGACGACGGTATCACCGGCGTTCTGTTCACAGACACACTGAAGAGAGAAGTAGTTGCTCAGATCATCTACAACACACTCTTCGCAACAAACAAGGCTGGTACCACACTTGCTGAAACAGTATTTGATCTCAGCATCGCATGGACCAACATCATCATCACAAAGACAGACATCGCTTCCGGCGACGTTCCTGCTGGCTATGTTGGCTTCAGCATTCTTTATGAAGATGGCACAATCGGTGCAGAAACATACTACGTAGCAGCTGCTGACCTCGGTCTCGTTGGCGAACACGACGACGAACTCGCATGGGGCGGCGTATACAAGGTAATGTTTGAGACAGAAGACGTTCTCGGTCTCAACAAGGTTATCGCTTACGAATCCTGCGAACTTGAAACAATCAAGAACGAAGGTATCTACAGCATGACAACAGCTGGTTATCCTATCCAGGCGTTCCTCGCTGATTACGATATCGTAACCAACTTCTCCACAAAGACATACCTCAACCAGGCACAGGAAATCATCCTTGCTCAGGCTGACAACATTCTCGGCCTCGAATCCATCGACGCTATGTACGGTGTTGACTGGGCTACAGGTAACATTCTTCTCTTCGATAACGATGCAAAGAATGCTGTATGGGAATTCGATGTAGCTAACTGGATGGACTTCAACAACTCCAAGACAATCATTGCAGATCCCGCACTTGCAGGTGCTCCCGGCAACGGTGGCGAAAAGTACGGTGCTCTCCAGTATGGTCCTGACTACTGTATCGTAGACAAGGATACATTCAAGTATCCTGAAGCATATGTATGCAAGTCTTGTGGCGGCGACGCTGGTGATGCAAACCAGTGGTACGATTTCCACGACGAAACATACACATGCAATTGGAAGAACGAAGTAGGTAGAATCGTTAGATACGAATCCGTATCTGAAGTAGTATGGTACTACAACGCTCTCATCGACTCTTACTTCCAGCTCCAGCTTAAGGATACAGTTGACGGTGTTGAAATCGTTGGCGTAGTATACATGACAGCTGCTCAGAGAGCTGAACTCGATACACTCCTCAACACTGCTTATAAGGGTGACTGGGAAGTTATCAACAAGATCACAAAGATCGAAACAAATGCTGATAAGCTCAACGCTTACGCAACTCTTAGAACATTCGATATCAACGGTGACGACACTGCTGATTACGGTTTCTATGAAGAATACAGATTCGGTGTATTCTACAACACAACAATCAAGTGCGAAAAGTGCAACGATGGCAAGGGCGCAACAGTTCCCGCATACGCTATCAAGGACGTTTCCAACTCTCCTCTTATGGACGGTGCTTCCAACACACTCGTTGTTGCTTCCGAAGCTGCTTGCGAACATGACTCCGCATGGCTCTCCGGTGCTGACGAAATTGCTGACGGCACATACGTAATCTACGGTCTCAACCGCGCTACTGGCGAACTCAAGATCGTTAAGACAATCACACAGACATACGAAGAGAACGAAGATGACTATATCGGTCATGCATACCTCCGTTCTTACAGCGTAGCTAACAGCCGCCTTGTTCTCAACGGCGAAAAGCTCAGCTACAACTATCCTCAGCTCAAGGGTTCCATCACAGACGCTATGCTCACAGCTCATATGGACTGGACAGGCGCTAACCCTGGCTTCCTTGCAATCGCTTCTCGTTACCTCGATACTCTCCTCGGACAGTACATCGAATACGTAGTAGTTGATGGTAAGATCGCATACATCGAACTCGAAGGCGCTTCTGAAAACCTCATCGTTGTTGAAAAGTACGCTGGTATCCACGAAGATGATACTATCGTTGTTTGGGGTTACGAAGTTGGCGCTGATAAGGACGTAACAAAGCTCGAACAGTTCAGAATCAACTCTTACAACGGTTGGGCTAACGGCGACTGGTACAACTACTCCTTCTACAACGAAGCAGAAATCGAAGCTGCATTCACACGTGGTGCAGTATACCAGGTTAAGTCCTACGATCCTGACGTAAAGGCTTACAACGTTCAGATCCTCACAAGTGCTGGCGAAGACTACAACTACGCTCAGTATGGCGAATGGACAGAACTCTACTATGCAGACGCTAAGGTTGGCGGCATGTCCGTAAACAACCAGAAGGCTGCTGGTCACGAAATCGAAAGAAAGATGGCATCCACTGACAAGTACGTATTCATTTACGACATCGAAGGTGACGATGCATACAATGCAATCCCGATCGTAACATACACAGGTATCGTTGCTAATCCCGCTGCATACGCTAAGGGCTACAGAGTTGGCGACACAGATGGCACATACATCATGTACATCGACGACGAAGCTGACATCAATGGCTTCTCCGGCGCAGCTGATGCTGGCTACGGTCTCGTAATGTTCCTCGAATGGGGTACATCCGCTGATTACGATGAAGCTAACGGTAAGAACTACCTCGTAGGCTCCATGGTAAGAACAGCATGGGTTTACAACCTCTACACTTCCAGACAGGAAGAAATCACTGTATATCCCGGTAACTACAAGAAGGCTACATGGGAAGGTACAGATGGTAGACTCGGCGACGGTTACAAGGATAACGGTGGTGGTGAATACGTAGTTATTTACGAAATCACAGGTCCTGTATACCAGACAGTAAACGGCGTTCTCGTTAACGATGAAGCTGTTGACGCTAGAGAAATTCCTCACATCTTCGAAGAAACAATCAAGGGCTCTGACATCATCGCTGATGCTAACCAGACAATCCTCGAAACAGGTAAGGTTATTGCTAAGTTTGAAGGCACCATTGCTTCCAAAGACCAGTTCTACGCTCTCGGTTACGACGGATACCTCGGCGGCGACTTTGAAGGCTTCAGCGCTGCAGCTATCAACCAGCGTATGACTCTCAAGGCTATCGGTACTGCTTACAGAACACTCACACCTTACACTCTCTTCTGGGAAGGCAAGGCAAGAGTTGTAGTTAACCTCCTCAAGGCTAACAACGACGGCAAGACTGCTACAGTTTCCTACTGTGGTTCTAACTCCGCTTCTCACAACGGTGAGTGGGCAAGAATCGCTTGGGACTCCATGGGTAAGTATGCTGACAACGCTAAGGCTGTAGACAGTGTTCTTAACTTCTTCGGCGACAACAGCAACAATACTCAGGCTTACTACTACTCCCTCATTTACAACTCTGACGCATCCAACACTGGCGCAGCTAAGAACGATGCATCCAGAGCAGTTGTATACATCCACGACGTAGACAACGATCCTCTCCTTACAAGCTCCGCTACAGTAACTCCTTTCGTATCCAACGTTGACGGTTTCAACGCAACTGACTATGCTGATGGTGAGTACATGGACGCTCCTCTGGACCGTACAGTATGGAAGGGCAGCAACAACCGTCCTAACGTAAGGGTTGAAGATCTTGGTATCGACAACGTTATCGCACTTCTCCACCTTGATGGCGACTACTCCAACGCAGCTGGCAACGACATTACAGCAGACGGTAACGCTGCTGAATGGGGCACTAACGGCGTATTCAAGGGCGAAGGTGCTCCTAAGGGTAGAATGAACGGTACTGGCGACGGCGACACAGACGGTGCTGTTGTTAACTGGTCTGCAGGCAAGGGTAACTTCTCTGTAGTATTCTGGACCAGCCTTACTACAACTCCCGGTGGCGACCCTTGTCTCTTCTCCAACGGTTGTTGGGATAGCGGTGACATCCCTGGTCTCACATGCTACCTCGACGGCTCTAGAGGCATCAAGTTCAACATGGGCGCTGGTGATGGCAATGACAGACCTATCAGCGGCAAGATGGTTCCTTTCCTCTACAACTTCTCTAGCGGTGCTACACCTATCATTATCTCTTGCGACCGTGAAAACGGCGTTCTTACCGTATGGTATGACTTCGCAAGCGAACCCGCAGCAGTAATCGAGTTCGAAAATCCTGATGTTGCATTCGACGGCAACTTCGGCTTCTTCACAGATAAGGACAACTGCTACGACGGCGTAAACAACAAGTGGATCGACGAATGTATCGTTACATCCGACGCTCTCACACAGGCTGACGTAGACGCTCTCGCAGCTGCTTACGGCGTAAGATAATCTAACCATAGGTTAATTTATCGCAAAACTTAAAAGGGACTCTTCGGAGTCCCTTTTTTGATGTTTTAGAATCCCTCCACCATCTTCGATGGTCCCCCTCCCTTTGGCAAGGGAGGCTCGGTTGGGTTTGTGTCAAGCCGCCCTTGTTAAAGGGAGGGGGACCGCAGCGCTTACTTGTAAGTGCTGTGGTGGAGGGATTATAAATCGAATGCATGGTAAATAGAAGAAAAAACCACCCATATCTACTTGATTCGGGTGGTTGTTCTTTTCGGGTTGTTTATTATTTGCTGGACTAATACGTTGATTTGATTGCAAACAGTATTAAAATTATAGTTAATATCAATATTAGAGAATCTTAATACCGTCAGCCCATGTTGTTTCAATACTTCAGTTCGTTTCGCGTCATATAGTGCTATAGCTTCTCGTAGGTGTTGTCTACCATCAATTTCTATAACAAGATTCGCCTCTCGGCAGTAAAAGTCAACAATATAGTTGTCTACTACCTTTTGCCGCAGAAATCTGATTGGATAATCCCGGAGAAAATCATACCACAGGTGTCTTTCCTCGGGAGTCATGTTCTTTCGCAGAGTCCGCGCAGCCATAGTTAATGAAGGATTGTGTTTTCTTTTCATATTATTCAATCACACCAGCGGCAAGTACGTGCTCACCGGTGTCGCTGTCATATATTACGGCAAACTGCCCGGGGGAAGGTGCCCGCTGGGCGTCGTCAAATTCGAGAACCGCGGTATCCGCTGAAGTTCTGTGGAGAGTGCAGGGTGCTCCTTTGTGGGCATAGCGGATCTTTGCGATACAGCGAACGTCACCGTCAAGGATGTGAGGATCAGAAGGAAGATTCAGCCCGCCCACGGCCACTTGCTTTTTGAAAAGGCGATCTTCGTCTCCCAACATGACAGTATTGGTGACGGGATCCTTTGATAATACGAAAATGTGCCGCCCCATTGAAATGCCAAGCCCTTTTCGCTGGCCAATGGTGTAGCAGAAATGTCCCCGGTGCTTGCCGAGGATCTTGCCGCTTTCGTCAACGTAATCTCCGGGAGTCGGCGCGATACCCGCAAGTCTGCCAATGGCACCAACATAATCTCCGTCCGGTACGAAGCAATGTCCTGGCTGTCACGACGGCGCGCACTTACGAGATTATTGTCCTCGGCTATCCGGCGAACCTCTGCTTTTGTCAGCTCACCAAGGGGGAAGTACGCCCTACGAAGCTGCGCTTGGGTGAGATAACCCAGCATATAGCTCTGATCCTTGGACTGATCCGCCGCTTTTCGGATGTATGTGTACCCACCGATATCGTCAAGGCGTGCGTAGTGACCGGTGACGATCTTGTCGAGTCCGTTTTCGTCCGCATAATCGGAGAGAAGCCCAAACTTGATCTCTCTGTTGCAGATCACGCAGGGATTTGGGGTGCGACCGCTTAGGTATTCCCTCGTGAAATAGTCGATAACCCGAGCTTTGAACTTGGAGTGTGCGTAAACTGCCCGATGCTCCGTACCCTGAGATGCGCAAACCGCAGCGGCGTCGCTGATGTTGGAACGGTCGGCTGCGTGCTCAGGTGAATCTTCTGCCGCGAGAGCGAGAGTCACGCCAATAAGTGGCTCTGAAAACTTCTGTTTAGATAAAAGCAGCGAGACGCTTGAATCCACCCCGCCGCTCATTGCTATTAAATTAGCCATTTTTCTTCCTTTATTGTATTTTTACTTACGCGTCGATGTCGCAAATGGGCAAAATCTCATATCCCTGTGCTCTGATCCAGTCGATGAGATCTCCAAGCATATCCGCATTTGTCTGTGATTCTGCGTGGAAAAGGTATACCGCTCCCGGGTGCAGTCCGTTCTTTGCCTTCTGAAGTGCCTCGGCAACGGGAAGCTGATTGTTGGTGTCGTAATCGTAGTAGGTCCATGACCACATTACAGTCTTGTAGCCCATGGCATCAGCCATTTTGAATGACCAGTCGTTGCATGAGCCTGACGGGGGTCTGTAGTAGTGCATAGGCTGTGCGGTGGGGAACTTTTCTTTGAACATAGCCTCAAGATTGCTGATCTCCTGCACAAATACGTCTCCGGAAACAGCTGACATCTTCTTGTGATTAACTGTGTGGTTGCCAATGAGGTGTCCTTCGTCAAGCATACGCTTCATGAGATCGTATTGAGTTTCAACGTAGTGACCGGTCACAAAGAATATGGCAGGCGCGTTCTTTGCCTTCAGCGTGTCGAGGATCTTTGATGTGGTGCCGTGTTCGTAGCCGCAGTCGAAGGTGAGATAGCAAACCTTGCGGGTCTCGTCACCACGGTAAATTCCACCGTACTGCTTTATGAGATCAATGGTCGAGTCGTATCTGTCCCATGCGCCTTTGGTGACTTCTCCGGTAGCTTCGTTGTATGTGGATGGGCCGAAGAACCAGTCGTATCCGTCGGGCTGATCGGGAAGATTTGTTCTGGTCGATTTGGATAGCTCGGTTATGGAAGAGAGTCCGCTTGTGTCGCGCTCACCGAAATAGTAGGTGTACTTGCCGTTTACTATATCCCAGGAGGTAGAACCTTCTTCATAGGGGTTTTCCACAGACGGCGGAGGTGTGTGGGCGTCGGTGTCAACGGGATTGGTGTCGTCGGGGGTGTCAGTCACGCCGGAAACGTCTCTGCCAACACCGGAGGAGTCGGAGATGGATGCAGGCTTTTCCTGTGCGCAGGACGCAAGGATAACACCGCAAAGAAGCACGGTCAGGAGAGCCTTCGCGCTCTTTATGTTTTTAGAAGTTTTCTTCATTATATATAGTACCTCCGATATTGATTACAATTTATTGCTACAAGTTAATTTTAGCATATAGCTCCTTGAAAGTCAAGCGGGAGTATACACTTGACAAAAAAGGAATTAGGCTGTATAATATCTACGCAGGTGGGACTGTCGCGTACCATGTTGCCGAAAGGTATTGGTATGAGGAAAGTCCGGGCATCAGAGGGCAGGATAACGGATAACGTCCGCCGAGGGAAACCTCCGGGAAAGTGCAACAGAAATAGACTACCGTTTACTTTGCGGTTTGCGGTACAGATGGAAAGGCGAGGTAAAAGCTCACCGGCACGACAGGTAACTGTGTGCAAATGTAAACCCTATCCGATGCAACACCTTATGCGCAGGGATCGCGAGATCATGCCTGCCCGGCAGAACTGCGGAGGTGGCTTGAGGCGTGCGGTAACGTGCGTCCCAGATAGATGACAGTTGCGCCGTTGGCGTACAGAACCCGGCTTACAAACCTACCGAAATCTCCCAATGCGGCTTCCGCGGGGAGTTTTTTCGTTTAAGGGTGTCTGAAGATTGTGTGAATTCTATTGTAAAATCTCACGCATTCTGCTATAATAACAATTATGAACCCCAAAAATGAATATTACTCAGAAAAGTGAGGAATAATTATGAAAAAGATACTTTGTGTAATTTTGACAGCCCTTATGCTTCTGCCTCTTGTTGCCTGCGGAAAAAAAGCGGAGGTGATTGCCATTCAGGCAAAATACATTGGCGGCACCATTACAGAGGTTGATTATGAATTTTCTAAGGAAGATTTCGATGTTTACGCTGTTTACAGCGATGATTCCACCAAGACAATTACCGATTATGAGTTTGAGATCGAGAAAATGAGCGAAGGTTATTTCCATGTAAAATTCACCTACGGCGGTGAGGAAAACTACTGCTACGTTAAGTGTGACTATGATATTTTCGGCGGCTGATTGAGTTATATAGCTGATTGTGAAAATATACAAAACCGCGCTTGATTTATAGTATATTTTTTACAACAAAAACCTTAAATTGGTATTGACAAGCGTCGGTGTTTGTGTTAAAATAATCCAGTCGCTCAGGGAGACCCCCGATCTATGAAAGTTGTCAAATTAATCGAAAAAACTTGAAAAAAGTTTCGAAAAACACTTGACAATAAAGTAGAGAAGTGATATAATAATAAAGCTGTCGCGCAGGGGACTGCGTGGGTGGCGATTGCTCATTGAAAATTGAACAACAACGAAATGTACTAAAAGACTCCGAAAATTCTTTTGAATTTTTAAAAAAACTCTTTTAATATAGTAATAGAGTACAGAATCACTCTGAAAGTGATATCAT
>SVSJ01000054.1 GCA_015064355.1 Oscillospiraceae bacterium | reverse complement strand
CTGCAAAAGCTTATATTGATATGCTTCCTTCCTTTGAAGTGTGTCGCGAATACAATCTTGGCAGAAGCAATGTTTTAACTGGTAAAGATTTGGCAGATGTTCTTCAAAAAAACATTCGTATGTATGCAACAGCCATTCAAGAGTGTCTTGAATATTTTGTTAATGAAAACATTCTGAAAGAAGATGAAATGTTTCCGTATTCTACGCAGATGGCAACAAAACATTTGGAAAACATCAAAGAATTTCTTGATTAAACTCTCGCCCCGCTTCGTGCGGGGCTTAGCTTTTGTGTCCACAAAAGCAGTGCTTGTCAGGAAAACTGATAAGCCATAGATGAACATAAAGAAAGGCTCCCTTGTGTAAATGGAGGCTTATTACCGCCCGACTGTATGGAAAAGGAGTACAAACAAAATGTTCGTACTCCTTTTGATTTTTCGGCAGGTAAAACCTGTTTTATGGAAGGCACCCCGTTGGGTCTCTTTTTGTTATTTATTGAATCTGGTTGCGTAGGAGCAGCGGCGGCACAGATCTTCTGCGGGGCGTCGGCCGTCGAATCCTTTTTTTATGGCAACCGCCCTCTTTGACGAAAGAATATCCCCGATCTCCTCGGTGAAAATATTACCAAGGTTTATTACCCCGTCGCTGTCGAGGCAGCAGGGAACCACCGTTCCGTCAACGAGAATACCGAAGTGATCCCGTAATCCGTAGCAGAACACTCTCTCGCTTACAACCTCCGCCTCCTTGTCCGGCCAGATGAATCGGTCCCCAAGCTCCACGTGAAGGTTTTTGCGGACGCGGATATTTCTTGAGTTTTCCGACCATTCCCCGGGAAGAAGCTGTTTCAGCTTTTCTATAGTGTAGTCGTTCTTTCCCCCGTCGTGACCCCTGTTCCAAAGCCGGAGTACCGCGATTATCCCCCGATCTGCGGCTGCGGCTGCAAAGTTTGCCACGGTAGTGAGGTATTCGGAGAGCCTTTCCCCCGCCTCTCCCTCAAAGCTATGGAGAGAAATCACCACCTTGTATGCCCCCGCGTCAAGAATTTCCTGCCCTCTTTTTCGGAGCAGAGTGCCGTTTGTGGTAACAGTGGGGTGAAATCCCCGCTCCTGTGCCAAAGTCAAAAAACGGGGCAAGAGAGGGTGAGTCAACGGCTCGCCCATAAGGTGAAAATACAGGTATTCGGTTACGCCATCGAGCTTGTCAAGGATCTGGATAAATTCATCCTCTGTCATTCTGCGCAGCTCTCTCGAATGGCCGTGGCAGAACGAGCAGTTCATATTGCAAATATTGGTGATCTCAACGTATGCGCGAGAATACATAAAAACTCCGTTTGGTTAGAAATTTACTTCAGTTCACTCTTGTGAATCACGTCTGTAAGGCGGCGGTGCCAATTTGCGTCTCGCCACATTCCCACAAATTGGGGTTCGCAGAAATTACTTGTTGCAATACCCGCATACACGCCCGTGTCAGAGGCGGTCTTTACACCAAGTTCGCACAGTTCCTTTATCCAGCCCCACTCAAGCATAGGACCGTCCTTGTAGTCAACAACTGCCCAACCTTCTGTGGTAATGATTGGCATATTGCGCTTTTTTGCCCACTCGGCAATGGCTTCTATATTTCCTGCGAGGCAGTTGTCAAAGTGTTCTTTTTCCTTGCGATAGACTCTTTCCCCGTCAAAGGCCAGCTTGATGTATCCCGAGTCTGTGAATCTTTCATATTTATACCCGAGCTTATTGTAATAATCCGATGATGTTGCCATCCAGGTGTGAACTTCAATAAAATCAAGGAAGCTCACGTCAGGCGCGTCATCTGTGAGGGGATATCCACAGGAAAACGTCACGGGGATCTCGGGATAGTGCCGTTTGAATATTTCGATGGTTTTACGCATCCAGTTCATTGATCCCTCGTCGAAGAAACCTATGTTGCCGCAGGCCTTCGCAAAAAACGGCGCCCAGATATCAAATGGCCATTCGTTGCAAAAGTCCACGTAGAGAATCACGTCAAGAAGATCCCACTGCTCGATTTCCAGCATGAGTTCCACCCAGATGTTTGCGTGGTCACGGGGGGATTTTATTCTCATCAGCATGTTATTAAGATCCCTGCGGTACCAGGACGAGAGTGCAACCTTTATTCCATGGTCTCTGCAAGCGGAAAGGAAAAGGCGCAGCTCGTCGGTCACAGTGATCTTCGTAAGCCGTGGGCTGCCCCAGGCGTGTTCTGTCCAAATGGGTATCATTGTCCATTCTTTGTTTGTGTCAGCTATCATAAGGTGAGGGTAAGGGTCAATACGAACAGCATCGTAACCCCGTTCCTTTAGCTCCGAGAGGGTGTCGTCCCAATTCTCAAATCCCCCGCCCGTCCAACGTCGCTCCAGCCAGGAAAAATCCCACATAGCAATAGCGAAAGGTCTGTCGTAGCCGAAGAGGGTTTTAGTTTTTTCTTTGATAGTCATTTTCTACCACCAATCAATGACATTCGTTTGAGATTAGTATATCATATCCGCCCTTGGATTTCAATAGAGTTACCAGACGAAAAAAATAACGGCAAGGACCTCGCGGCCTCTTACCGTTTTTTCTTATTTTACCTCTGCAACCGTTTCGGGAGCATCCTCGGTTTCCTCTGTCTCTTCTGTTTCGCAGGTTTCGGGCGCGCACTCTGTTCCAACTGCTCCGGGAACGTATGAAACCGTGGTATCGCCACACTTTGTGCTGTCGCTGTAGGTGTATGTGGTGGGAACGTTAGGGTCAACGGAATAGCCGGCAGGACTTTCCACTTCTGCTGAATATCCGCCATAGTTCAAACCATCATCGCTGTTATCGCACGCGGATACTACATAATCTTCTGCCAGATCATAAGCTCGATCTGCTTTGTTTGCCTCCATAGGTGCAAACTTGTCTGTTCCGGGGATCACTCTCCAGCCTACCAGGCAAACGATCGCCAGGCAAGCCGCGACACTGCCCCACTTAACAAACAGAGCTCTGCGTGCTCTCTGCTTTTTGAGGATTCTCTCCGCCCGGATCGCTTTCATTACGTTTCCGTGAATGTCAGACTTGGGCGCGGGATACGCTTCGTCGAGGGCAGAGCGGTATAAATTCAACTCCTCGGGAGTAAAATTATTGTGCTCGTTCATAAATATCTCTTAAAATCACTTTCGATTAGGTTGTTTTGTTTGTGTTTTCACTCTTTAGACGATGTAAAACCGAAAAAGTTCCCGTTTTCCAAAATATTTTTCAGTTTTTGCCGTCCGCGGTTGATTCGTGAGCGTACAGTGCCCATTTCGATGCCGAGAATTTCCGATATTTCCTGGTAGGACAGCTCATGAAGATCCCGCATTACGATGACTTGCCGGTGCTCTTCCGGTAGATCTTCAATTGCACGGCGCACTGCGATTATTGCTTCCTTACGATCTAGGGCATCCTCTGGCACTGTGTCGCCGGAGGTAAGGGGAACATCCCACTCGCTGCCGTTGTCGTCGCTGTCGTCATCTCTGGTGAGAGAGACTGTCGGGCGCCTGGATTCCACTCGAAGCAGATCCCTCGCGGTGTTGACCGTTATCCGGTACAGCCAGGTGGAGAAGGTGCAATCTCCGCGGAAGCTCTTTATGTTCCGCCAGGCCTTGATGAATGCAGCCTGTGCCACGTCATCGGCTACGTCAACGCTTCGTCCGCCGGCTGAAAGTGCCTTCGCCGCGGTGTTGTAAACGAACCGCTCGTAGTGAAGGACCAGCTCGGAGAAGGCTTCGTCGTCATCTGCCTTTGCCCGTTCAACCAGGTGCATCAGGTCAAAATCGTCGGGAGCCTCATGCTCGGATTTTGCGTCGGCGTGAAGCTCCGGTACCTTTTCGAGTTCCTTTGCTTCCACGTCCGCCTCGCGGGCCTTTTCCTTTCTTTTGTGATCAAGTATCAAAAACATTTCGTTTCCTTTATGTGTTGTGGTTTGTATGTTGTGGTTTGAATCGTTATGCTGGCGACTGCAAGGGTACGCCCCTACGGGTGTTGCAACGTTGTGGTTTAAACCTTCTCCTGCACCTCTCCCGGTATCAAAGTATGGTTTTTGTCAAAATTCACCTCGGGAGAGGCTTTTGTTAAACCTATAGTTGGCTCTCCCGAACCATATTAGAGACAAGATAGCATTTTGATACAGGGAGAGCTCCCGATTTATCGGGTGAGAGGGTGTTTTTACACCACGACACAAAATGTTCGTAGGGGAGGATACCATCCTCCAGTTACGTTGGGCAAAAACCGTACGTTGCGGACCGTCGGGGACGCCGGTCCCTACGGGTGTAAGCTAACGCTGGGTTTCCGCCAATATCTCTTATCTGTTATCTATTATCCTGTCTATTATATCACACTTTTCTCCGGGGTGTCAACTGTGCAAAGGTCACAATAGAACCCCGTCATTATTATTCATGATTCACGGAGAGGGGCGGATTGGACTGTACATTTTGGTCAATATTTTATTTTCACGAAAAAAACTGTGAATATTATGTAAATGTTAAAAAATTTTGTATTTTTTGGGTAGAAATTTGGAAAGAAATATGTTATAATACTATGTGCGCAAACTGTGGGCGTACGGTTTTGTTGTGCCGATTTTTAAATCACGGCATAAGAGAGACCAAATCGTCTTTTTCGAGCGCGCAAATTTGTTCCGGCAAAAATTAATATTTTATAAATTGCGGAGGTATATTCCAATGGCAAAGAAGTATTGTTACCTCTTTACTGAAGGTAACGCTAATATGCGTGAGATCCTCGGTGGTAAGGGCGCTAACCTCGCTGAAATGACCAACATCGGTCTCCCCGTTCCCCAGGGCTTCACAATCTCCACTGAGGCTTGTACTCAGTACTACGAAGACGGCCGTCAGATCAATCCCGAGATCATGGCTGAGATCATGGACTACATCGTAAAGATGGAAAACGTTACCGGCAAGAAGTTCGGTGACCTCGAGAATCCCCTTCTCGTTTCCGTTCGTTCCGGTGCTAGAGCTTCCATGCCCGGTATGATGGACACAATCCTCAACCTCGGTCTTAACGAAGAGGTTGTTGAAGTTATGGCTAAGAAGTCCGGCAATGCTCGTTGGGCTTATGACTGCTATAGAAGATTTATCCAGATGTACTCCGACGTTGTTATGGAAGTCGGCAAGAAGTACTTCGAAGAACTCATCGACAAGATGAAGGAAGAAAAGGGCGTAACTCTTGACGTTGATCTCACAGCAGACGACCTCAAGGAACTCGCTAACCAGTTCAAGGCTGAATACAAGGCTAAGATCGGTTCTGATTTCCCCTCCGATCCTAAGGAACAGCTCATCGGTGCTGTTAAGGCCGTATTCCGTTCTTGGGACAACCCCCGTGCAAACGTTTACCGTCGTGACAACGACATTCCCTACTCTTGGGGTACTGCAGTAAACGTACAGGCAATGGCATTCGGTAACATGGGCGACGACTGCGGTACAGGTGTTGCATTTACACGTGACCCCGCTACAGGCGAAAAGAAGCTCATGGGTGAATTCCTTACAAACGCACAGGGCGAAGACGTTGTTGCAGGTGTTCGTACACCTATGCCCATCGCTGAAATGGCTAACAAGTTCCCGGCTGCATACAAGCAGTTCGTTGAAGTTTGCTCCATTCTCGAAAACCACTACCACGACATGCAGGACATGGAGTTCACAGTTGAAAACGAAAAGCTCTACATGCTCCAGACTCGTAACGGTAAGAGAACCGCTCAGGCTGCTCTCCAGATCGCTGTTGACCTCGTTGCTGAAGGTCACAAGACTGAAGAACAGGCAGTTCTCATGATCGACCCCAGAAACCTCGACACACTCCTTCACCCTCAGTTCGACGTTAAGGCTCTCAAGGCTGCTAACGTTGCCGGTAAGGGTCTCGGTGCATCCCCCGGTGCTGCTTGCGGTAAATGCGTATTCTCCGCTGAAGACGCAAAGGCATGGGCTGCAAGAGGTGAAAAGGTTGTTCTCGTAAGACTTGAAACATCTCCCGAAGATATCGAAGGTATGAAGGCTGCTCAGGGTATCCTGACAGTTCGCGGCGGTATGACATCTCACGCAGCAGTTGTT
>SVSJ01000021.1 GCA_015064355.1 Oscillospiraceae bacterium | reverse complement strand
AGGGGAGGTGCTCCGAAGGAGCGGAGGGGTTGTCAATCCCTCAGTCAGCTTCGCTGACAGCTCCCTTTACACAAGGGAGCCTTTCCGAACCCGATACACAATACAAAAATCCGACCTATGTTCGTAATCATAGGTCGGATTAACTGTTTTATGAAGCCCGCGGCAATACGGGAGGTTTATTTTTTGTGATTTTATTAGTGCTTCTTCTTTCTTATGTTTAAAAGCTTTACGATAGTGGGGCTCAATACTATGTTTGAGATAAGCTCGAATACGAAGTTTAATCCAACGTAGAAAACGATGATAAACTCGGCAATTGAGATTCCCTTGTCAGCAGCGCCGGAAACAAGTGCATCTCTGAAGAAAACAAAGCATCCGAGAATGAATGTGCCTGTGTTTACGAGAGGGCAAACGACCGCAGCAGCCATAACTGCAAGGTATTTATTTTTGTTTTCAATAAGCTTGTAAACAAGACCTGCAACGAGACCGGACAAAGCACCCTTAACGAGTACGGTGATGATCGTGCCCGGAAGGCTTAAGCTGATCCAGTAAAGCGCGTCGGGAGTTGTGAAGAATACAGCACCTGCCACAAAGCCGAGCCACGCTCCTGCCCAAGGTCCGCAAAGTGCCGCTCCCAGTACTACGGGAATCAGAGTCAGGGAGATGGATGCAAATCCCCCGATTTTGATAAATCCGCCTAAATAGGCGAGAATTGCTACAAGTGCCGTAAGCAGAGCAAGTAGCGCAAGAGTCTGAACAGACATCTTCTTTTGTTTGTGCATAAAAATCCTCCTTGCTGTCGTCCGCAATAGCGGTACAACGCATTAATTTATATTGAACTCCTGACGGAGCAATATACGTTATGTGTTTTTCTTGTAAATAATGTTAAGCCCCTTAAGCACCATATTCTCGTCAAGAGTGATTTCGTGCTTGCAGTACTTAACTATGGTGGAAGATAAGCCACCTGTTGCATAAACGGGAATATCCTCTCCCACCTCTTCTGTAAACCTGTCGATCATACCGTCGATCATTGAAGCGTTACCGTATACAACGCCGGACTTCATACAGTCTGCGGTGTTTTTACCAATGACTGATGGAGGTGCTTCAAGGCTGACCTGCGGAAGCTGTGCAGTGCCTGATGACAATGCTTTCAAACCCATGAGAACTCCGGGGATAATAGACACGCCGATAAATGCTCCCCGCTTATCGACAACCATGATCTTTGTGGCGGTGCCCATATCAATGATGATCGACGGGCTACCATATAAATGATGAGCGGCAACGCAGGCACAGATCAGATCAGAGCCGACGGAAACGGGATTGTCACAGTGAATGTTCAAACCGGTTTTTATTCCCGGACCAACAATAAGGGGCTCTTTACCGCTTATGAATCTGATAGCATTTTTCATTATCCTGTTAAGAGGAGGGACAACGGAGGAAATAATAGCCCCACTGATTTCCGTTTTGCTGATATCAAACAACGAAAGGG
This sequence comes from Oscillospiraceae bacterium, assembly GCA_015064355.1. Classification (GTDB taxonomy): domain Bacteria; phylum Bacillota; class Clostridia; order Oscillospirales; family CAG-272; genus UMGS1696. The sequence continues at coordinate 45,659 of SVSJ01000021.1, read as the reverse complement.
TGTTCAAAAGCTTGCCGGCGTACTCGTCAGAGGTCTTTTGAGCATCTGTTTTTATGCGGGCAACAAAAGACAGAGCATCATCCTTAAATCCGCCGATTGTGATATTTGTATTTCCAATATCTACTGCAAGTAACACAACTGTTTCCTCCTCCGATTCGGATAGCTTATTATATCATCAAATCAAGCTGTTTTCAATAGTATGATGAAAAATAATCCACGAACAGGGAAGAACCCTTCGGCTTTACAAAAGGGTGATGTTTATTTTGTTTTTTTAATTGTAACAGATGCTGAAATTATAGATATTTTGTGTTTTCGTCTTAACGCCTTATTGACAAAGATGTTCAACGGTGCTAAAATGGATAATGAAGAAGAATTAGAAAATTTTATAATATTAAGAGGTTGATATAATGAAAAAACTATTGTGCACAATTCTTGCATTGATAATGGTCTTTGTGACACCTGTGTATATCACTGCAGAAGCTGAGCCGGAACAGCCCCTCTTTTGCAAGGAGTCTCCAAAGTATCTTGCTACTGAGGTAAAGCTTCTTGAAGATTACGTGTCTGTTGATGAGCTCAAGGCGGCTATTAAACCGCAGATTGAAAACTATTCAGCAAGAATTGATGTGAGATCTTTTGGTATTCCTTTTACAGATGAGTACCTGTCAGCACTGAGGAATTTTCTTTGCGAAGAAATGCCCGAGTATTTCTATATTAATCCGGGTAATTTCTGGAGCTACGACGGTAGTACAATAGCGTTTTTTGATGCCTACTACGTTTGTACCCCTGATACCTATGAAGAGTGCAAGACAAAGTGGGACGCGGAAGTCGACCGTATTCTTGACGGTATCCGCGGAAACGATAGCCTCACCGAAGCTCAGAAGGCCCTTCTGATTCACGACAGACTTGTTGCTCACTGCGAATACGACCAGGAAAGACTGGTTAACAATACTCTTCCAACCGAGTCATATATGGCATACGGTGCTCTTGTTAACAGAATATGTGTGTGCGAGGGATACTCCGAGGCGTACTGTTACCTTCTCAAGCTTGTGGGCATTGAGTCATATTTGTGCAGCTCGTCACAGCTCAACCATGAGTGGAATATTGTAAAAATCGACGGTGAATATTATCACGTTGACGTAACCTGGGATGACCCGGTGTGGGATATTGCAGGCAGAGTTTCCCACAAGAATTTCCTTTTGTCTTCATCAGCATTTTCTGCTTGTCATAAAAATGAAACCGACTTTGACTATACTCCGAACAGTACGAAATATGATAATTATTTCTGGAGAAACTCCGACGCAGCTTTCCAGCTTATTGGCGACGAGATCTATTACATTGACGGTGTGAGCACTACGATTAATACCTATGACGGAACAGAGCTGCAAAACGTATTTGTTTACTGGCCGGCGGGCAAGGGATATATTTGGCCCGGACATTACGGACGTACTGCAGTATATGGCGACAATCTTCTGGTTTCTATGCCCGATGCTGTATATAAGTACGACACCAAGGCAAAGACATATGAAAAGTTTGTTGAGCCCGAACAGACCTTTGGCGACGATTACAGCATCTTCGGTATGACTTTTGAAGACGGAACCTTTGTTTTTGAATACAGCACAACTCCCAATTTCACCGCTCAAATTAAGAAGGATTACAGACTCACTTATAAGCTCGACATTAAGGAACCCGTTACACTGACAGGAAAGGTTACAACCTATAACCCCGGCGAACCCGCTCTTATTGAACTCAAGGTTGGGGATGAGGTGAAATACTCCGTCGAAACCGAGACGGTCGATTCCGTTGCTATGATAACACAGAGCTTTACCATAAACGATGTTGCAGACGGTACATATGATCTTGTGGTCACAAAGGCCGGTCACTTGCCCTACACTATCACCGGTATCACAGTTGTCGGAGAGTCTATTGACCTTACAACACACTCAAGAAACGATGTGGCTGATATTGTACTTATTGCAGGAAACACCAATGGCGACAAGGTGGTTGACCTTAAGGACGTTGTGATTATAACTGCTGATGATACATACAACAAGACCGTCGCTACCGCGGTTAACCCCAGTGCCGATATTAACGGCGACGGACTTTGCGAGCTGCAGGATTTGATTATCATTACCTCTGGCAACAACTACAACAAAGGCGAAGTGAAAGTAGAATATTAATACATTATATTATAAGCGGCAATCATTAAAACGATGGTTGCTGCTTGTTTTTTGTTCCTAAAAATATCCAACTGAATATGTAGAAATTATGGCTAAAAAATTATAAAAGGGTTGACAGCAAAACAAAGGTGTGATATAATGACATGTGTATAATTAGTTAGTATAACTATAACTTTTAGGAGGATAGTATGAAACGTATTTTGTCAATTTTTTTGGCAGCGATTCTGCTTTTTGTTTCTGTTCCTGTAGTGTCGATTGCTGCGGCACCGGAAGGATTTGAAACAAGATTCAACGTGGATGTTCTCGAGGGAAAATGGAAGGATGCTGCTGAAGTTGAGCACGACACCATTCTCGTAGAATATCAGCTCAAGGGTCAGGGAATTAAGGGTGCTCAGGGCGCATGGATCGCCGTTGACCTTACCAAGCTTATTTGGGCAGACATCGAAAGTGATGGTGGCAATGTAAATGATTACATAGGCGAGGGTAAGGCTATCGTTCCCGGAAAAGCTCCCGAGAGATTCTCCATTATGGTGGGCGATATTGATACCGCACCCTATTATTACGCAATCAAAGAACCGGTTAAGTCCGGCAGAATTGAGGTAGATAACTGGTCCTTCGGCGCATACAACTTTAACGTAGTTGCAGTAAGCGCTGACGGAAACACACTTTATCTGTGTCCTCAGCCCTCTCAGTACTACAGCGTTAACTACAGCGACTTTGAAACTATAGTTTCTTTCAGATTCGCTGTTCGTCCCGGTGTAGTTCTCGCCTCTGATTCTATCAGATATATTACAGACGAAGAACGTGACGCACTCAACCAGTCTTACAAGATCGCTATGAACGACGGTGTTTCCGGAGGATATTACTCCGGTGACCGTTCAAACCCCGATACACTTCCTGCACCTGTATTCACAGGTAACGCAGGTATTACCGGAGAACCTACAGTAGAACTTGTTGATGCTGCAACTCCCGTAATTACAGGAGCTCCCACCGGAGCAATTTATGCAGTGAACGCTACAGCAACAGCACTTACAGTAACAGCAACAGTAAGTGACAGCGGCACTCTTACATATGCATGGTACAAGAACGCCGAAAACAGCAACGAAGGCGGCGAACTTGTTGGAAGCGAAAGCTCATACACTCCTAATGTAGATACAATAGGCAAAGCATATTATTACGTAGTAGTTACAAACACAAACGAAGCTGCGACCGGTGCAAAGACAGCAACTGCAAAATCAGAGGCTGTTGCCATTGAGGTTAAGGCCTACTGTGACGTAAACGGCCACGACTGGTCCGCAGACTGGACAACAGATGCTGACGGCCACTGGCACGCTTGCTCCGGCTGTACTGAAAAGGATAGCTACGCAGTGCACGTATTCGATCAGAGAGTAGAAGAAGACAAGTATCTTGCATCTGCTGCAGACTGCACAAACCCTGCCAAGTATAACTTCAGCTGCGTATGTGGTGTAGCAGGTACAGAAACATTTGAATCCGGTGAAGCAAAAGGTCATACATTTGATAAGCAGGTAGCAGAAGACAAGTATCTTGCATTCGCTGCAGACTGCACAAACCCTGCTAAGTACTACTACAGCTGCGAATGTGGCGAAACAGGCTCAGAAATGTTTGAATCCGGCGAGGCACTTGGTCACACATTTGACAAGCAGGTAACAGAAGACAAGTATCTTGCATTTGCTGCAGATTGCACAAACGCCGCTAAGTACTTCTACAGCTGCGTATGCGGTGAAGCAGGTACTGAAACATTTGAGTTTGGTGCGGCTCTCGGTCACACATTTGATAAGCAGGTAGCAGAAGACAAGTATCTTGCATCTGTTGCAGACTGCACAAACCCTGCTAAGTACTTCTACAGCTGCGAATGTGGCGAAGCTGGTACTGAAACATTTGATTTTGGCACAGCAGAAGACCATAACTGGTCCACAGAATGGGTAGTAGATGCTGTTGGTCACTGGCACACATGTTCCGGCTGTGATGAAAAGGATAGCTACGCTACTCACGATTACAGTAAGGAAGTAGCAGAAGACAAGTACCTTGTATCTGCTGCAGATTGCACAAACCCTGCTAAGTACTACAAGAGCTGTGAATGCGGACTTGTAGGTACAGAAATGTTTGAATCCGGCGAAGCAAAAGGTCATACATTTGATAAGCAGGTAGCAGAAGACAAGTATCTTGCATTCGCTGCAGACTGCACAAACCCTGCTAAATACTTCTACAGCTGTGAATGCGGTGAAGCTGGTACTGAAACATTTGATTTTGGTGCTGCTCTCGGTCACACATTTGATAAGCAGGTAACAGAAGACAAGTATCTTGCATCTGCTGCAGACTGCACAAACCCCGCTAAGTACTTCTACAGTTGCGAATGTGGCGAAGCTGGTACAGAAACATTTGATTTTGGCGCAGCACTCGGTCACACATTTGATAATCAGGTAACTACTGACAAGTATCTTGTATCCGCTGCAGATTGCACAAACGCTGCTAAGTACTATTACAGCTGTGATTGTGGCGAAGCTGGTACAGAAACATTTGATTTTGGCGCAGCACTCGGTCACGACTGGGCAACCGAATGGACAACAGACGGTGACGCTCACTGGTACGATTGCTCCAGATGCGACGCAAAGGACGCTTACGCTCTTCATACATTCGATCAGAAGGTAACAGACGACAAGTATTTCGTATCCGGCACAAGCTGCACAGATGCTGCTAAGTACTACTACAGCTGTGTATGCGGCGTAGCAGGTACAGAAACATTTGAAGACGGTGCAGCACTCGGTCACGACTGGGCAACCGAATGGACAACAGACGGTGACGCTCACTGGTACGATTGCTCCAGATGCGACGCAAAGGATTCCTACGCTCCTCATACATTCGATCAGAAGGTAACAGACGACAAGTATTTCGTATCCGCTGCAGACTGCACAAACGCTGCTAAGTACTACTACAGCTGTGTATGCGGACTTGCTGGTACAGAAACATTTGAAGATGGCGCAGCACTCGGTCACGATTTCGCAACCGAATGGACAACAGACGGTGATGCTCACTGGTACGATTGCTCCAGATGCGACGCAAAGGACGGTTACGCTCTTCATACATTCGATCAGAAGGTAACAGACGACAAGTATTTCGTATCCGGCACAAGCTGCACAGATGCTGCTAAGTACTACTACAGCTGTGTATGCGGCGTAGCAGGTACAGAAACATTTGAAGACGGTGCAGCACTCGGTCATGACTGGGCAACCGAATGGACTACAGATGCTGACGCTCACTGGTATGCTTGTTCCAGATGTGACGAAAAGGACGGTTACACCCCTCATACATTCGATCAGGAATCAACTGATGACAAGTACCTTGTATCTCCTGCAGACTGCGACAACCCTGCTAAGTATTCCAAGAGTTGCGTATGTGGCGTTGCAGGCACAGAAACATTTGATGTAGGCGCGGCACTTGGTCATGACTATGCAACCGGCGACGAATACACAGCTGACGAGCACGGTCACTGGCACGCATGCTCCGGATGTGAAGATAAGAAGGATTACGTAGATCACACTTCCAGCGGCCCCGCAACATACGAAAATGACGAAGTATGTACTGTTTGCGGTTACGTTATTACACCTAAACTTACACATAAAATAGATAATGAGTGGCAGATCGACGAAAACGGTCACTGGAAGAACTGCTCTTGCGGACAGCCTCACGATAGTGGTGAGCACGTAGCAGGCCCGTGGAAGGCTGACGGTAAGGTAATCAGATACCGCGAATGTACATCTTGCGGATACCTGATGGATTATATGGAACTCGGTGCTGACGATAGCGACGACAAGCCCGAAGAGGACGATAAGGCAGGTTGGTTCGACGTTGTAGTTGCGCTCCTTAACCGCAGATACACAGTAGTTGCTATCGCGGGTGAAGGCGGTGACATTACAAACGAAGGCACAACAGTTGTAAGATACGGTAAGACCGTAACTTACGTAATCGAACCTGACGACGGATACGAAATTGAATCCGTATACGTTGACGGCAAGAATGTAGGCGCTGTTTCCGAATACACATTCAAGAATGTTAAGAAGGATCACACCATTAAGGTTAACTTCAAGGAAGCCTGGTTCACCGACGTAAGCAAGAACGCTGACTACTACGAAGCAGTTAAGTTTGTTGTAGACAAGGGTCTCTTCAACGGTGTATCCGAAACCAAGTTTGCTCCTAACACAACAATGACCAGAGCAATGTTCGTAACAGTACTCTGGAGACTTGAAGGCGAACCTGTTGTTAACTACCTCATGAACTTCGACGACGTTGCAGGTGATACATGGTACACAGAAGCTGTTCGTTGGGCAGCATCCGAAGGTATCGTACTCGGCTATGGCGACGGCAAGTTCGGTGTTGATAACGAGATCACAGTTGAACAGGCTACAGTAATTCTTGCAAGATACGCTCAGTATGTTGACAAGTACACAGCTGCAACAGAAGATCTCGCAGCATACGCTGATGCAGATAGCGTATCTGATTGGGCACTTGAGCAGATGAAGTGGGCTGTAGAAAACGGAGTATACGAAGGCAATAAGTTCAATCTCCATCCCGCAGCACACGCTCCTCGCTTCCTTGTAGCAGAAATGCTCTACAGAGCATACAACCTCCTCACAAAGTAAAAAACCAATAACAAAAAAATCCTCGCTACGGCGGGGATTTTTTTATGTTTCGGAATCTGTGGTATTGTTTTGAACAACACAATTTGAAAGGGCATAATCTATCAAAATGTTAACGAGTTCATTACGTGAACGGTTTGTAATCAATGATAATCCATCAAGTTTGTCTACCGTATCGTCGCGAATTCTGACAGAAAATGTTCGGAATCCGTCTTCTCCTCTGAGCTTTTGCTTTAATATCAATTTCTCATTCATGCTACATCACCTCAATTCTATAATGAGAAGCGGCAATAATATATGTTATAATTTTTAACAAAATTTCTGTTGTGTTAAATAACAGGACTTTATAATAACATATATATGTTGTGTTTTTACTTTTAACATAAAAATCATCTACATTTTATATTATAAAGACTGTGTAGGGAGAATAATGGCGATTGCTGTCGACTATGATCAATACTTTTACAGCTAACAAAAAATTGACACAGATTAAATGATATGATATAATGTAACCATGAACAAGCCTAATTTTTCGGAGGTAACAATGAAAAGAGCGTCAATACTGGTACTCATATTGATTATGCTGCTTGGCGTAATACCAACACAGATCTATGCGAAAGCAGGAGCCGAATTTGGCACCAATATAAATGTTATAGCTTCAGATGATAAGTGGAATACCGAAAAGGACGGTAGCGGCGCGGAGTACGATACCGTAATCCTTGAGTATCGTCTAAAGGGCGAAGGCATACGCGGAATACAGGGTGCATGGATCGCTATTGATATGACTGACCTTTTGCTTGTTGATTATGCTTATGACGGGTATTCCATCAACGACGACATAATCGCAGGAAAGCTTAGTGTAGGAAAGTCACCCGAAAGATTTGAAAACTCGAATTATTTTGAGCTTAAGGAAGACGTGAAAGACGGCAGAATCACCGTTGATCAGTGGAGCTACAGCATGATAAATTTCAATCTTGCGGCAATAAGTAAGGACGGAAAAACGCTGCTCCTTTGCCTCCAGCCTTCACAGTCAATGACAGTTAATTACGACGATTTTACAACTGTTGTTTCATTGAGATTTGCTGTTCTTCCAGGTGCGAGATTGACTTCTGATTCCGTCAGATTTGTCACAAAAACCGAGCGAGACGCTCTCAATCAGTCATTTATTGTGGCCATGAATGACGGCGCAACAGGGTACTACTACGGTGACAAAGACAGATCAGATACTCTTGCAGTGCCTGCGGTAACAGGGGATGTATTTAAAGAGACACCTGCGCCCGAGACCAATGAAGGGGACGAAACAGACGAGCCTTATATTGAGCCTGACGAAACAGATCCACCGGTAACTGAACCGGATGATTCGGTGGTAGACACACCCTGGATCAACCCATTTACTGATGTAGCAAACAGTGCGGAATATATTGACGCTATCGAGTTTGTTTACGAAAAGGGACTTTTCAAGGGCGTATCGGACACGAAATTTGCTCCTGAAACAACTATGACCCGCGCGATGTTCGTTACAGTAATGGGCAGACTTGCGGGTGTTGATCCCAACTATTTCACCGGTGAGTCTTTTGATGACGTGGTTGCTGGTGAGTGGTATGCTCCATACGTTAAATGGGCGGCGCAGGAGGGAATTGTCCAGGGTTACGGAAACGGAAAGTTCGGAATTAACGATTCCGTTACAGTTGAGCAGGCTATCGTGATCATCGCGCGGTATGCAAACTATGTCGGACTTGATACGGCAAGCGACTACAGACTCACATCATACATCGACGAGAACAGCGTGTCAGACTGGGCGTACAAGCAAATGAAATGGGCTGTCCAGAATGGTATTTATTCCGGAGACGGCAGAATGCTCACACCCAACTCCCCTGCAAAGCGATATTTGGTAGCTGAATTGGTGTATGCTTATTCGATAATATTGGAAAAATAAGGCATACATTTATGAAATACAAAACCTGTTTAAAGCGCATTTATTAAATCGTCATTGTGATTGTGCTGACAAGTTCGATCGTGCAAAGCTTTTGTGTTTCCTGTTCGACAGACTCATCCATAAATAAAATATAATGCATAAAGAAAAAGAGACTCTTTGGAGTCTCTTTTTATGTTTGTAGGTATGGTTTTCTGTAGGGGACGGCGTCCTCGACGTCCCACTCGCTTGGTCATATGCCGTTTGTTGGATGATCAAGGATTGCCTTACAGCTATTGGCATTTGTTATTTGTTACACCTTTTCGTAATAATACGGACCAAGTTCACTTTCGTGTGTTTGGGAATACGTCCAAGAAAAATCAGCAGCTGTCAAGGTTACGTCATCAAAGTTTTCTAGAACCTGTGGTGTGAGATTCGACCCGTCGGAGATTCTGTAGCAAAGATCATCCCAATGGCTAACAAGAATACACTCTCTCCTCGGAATACTGCTGAATTTTTCCACCGCCGCATCTCCGGACATAGCGTGTGCAATTTCAAAACTGAACAGATGCCACAAATAAGTTGAATATTTCTCGTGTGTTACGCAGAGCTCTCGCACTCTGTCCATATCCGCGTCTGCTGGGGCGAAATGCTCCACCCACTTTTCTTTGTACGCGAGATATTCCTCATCACTCATAGGTTCTGCCGATATATTGAGATTGGAAAATAGTTTGCTGTTTCTTTCTAACCATTCTGACAAGAGTTCAATTCTGCCGTTTGCCATCATTTCTTTCCCTAATTCTTCAATCTCTTCAGGACTTACTTCACCGTATATTATTCTTTCGGAAAACGGATTCATTATTTTTTCACAAGGCTCGTTAAGTAGCCATTTTGTTTTTTCACAGATAAAGTGAACACAAATATATCCCTCGGGAAGATCATCTGGTATATTGGGATAGGGACGCTCAGGGTGTGCAAATTCAAATTTGAAATTACCGACGGTTACACTCGGATCAGGGATTGGGTCAACAAAATTATTCGCTGCCAACTCCTCAATGGTAATTGCTGTGAAAGGAGGAAACTTCAAATATTCACCGCAAACATAATAAAAACCGAGACAGTCCAGCTCACCTCTGCTGGAAGCGCCTAAAATAGATTCGACTTCGCAACACGTTGGGTCTATTCCAAGGGAATCGAAAAAATTACGCTCTTCAGATGATAATGTTTGACAGTATTCGATGAAATTTCTCTGTATTTGTGTATCTTTAACCTGATAGCGAGAGTAATAATCCCGTGTTTTTTCTATATCAACGGCAATTTCCCACGCACCATACTTAGCAATTTCCATTATTCTGCCTCCCCTCAAATATCTGTATTTAATTATATCATACCAAATAAACATTTTCAACCGTGTCTTGTAAAATCCGGTTGGATATGATATAATTATGAAAATTATCCCTTTTTGGAGGCAATATGGAACTGAAGCTTCGTTATTCATCACCTGCTCCCGATTCAGCGGAGGGCTGGGAGAATTATTCTATGCCAATCGGCAACTCACACATCGGCGGCAACGTGTTCGGCGGCGTGGAAAAGGAAAGAATACAGATCACAGAAAATTCCCTTGAGAACCCCTGGCACCATGGCGGTCTCAATAATTTCGCGGAAATATATCTCCATTTCCCATATAAATTTGAAGATGTCAGCGGATACGAGCGCGGACTCACATTGAATGACGGAACAGCCTACGTTCAATACGACATAAACGGCATCGGAGTGAAGCGTGAATACTTTATGACATATCCTGACCGCGCATTGGTGGGCAGGATTACCTCCACAGACAAGCTTGGCTTTGAGGTTGAGCTTGAAGTTCCTTTCGTCAATGACCACGAAGAGCGCGCAAAGACAGGTGAAGTAACCTCCGAGGGAGATCTTATCACAATGCGCGGCAATATGCGCTACTGGAATATCAACTTCGAGGGTCAGCTTCGTGTGTTCTCTGACGGTCAGGTCACACCAAAGGACGGAAAGCTAACTATTTGCGGCGCAACTGATACATATTTCATTTTCTGCGGCGCAACAAACTACGAGCTTCGCCCCGAGGTGTTTCTCGAAGAGGACGACAAAAAGAAGCTCCGTGACTTTGATCCCCACGAGCTTGTGTGCGGCATAATGGCCGATGCTTCCGCTCGATCCTTCGCAGAACTGCGTGATCGCCACGTCAGCGATTTCACCTCAATTTACGGCAGGGTAGAGCTGGGTCTTGGCGAGACTGACGTTCCTGAAATGATGACTGACGAGCTCCTTAAGGCTTATTCCGAGGGCAAGAGAAGCCGGTATCTTGAGGTTCTCTACTTCCAGTACGGCAGATATTTGCTCCTGTCATCTTCTCGTGAGGGCTGCCTTCCCGCTACGCTACAGGGCGTGTGGAATTGCCACGATTACTCCCCCTGGGGAAGCGGATACTGGCACAATATCAATGTGCAGATGAACTACTGGCCCGCATTCATTGGAAACCTTGCGGAGACATTTTCTGCATATCGCGATTTCAACCTTGCATTCCGACCTGTGGCTGAAAAATTTGCAGGTGAATACATAAAAGCGAACATTCCCGAAAACTACACCGACGAGCCCGGCGAGTGCGGCTGGACTATCGGCACCGCAAGCTACGCTTATTTCATCACAGCTCCCGGCGGACATTCCGGTCCGGGAACAGGTGGTCTTACATCAAAGCTGTTCTGGGAATACTATGACTTCACCGGAGATAAACAGGTTCTCCGTGAGTACGCATACCCCACGCTCCTTGCAATGTCAAAGCACCTCATGCGCTGTGTACGCGACTATGACGGACTTTACCTCTCCGCTTTCTCTGCATCCCCCGAGCAGATCATTTCAAACTGCGACAACGATTGGAAACCGGGTATGCAGCAGTATCACCAGACCGTAGGCTGCGCATTCGACCAGCAGATGATCTGGGAAAACGCAAATGATCTCTTGAAGTGCGTTGACATTCTTGGCGAAGACACTCTCCCCGAAAAGGATCGTGAGACTATTGCCAAGCTCAGAAAGCAGATCGCTCATTATGATCCCGTACAGGTTGGCTGGAGCGGACAGATCAAGGAATTCAGAGAAGAGAAGTTCTACGGTGAGATCGGCGAGTATTGCCACCGCCATATTTCCCAGCTTGTGGGTCTCTATCCTGGTACCCTTATCTCAAACGATACCCCTGCATGGCTTGACGCAGCCAAGGTGTCTCTGGACTACCGTTCTGACGAGTCAACAGGTTGGGCACTTGCTCACCGTCTGAACGCCTGGGCAAGAACAGGTGACGGAAACCGTGCGTACAAGCTGTATTCCAACCTTCTCGGACTCCGTACACTGCCGAATCTGTGGGATACGCATCCCCCGTTCCAGATCGACGGAAACCTTGGTGGCACTTCCGGTGTAGCAGAAATGCTGCTCCAGAGCCACGAAAAGTACATCGCGCCTCTTCCGTGCTTGCCTGACGATTGGGCGGACGGCTCATACAAGGGACTTGTGGCACGCGGCGGATTCGTATTTGACGTAAGCTGGACAAACGGCTGTGCAACGGAAATGAAGATATACTCGAGAGTTGGCGGTCTCTGCCGTCTTAAGTATCACGGAATTGCTGGTGCCGAAATGAACTTCGAGTTTAACGCAATAGATGGCCACAGAATCGAGTTTGAGACAGAAGCGGGCAGGGAATATGTGATCACCGCAATTCCCGCGTGGACAAAGCAGGAATATCCTACACAGATCAAAGCAAATCGCAATCTTGAGATTACTTGGAATTATTCTGCTCCCGTTAACGTTTGGCGCGCAACTGACTCCTCGCCCACTTACGACCTTATCGGCATAAATGTGCAGGAGGGCAAGTACGTTGACCGTAGCCTGGATTTCTCAAAGGTTGAAACAGTAACATACAAAATCACCCGCGCTGACACCCTTGACTCCTCTTCAAACGGCGCGTATGTGACTTTGAACCATTCAACCGCTCTTGATCGTGACCGCTACCGCGCATGGATAAGACAGATTAATATGCTCTGCGAACAGCGTGCTCAGGCGGCAGATTACCTTGGCGAGTAAGCTTGTATTGGAAACCTTTTGCAAAAACAGAATTTTTCTTGTGTTATAATGTGCTCGTAAACAACGAACAACGCTAAAAAAACAGGAGAAAAAATTATGTCTATCAAAGTTCCTTACACCTACACAAAATACGAACACTCGAAATTGGCAACAGCATTTGACGAGATGTGCCACTCATCCTCTAAAGTAGTTTGCGGCTTTATCGTATCAATGGCACTTTTGCTTTACTTTTACTACTGCGTAAGCGAGATAAGCTTTCTTGCTGAAATCAAAAGCAATATCATAGGTATAGCAGGTATCATATGCATCCTTCTTTGGATCGCGTCCTTCTTCCTCGGTATCATTTGTGACAAGTTTGAACTTAGTCGTAAAATCGCAGTATGGGACATCAAGAGAAAGGCTGGAATCAAGTCCTTCCCCAAAAAACTTCTCATTACCCTTGCAATTATCGTTGCCATCCTTGCGATTCCCGCTATCGCAGCGCTGATATTTTGAGATTAATCAAATACTACCCTTGATCAGAGGGGTATCCGTAAGAATATTCGAGTCAGAACCATCTGTTTAACCGGTGGTTCTGATTTTTGTTAAGACAATTTGCGACTTCTTTTCCAAAAATCCTCTTTGCTTTTTCCTCAAATTGATGTATAATGATATTATTGTATAATAATATTTAAAAAAGTTCGCTTTGAAAATAGATATTTCTGCAGGAGAATCACCAAATGAGACGAAAGCTTCTTTTCTTTATTGCAGCACTCATTGTTTGCTCGTGCCTTTTGTCGAGCATTGCATTTGCGAATGAGACTGAACCGAACCAAGGTATTACCATCACCGGAGAGGTCGAAAGCTACAATCCAAATTCGGATATTGAGGCTTGTCTTGTGGTGGGAGAAGAAACAAAATATACCGCTGCCGTTGAAACGGTTTCTTCCGCTGAAACGGTCATTCAGAGCTTTGAATTCACCGGTGTTGCCGCAGGTACATACGATCTAATGATCCGTAAAACGGGACACCTTTCATATAAAGTTGTAAATATTACGGTGAGCGATGCCAATATTGATTTGACAGAACACGCCTCAACTGAGGTATCAAATATCAAATTGCTTGCAGGGGACGTGAATGCCGACGGCTGCGTGGATCTGAAGGACGTTGTTGCCCTCACATCCTCCGATACGTACAATTTGTCATTCGGCGATGCGATATGCAAGGAAGCAGACATCAACGGTGACGGTTGTTTCGATGTTCGCGATTTGGTGATCATCACCAGCGATAACAACTATAATAAATCCTCTGTTTCTGTTCTATATGATCACTATCATATATACAGCACATCGATACAGCAGCCCACCTGCACCACTCCAGGTTTAACAATTTTCTCTTGCTCCATTTGCGGCGATGAATTTTCAATAGAAACCGAAGAAGCTCTCGGTCACAACGAAGTAACAGACCCTGGAGTTGAGCCGACTTGCCTTAAGGACGGTTTGAGCGAGGGCAAGCATTGTTCCGTGTGTAACGAGGTATTTGTTGCACAAGAGGTGCTTCCAAAAACAGGTCACACGCCGGGTGATTGGATTGAAGACATTGCCCCTACGTATGCTGAAGACGGACACAGATACATAGCTTGTACCGTTTGTTCTGCTGTGATTGAAGAAGAGATTTTACCGTCTATCTTTACTTTCACGCTCAATTCCGACGGCTTCACCTACACCTTGGCGTCCATAGGCTCGTGTACAGATAAAACAATCGTAATTCCGGAAATATACAACGGACTTCCCGTAACAATAATTGGCGTTGGAGTGTTTGCGTCAAACAAAAACATAACCTCCGTGACCCTGCCGGATTCAATAATCCGAATTGAGGACCGCGCATTCCGCTGGTGTCATTCACTTGCAGAAATCAACTTCCCTGAAAATGTTACGTACATCGGTTACGCATCATTTTCCGAGTGCAAGGCGCTGACATCCATCGTAATTCCCGACAGCGTTACAATGATTGGGGAATACGCATTTATCGACTGCTCGGGACTTAAATCCGTAGTATTATCAAAAAATATCAAGAGCCTTGACAATGCATTTTGGGGATGCAGCAGCCTGCCGGAGATCGAACTGCCGGAAGGACTGGAGTCTATCGCATACGCCTTTGGACACTGCCACAGCTTGACAAGTATCAAAATTCCGTCAACACTTAAAACCATAGGCGCGTCAGCCTTTACGTATTCAGGATTAACAAGTATCGAGATACCCGAAACCGTTACTTATATTGATTCAAGCGCCTTCCACGATTGTGACAGCCTTGAGACCGCAGTTATAGGCTCTGCTAAGATTGGCTGGAGAGCGTTCTGGGGCTGTGATGCGCTTGAGACGGTTACACTATCGAGTGCAGTTGAAAGCATGGGAGAATACGCCTTTGTTGACTGTAAAAAGCTTGGCAAGATCAACTATAACGGCACAACAGAGCAGTGGGAAAAAATAAGCAAAGGTAATTGCTGGGATGAAAACACCCCTGACTACACTATCTACTGCACCGACGGTACAATAACCAAATCCGGCACGGTTGTGTGTTATTAACCCAAAAAACAAGGGAGTCGAAAGCGGCTCCCTTTAGTTTTATCTTGTTCGGTTGTTTATATGACGCAGATCTCCCTGACCTCAGTTTCCAGCTTTTCTTCCGATACTCCGACGATCCGGCTGACGTTATCTTGTGACAGACCAGACAAAAAGTATATCGCCAGAATAAGTCGGTCGTGATTCGTCAGCATCTGCAAAAGCGGGGGAAGGGGGTGGGTGGCGGGCTTATGAAGACACAGCTTTCGTTTGCACCTGCGGTAAAGATCGGAAAATAACCTAAACATTATTGCCTCCGCATCCTCTTTGTTACACTTGTGCACACCGGAGACACAAACCTTTGTCACTATCTCTTCTGCGATTCTTTCATCGGCCAGAGCAACGTAGGCTATGTGATACATTGTGTCAATACACTGTGAGCAGATTTCTTCGTATGTATTCGTTTTCATTATCTTATTCACTCAATGGATTATTTCAACGTGGTATAACTTGTCTTGTTACGGAGTTCCCACAAGAAGCTGGAATAGTATTTCTCCGTCTCCGTCATTCAACACGAATACACACTCATCCTCCTGAATCATGCAATCTGCGTACGGGAATAATCTTAACTCCAACGTCTCACCATGTACTGTGACAAAGCAAATATCAAGAACGATATTATTTTCATTGTACAACTCTGAAGTATTTGTCTTTTGCCAGGTGCTTAGGGATACGGTTTTAGATTTCTCTAATATTGAGAACACATCTGATATTACTGAAAGATCCTCGAGCAAATATTCATTTGATGTGTCTCGCTCTTTTGAGGAAATTTCGCGAATACTTACCGACGATTCAATTTTGTAGATCTCAAAAATTTCATCTATCGTCCAGTTGTCACCAAGGAATGCATACAATCTCCACCGGCCATTACCGAACCAAACGCTGTTGTGCTCTCGGTACAATAGGTTATTTTCCGGGTCTGCGATATTTGCGTCAGATGACAATGCATAATAGTAAGCCTCTTTGCCCATAATCTCAAAACGTTGAATATCCAAGATAGCAGGATACGCAATGTCACCGCCTGCTTCGCTGTCATACTCAGTCCAAGTCGCGTCCTGCTTTTGATCTTGCGCTGCCTCATAAGCAGAGAACTCTTCTTTTGAAACGGACTTGTTGTCTACGTAGAAGGAAACTTTGTTCCCGTTGTTCGGATCGGACTCACAATAAGCAAGCCTTGTTATTGTGTAAGAAATTCCTGAAAAGTTGAGTTTGCCTGTTCCATTATTTGAAACACCACCGGAATAATGGAAGGTTCCATCCGACTTCAGTGAAGAAAATCCCCGGTACGGGAAGGCGTGAGCGTATACTATACCGTTTTCGTAGTATAACACTGTTCGCGCGTAATCTTCAAGTGTACCATGGTTAACATTCAGCACCATTTCGGGCACGTCATCCCCATTCAGGTCAAGTATAGAAAACTTGTTTATTGACAACTCTGTACCCTCGGTATACTCATTTATATATTGCGACTCATTTGAGGATGGAAAAAACATTTTTCGCTTGCCTGCCAGTATCTCCATGAATACGTCGAGTATGGGGCGTGATTCTTCTGCGCTGTAATTGATGTTCCCCTCAATCCATTCAAGGTCAGGCTTCTTTCTTTGATCATCCATAAACGCATCATACTGCTCCTTAGTTGCGGTATTGCTGCCAAGGTAGTAGTATTCAACAGTCTGCGAGAAATCAGCACGATAGTACGCAAGCTGTGTTTGGATGCATTCACCGGAGACAAATTCCATTTTGTATACTCCATTGTCACTTGCGCCTGCCGAAACCTCAAACGTTCCGTCCGCTTTGGGATTCAGAAAGCCTCTGTATGGAACGCTGCAAGCGTAAACCGTATCGTCACCGTAGTGAAGAACCAGATAGTTGCCGTTTGAGTCGCCCGCAACGATCTCGCGCTTGTTGTCCCCGTTCAAATCTATTATGGCGTATTTCACTACCGTGTCATTGCTTTTTCCAAGATAATCCTTGATATACATCTCCTCACCGGTTGCCGTAAAGCGCAGAGCCCGGTTGTTGAAGAGTGCGTCCATACAAGCATTCTGGGCAACAGCTGCTTCGGAAACCTCATACGGACCATCTGCGAACACATTCCACAGCTTCTCAATCATAAGCGGAAACTCAGTGAACCGGATGTATCCTTCGGGTTCAACCACGTATTTGCAGGTTGCACTGGTGGTGACAGTTTTTTCGTAGAACGTCTCGGTGGCGGTCACCTTGGTACTGTACTCGCCACCTGAATAAAGGAGCACTTCCCAATTGTAATCCTCGGGTATTCCGCCCCATTGTGCCACGTAGCCGCCGAATCTGTAAAGCTTGCCGTTCTGCTCAATGTAAAGGGGCCACCCCTCGAGGCCGACAGTCTTATTCATAAGTGCGTCTGTCAGCTCGTCGGAGAAGTAGCGGTTTACTAAGTTCCTCAGCTCTGCAAGGCTTGAAAACTCCGGCATATTGCATCTTTGGTACGGCATACCGTTGTACTCGATAACCTCATCGAAATACTTAATTGCGCCATATCCTGTGAACAATGAGTAGATCCGCTCGGCTTCGTGATAGGTTTCTACCATAAAGGTGGCAGGGTAGGACGCGGCGAGATTTGCGAGGTCGTAGTCTGAAACCACTCCCGCGTACTCGAATTCAAGAACGCTGTTTTGATAGCTGAAATTGTTGTAGGAAATATAGGTTACGTCATTGCCACGGGTCAGCTTTACGACAAACTGGAATTCACCGCTGCCGCCACCGCCGCCTGTCCAGACGATTTCTGCTGTGTCGTAGGGAATGTCAGTAGGGAGGGCGAACTTGAGCTCGTGTAAGCCTTCACCCTCTTTATAAGATACACTTGAGTAATCGGTATAGCTGTAAACGCTGAACTCCTTCGCACCGCTCTCGATGGGAACGAAATAGAGGTACATGGGATTAACGAATATCTTTTCCCAGAACAGAACTTCCTTGCCGGTGATCAGCTCAATGTATGACTTGTAGCTTGATGGTTCAAAGCCCAGCGGGATATCCGATGTCTTCTCGGTCAGCTTCTCCCATGTGTGTCCGTAGTCGTCGGCGTTTTCCTTTGTTATCTCGCCAACCAGCTCAAACTCATGCACTTCCTTGTCGGCAAAATTCATATAGTGCCAGAATGTGACTTTGTCTCCGTTTTCCAGTCGCAGGACGAATATGCTCTCACCGCTGTTTCCATGATACGCATCCACTACTTTGCCGTAAGTGAACTCGATTCCCTCAGGCAGAGGTGCGCGGGTAGTATAAACTGAAAGTCCGAAATCTTTGGTGTAGTATACTGTGACCTGCTTGTCATTCGGCATAAGCATCGGATAGTAGTAATAGACAGAGTTGCCCATAGTATTGCCGCAAGCTGTGACTATTCTGCCCGACATTTTCGCGATTTCAGATGCATACTTCTCGGGGTTAAACTGCAGTTGAATCTCCAATTTGTCATCTGTAATCTTGTTCACAGCCTCATTGTGACTGCATTGGGTAAGACCTGCATTTGCATCAATGAACAGCTTGACAACATCATCGCTTTTCTCGGATAACTTTTCATATTCTCCCCTCATGCTTTCATTTGTGGTATCCCACTGAGCATCTGAAGGGCGAAGAATTCCGTAGAAATATGTGTCGTCATAGGCGAAATACTCAACAGCTTTTTCGTATGATATGCTGTCGAAAGCTTCTGTGGCAGTATGACGAACGATTGAATACAGATGTCCAAGCCCTTTTTCCATCATATAAGTCTGATAAAAGCTTGCAATTTCGTTTTCTTCAAGCTTATCGGGGTTGATATAACTCACAGCTCTGAGATATGTTCCCACTCCTGCTTCTGTATAAAGGAAATACGGCAATCTGACTTTGATCCCATATCGTTCGTATATATCGATCGATGTTTCGATTTCGCTGATAACATCACTGCTTTCAACGATATTTACCGACTTAACGATTGGAGTAACTACGTTGTCAAAATAGTCTTTTCCGTCAAAGTCAAGTCTCTGCCATAGATGAAGCGCATAAGCGTCAAGACCAAACTTGTTGGGAATATAGAACACGTACAACCGTATGTTCTCACCGCCCAACTCCGCGTCTCCGTAAAATCCTTTGATCTGTGTTCCGTCATTAGCCGTAACGGTGATAGGAACAGTAACATCGACTCTTTGGGTTTCTCGTGTTTCCACACCCTTCTCAAATTCTTCAAGAGTATGTGGATAACTTGTGAGAAGTACTCTGGTCACGTTATCTGATGACTGTGCATAGTTGTTTGGCTCAACAAAACATCCGTTATACAAAAAACAGTAAGAGGGAATATCAATGCTGATATCATTTTCAGATGCTATGTTCCAAGTATATGTGAAAAATTCCACATTACTGTATGCATCGTTGGTGTGATTGGTACTGTTATCAGCCTCAGCCACGTCAATGAACTTCCACGCGCCGTCCTGGAGCTTGGTTACGCGGTAGTTTACTGTTGATTTCTTTTCCTGGTAATAGCTGTCGCTGAAAAAATCAACCGTAACCGTATGTACGCCGTTCACCACCGTATCGCTTGTTATGATGAAGTTTGTGACACCAAGTCCGTAACCAAGTTGAACGTGATTGCCGTTTTCGTCAAACTGATTGTTCAGCGGTGAGTATCCGGAAATACCGAAGCAGCGTTCAGCATAGTCCACAATCGCGTCTCTTGTGGGAGTCTTGCCGATATCGTTCAGGCAGGATGCCATGTAATCTGTGAACACCAGCTCTTTTTCAACGGAAGAGTCGGGTAAGCCGTTGTTACCTATCCACCCGAGATACTTTGAAACAGCACTTCTTGCTTCGTTTGCGTTGTTGCCGGAAGTATCGCCGCACAGAACACCAATGCCGTACATATTCTCGCATACTTCAGCGGTGTTCACACCCTTTTTCAGCGTTCCCACAGGCTCACCTGTTACGGTGAATGTCAGATACATCCTGCCAGACCGCTTGTCATAGGTTGCAGAGAAATCCTTCGCACCCATGCCCGATAGCGCGGCATATCTTGACTTTGTCATCTTGCCCTGATACTTCCCCGGGTTGATAAATTCGTCAACCGCATCGAGAAATTCCTGCCGTGCATATACGCCGCGAGCGAATCCATTGATCTCGTCAGCGAACTTTTCCAAAAGCCCATCTACCGTTTCAAATTCCACAGTAGTCACGTTCTGCGGGATCATCTCCTCGGGTACAGGCAGAACAACGGTCACCTGTCCCATAGTAGAGACACCGAAATTGCTTGTATAGCTGCCAATGCTTGGATATCTCACCGTCACGATGGGATCAAAATTGTCCCCGTGGCGTATTTCCTGCTGTACATATGTACTGCGGCGTGTGAGATAATCGGGCACGGGCATATTGGGATAGCTGTAGAAGCTCCACAATCCGTCATTGAACGATGGGAAGGGCTCGCCCTCGTGATATGCCGCACCGTCTGCGGGTTCAACTGACCAGAGTAGAGTCATGTTGCCGTTTCTGTCACGCTTCCACAGTCTGTAGCTTTCGCTGTAGCCCTCGTCAGTGCGCTTGTATTCCTCGAAATATATATTGTTCGACCACACGTCAACAGCTCTGTAATTCATGTGAATGAACTCTTCACGCTCACCCGTGTGAACGTTATATATGCCGAAGCCCTTGCCTGCACCCTCGTATGCACCGATATTGTAAACAAGCCTTGCCGCGCCGTCGTAAGCGTTTGCCGGTATAAATCCGACGGGAGTGTAAGACGTAACATCCGAGAGATTTCCGCCTGCATCATCAAGCACTAGGTTTGTAAGGATCCGCTTGACTGTTCCGTCAGGAGCTTTCAGGTCAATACCGCCGCGACCAACTCCGTCATCCGTTGTTTTGTATGCAATGTAGACGCCGTCCGATGCGTTTCCGCGAACAGGCTCGTCATACTGGGGATAAGCATTGGCATATTCGGGCAAGTAGTAGGCGTCTGCGTCGATCTTAGTAGCTGTCAGCTCACCGCCGCTGTAGAGGATGTGGAACGCCCCGTGAACAAGGTAGCCTCTGTCATGGGTAAACTCAACATCTCGCAAAATGATACCGTTACCAGAGGTTTCATAGCTGATGTTGTCAAGACGGTATTCCCCGTCAATGGCACACTCGCCCACGATTCTCGCGTGATCCATGTCAACAAGGTACAGCTTTATGTTGGTGTAAGCCTTCACATATCCCGTTTCATCCGTTACGTTGTCCTTGGTCATGTAAAGCTTCATGCCGTCGCTGTACTTGTATCCCGTGGCACTACCGTCACCTCCGGCAGGGATGTAAACGGTCTGCACCGAATATCCCTTGGGATTGGAAATAACAGTAACAGGGTTATTCTGCTTCGGTGTGTCGGGCAAAGGATCGCCCTCTGTGAATGTGATGACAGTGCAAGCGCCGCCGAATCTGTATGTATACACGTCCTCCATCTGCGATCCGTAGAAGAAGGGGTACTCTATCTCAAGCAGCGGAACGAAATCCGCGGAGTAAATGGTCTTATTAATGCGGTAGTCCATGGACTCGAAGTATTCTTTACGTTCCAACGACCAGCCGTTGTAGTTGTTGTTATACATTTCCCATGTGCTTCCGCCGTTATTCATCCAGACAAGGTCATTGGGCAAAGCAAATACGCCTTTCGTGTCATACTTGTGTGCAATTTCAACCAAATTACCGTCGAGGTCTATTTTTGAAACGCCGCAGCGTTCAAACATGCCGTTTTCATTTCTCAGCTCACTGTTAGCAAGGTACATCCATCCGTCAACGATCATCACAGGGCTGTATCTAACTTTGTACTGTGCTCCGTCGTCTCCTGTTTTGAAGTCCGGTTGAGCTCGTGAGATCGTTTCACCTGTTTCCACATTGTATATCTCGTATGTTCCGGCACTTTCATAATGTCCCACATATATCACAAGATGCTTTGCATCAAGGAAACCAACGGGGGAATATGACTTAAGGCAGCCGTATACGTCAGATGATATATCCTCTCCGGAGAGCACCACATAATTCTCGCGGATCCGCTTAACAGAACCGTTAATTCGATGCAGTTCAATACCTCCGTGACCGTCTGTGTCATCAAGAACATAATACGCTGTATATTTTCCGTCGGGGGATGTCACCTTGGATGTGTAATGAGGGAAGTAGTCGATTTCTGTATCGATTACGGTAACAATACCGTCGTATATTTCGACTGCATGGGCGCACATGAATGTGAGAACGCCATCATTGTTCTGCATATTCGCAAGAACAGCTCTGCCGTCGCTTGTATACACGAACTCGTGAGGAGTGCCTGTGCAATCAAGAGACTGACTGTGGATTATAGTTCCGTTTGCTGTATCGACAACATAGAGATGGAAATTACTGCGAGTGCTTTCTCTTGTCACCTCGTCATAGCTGTAATTGTGAGTCAGGCAGAGAACGTATCTGTCGTCATATCTGATACACTCAGCAAACGCCTGATGATTGTTTATCTGCGCAGGAATTGTAACAGTGTATACGTCAAGCCCGCCGGGATTGGAGATGACGTTGACGTAGTCGGCGGGGTTATAGTTTGCGGTTTCATCGCTTGGTGACAGCTTATAATCCCCATATGTAAGCACATTGATGGTGTTATCAAATGCAAACAGAGTTTGGTGCCATAATCCGGAATCAAATGTATATTCCAGTACAGCCAGTTCTTCAGTCATATCTTCGGAATAGACAGTTACTTTAGCGAAATCTCCGTTTTTGGGCCACGATGAACTATTGGCAGACACACCGTGATATTCAAACCATTTTCCGTCACGGAAACAATAAGTGTTTGAATCATTAAGCTGTGGGACATCTGCGTTTTCATCGAGAGATGCGATCTGGGTTTTCTCACCGCTCGTATCACATTTCCAAAGTTCTGACTGCGCATAACCTTTGCTCAACGAGTAGTATATATATCCGTCTGCGTAGCCCCAATAGTCGCCATTCAACGCCAGAGTCGTATCATTGCCGGTGGAAACATCGTATATACCTATACCGTCGGTTGAAGAGTATATGAATCTTGTGTTATCTATAAATTGTTGTGGAGTGAAGTAATTACATCCCTGTAGACCGTATTCGCTGAATGGCAAATCCTCCATAACGCGTTTTCTGCTTCCGTCGGGATATACTACGTCAATCCCTCCGTGCTCGTCAAGATCGTCATCTACCGCGTATACAATATACTGTCCGTCGGGCGAAACAATCCTTGAAGTATAACGCGGAAATTCTTCAAATTGTGTTTCCGTTACGTTAATTCCGTTAATATCAAACGTTACAAGATATGCGGATTCAAGTTCCCATCCGGTGTCAAATCGTATAGCTGTATAAAGAATAACGCCGTCGTCTGTGTACCGCTGACTCCAGGGAAAATACTGTCCGGAAAGGCTTCTGTATCCAACCATTTTGCCGTCTTCAATATCAATTAAATACAGCATCAAGTCTTTTACGAGATTTGTTCCGTTGCTATCTTTATTTTGGGTGGTATTCGCAGTCACAACAATAATGTATCTGTCGTTAAAGCTGAATATTGCTTTCTTGTCAGCTTTCGGGATATTGATATTTTTAAGCTTAAGCCCACCGGGATTGGAGATAACCTTTACCGTATCCACAGGCTGAGGCGGCATTTCAACTCCCTCAGCGAATATAATTACGGTCTCGGTGTTATTATGGCTGATAGAGTATATCTCTGCGTTGCTTGCGTTATATGAAACTTCGGCCAGAGGCTTTTTTTCTTCATTTGGAGAGTGCTTGCGAAGGTCAAGAGAATACAGTTCTATATCCACTTGTTCCTTGCCCAGTGTACCCGCAATAGAGTTCACTGAATAGATCGTTCTCCAGTTTGTTCCTGCAAATTTGAACTGATAGGGAGAGGTAACGTGAAAAACAGCCGTGTCGCCTACTTCATCAACTGAAGCGAGCATTGTGAGCTCTCCGCCTGCCAAAGTATCGCCGTACCAAGCCACAGTTTCATAACCGCTTGACCTCGAAAGATATACGATTCCATCCATATATCCAATTGCGGCGTAACCGTTGCGGAATTCGGTCTTCTCACCTGTTGCCAGGTCGTATATACCGTAGCCCTGAGTCCATTCCCAGCCACCGATGTGGTAGAGGAGTCGGTGATCGTCGATAAACTGCACGGGGCTGTATCCTGTAACGTCACCGAGGTTTGTAACGCCCGGGTCACCTTCCATAACGTTTGTAAGAATGCGCTCGGCTTCAAGCAAACCTTTGTGTAAAACTTCAATTCCACCGCTGCCTGATCCGCTGTCAACAACGTGGTAAACGGTATATCGGCCGTCGGGAGACACAAGCTTTTCATCATAGAAGGGGAAGGGCGTCACTGAGGTTTCCGTTATGTTTAGCCGTCCATTCTGCACGGTGATCTTGTATGCGGCAGGGACGTTATACAACCTTGCTACATCGTCATATTCGAGATCAAACAGCACAAGCCCATCGGATACGTAATGACGCTGTGTGGGTCTGTGTAACAGTGTGCCGAGGGTCAAGGCGTCCTCAAGAGTACCCGTTGCCGTGTTGATCAGATAGAACGTATAGTCTGAATATCTGAGAGGGGTTCTGTTCGCATCCTTTTCGATATTGTAGGTTGCAATAATGTAATGATCTTCGTCGAACTCGTAAAGATCGCTGAAGTAATTAAATGGGAGTACGATGGTTTTGAAATTGAGATTTCCCGGGTTGGATGTGACGTTGACATAGGTTTTTGGGTCTACCAAAGGCGGGGTCAAAACATCACCAAGGTCAGAGCCGACGAAATCCTCGCTCAGAGATGAATATTCTATCTCCACAAGCAAAGGAGTGCCGTCCTCGCCACTTCTTGTGATCTCATAGCGTCTGTAAACACCATAGGTGTCGTAGTACGTCAGAGCTCTGTTTCCCAAAACGCCGGGGAAGGATACCGCGATGATCTGCGGCACACCTGCTTTCAGGTCGATCTTACACAGCGGCTTGGAGTCGGTAAGCGTGGCATCATTCCAAACAAGCTCCGTGATATACGCGCCTTCAACATCAACGTTTGATGTTACGGAAAGGTAAACGGCATACTCGTCGGAGGTCGCGTCGATTATTTTTGTTTTATCATAGGATTCAAGAAGCTCGTCGGTGGGACAGGAGATATTCATCTTGATCGGAATATCCTGCCACACAATCTCGTCAAAGCCGTCGAAGTGGTCGTTATAATTTGTTTCGCAGTATTCGTCAAAATCGTAGCCTATGAGATACACGTGTTTTATCTGTTCGCTGTCAGGGTTGGTGTTGTCTGCTTTTACCACCAAAACAGGCTCGTCAGCTTCATTATATATTACACCGTTGATCTCCCAAACCAAATGCTCGTATTGAGAATGGGTCTGCAGCAGCTTTTCGGCCTGATTGTTCGCCTTGGCCCAGTCAAGTCCTGTAGCCTCAAAGTATTCCTCCACTGTGCACATCTTGTCATTTTCAAGGTCGTAGAATACGCTACGTACAAAACTCGACGGTACAGACGTTGCACTGTATCGTGAAACACCGGTGATTGCAAGAATATTGCTCTTAACTGAATACGATGTATCAATAAGCTGATAAGGGAAATCATAGGCGTTTCCCGCGCTGTTCATATAACTATTGTATGTGTCAAGAAAATATGCGCTGATGGTTTTGTTTATCTCCGCTTCGTGCTCGGAGTCGATCTCCACCTCAATGATGTGTATGTCTCGGTTGTACCCGTCAGCACCGTCAACTTCTTCGTCGACAAGTACGTTTATCTTGTACTCTTTCAGCTTGGGTGAGTCATCCCCGGTCGTACACGCAACTATAGTACCTGCAATGAGGCAGAGAATGAGGCAAACGGCGATGAGAATTCTGCCGCGGCGCTTGCCTGAACCGTAGATGATGTTGGCGAATCTCGCCTTAACTGAGCTCTTTTTGGGGTTGAAGTGAGTAGTCAGCGCCCCTCTGTTGCGTCTGCAGCGGCGGATTATGTCAAGCATTACCTCGCCGTATGCTGCGCGTGCGTCGTCATTGCAACCGTTAAGCACCGTTTCGTCGCAGGACATTTCCATTTCCATCTCACAGCGGAATGCGGAAACGTGAGCGAGAGGATTGAACCAATGGAAAGAGCGGGCAACAAGCTCGATTACCTTAATATAAAGGTCGCCGCGCTTGCAGTGTGTCACCTCGTGGAACAGTGTGCCTGCAAGACCGTTTTGTGTGAACGGAATGTCAGGCAGAAGGATCTTGCGTCTGAAGATTCCAAACGCCGCAGGGCTGTTTACCGCGGGGGAGACGAGAAGTGCAGGCGGGTTCTTCAGGTTTTCCTTTTTGCAAATCGAATTGTAAACCGCAAGGGTCCTCTCGTCGGGCAGTCGTGCTCCGCGGAGAATTTTGCGAGTATACAGCGTGTAGGAAATGAGATTCCACAGCAGGAATACCACGCCACAGGCAACGTACACAACAGAAGCTATGTCAAGTATCTGTATCCAAGAGATTGGCTCTTCTTCAATCACGGGCTCCTCGGGGACCTCAGGAACAACAACGGGCTCCGGTGGGGTCTCATCCTGAACGCCCGGGTTTATTGTTGTACCCGGATTCGGGAACGTTGGGGTAGTCGGGTTTTCAGGGACCGTAGGATTTATGGGATTCACTGGATTTGTCGGTACTGTGGGGTTTGTTGGGACTGTTGGTATCACGGGAGCTGATGGGATCTGCTCATGCACACCAGGGTTTGTCTCGGCAGGTGTGGTCTGTACAGGTTCGTATTCCACAGGTGGGTTGTCAGTGATCTCGCCAAGGACTTCATGCTCGATTATCGTGGGCTCAACAGGAACCTCGATAAGTGCGGGCAGCATATTGAAGCTGAAGGGGATCGCCAGTCGCACAAGAACCAGCGTCCAGAGAATGTATCTGCACTTTGCGGTGAACTTCTTTCCCACAAGGCGCAAAATCAAAAGCATAAGCAAAACTAGCAGAGAAGTCCCCGCTGTTATTTCTAAAATATCAAGAAAGAAATTGAGCATTACTTACCTCCGGTCTTCTTTTTCAGCATAGCTGACAATTCCTCCAAGTCCTCATCGCTGAGTCCGTCTGCGTTAAGTAAGGATGCGATCATATTTTTCGCCGATCCTCCGAAGAAGCGCCGAATTATTGTATGCTCCTCTCCTTTTCTGTAGTCCGATTCCTTGATCGTGGGAGAGAACAGGTGCTTGTATCCGCTTTTGTCGCAGGTTACAAATCCCCGCTCGCCCAATCTTTCCAGGAGCACGTGCACAGTTCCGGTTTTCCATCCGTGGGATTCGGCAAGCTCCTTTGCGATCTCTCCGGCGGTTAAAGGCTCCCCGGCGTGCCATAAAGTAAGCATTATTTCAAGCTCGGATTCGGGCAATCGTTCTATAGTTTTCATAATAATCCTCCATCTACAATTGTCTACGGTTTTAGTATATCATAACCATATACATTTGTCAACGGTTTTTGCAAAAAAAGGTATTTTTGTATATATTCACCTCGTTCACTTATTAAGACGAACAAACACACTTGATTGTTACACAGAAAAAGAAATCCATACAGCCAAAGTGACCGTATGGATTTTTTGTTATTTGACTGATTCTGCCATTTCTATTAACGTAAGACTATTTAAGTCGCCAGTATATTTTGTTAATTCATAACACCATTCATTATCAAGCCACATTATCCTTATTTTTCCGTCATCATGTTCATACAATTGGCCTTTATTTCCATTAATTACTATGCCTTTTATCGAGCAATCCTCATTATCTATTTGTATTGTTATACCCTCATTCATTAGTAGCTGCTTATATACAACAGTTCTTTCGTCATCAACATTATAGTAAATAATATAATTAACCGGTGATTGCATTATCAACTGCCTCTCATAACCATCAGGAACAAATGACGGTTCTTTATATTCTTCTATCACGTTAGCAACAGCACCGTTGTTTTCAAAATGTATCTCAACATATTCTTCATACCAATCAACAATGGTATTCCAGATTTCTGTTCTGATTGCTTCTACGCTCAAGCAGAGAGCAAAGGATATGGAACAAACTATAAGAAAAACAGCTGCAATGCGGCGCACGAAGATATATGCTTTGGACATCTCCGTCTGCCTGTCGTGCTTCCTGATTCTTCTCATGATCTTACGGTACAGGCGATGCGGTATTTCAACGTCAGATACATCTGCTCCGCGCATAGTCTCAAGGTCTTCGTCTTCCAATACATGGGCAGACAAAGTAATAAGGGCGTCAATGTTACTGTTTCGCTCATATGCGTTCATTAAATCCACCTCCTACCATATTAATAAGCTTAGTCTTGGCTCTGAACAGGCGAGACGCTACTGCGTTTGGTGTAATATGAAGTATCTTTCCCGCTTCTTTGTATGAGTAGCCATAGAGATAAATGAGCTTGATTATGTCACGATGGTCCTCGGATAGCTGCAGGAGATATTTCTCCAGTATCGCCGCGTTTTCTTTGCTTATGGTTATCTTCTCAACGTCAGCGCGCTCGTCCGGCAAATCCACCTCGATCTGCTCCCCGTCATCATTTACGTAAGTGAACGGTGTCTCGTACTTTGATTTGTGCATGTTCTTTCTGTAAAGAGTGATGGCAGCGTTTCTGGTATATATGACGATTTGAGCTTCAACAATATTTCGGCTTTGATTCGAAAATTTTTCGATATTCTCCATAACATTTATCATCACTCTATCGAGGGTGTCCTCTGCATCCTGATGATTCTTCAGAATCTTATATGCTATGGAGTAAATTTTCTTTCCGTATGTAATGAATATTTCTTCTGCGCAGCTTCGTTCATCCTCTGCCAGAGTAGATAACGTAAGATAAAATAGCACAACTGTTCTCCTTTTTCATTGGCAATCCGATAATTAATTATATCACTTGGTGCGTTGTCGGTCAACCTATCCGCCAAGCAAAATATCCTTATAACAATATAAGACAAAATCGAGGGCAGAAATATTACGCTGTTTTTGAAAATAATTTCTAATTCTGAAATATTTTGACTTATTGAGGGCAGGCAGCGTCTCGGATATTGTTTCTCAAGCCAGTTAACTCAAGTAAAAAATACCGCAGGACTTCATCCTACGGTATTTTTATGGAGACAACTGGAATCTGAACCACCACTTTGACAATCAAAGTGACGAGCCGCATTTTGTCAGCAAGACTTATTCGTTAATACGGCGTCTCGGATACTGCTTCTCAAGCCAATTGCATCAAAAAAACGGACTGTGAGATGAACCTCACAATCCGTTTTATGGAGACAACTGGAATCGAACCAGTGACCCCTTGCATGTCAAGCAAGTACTCTAACCAGCTGAGCTATGCCTCCAAAGTGCTTGAATTATACCATATAAGGCGGGGAATTGCAATACTTTTTCTTGAAATTGTAAAAAAATTGTGGGATATTTCCCGTGAGGTGTTCGGCGGTTGACATCCTTGGAAAATTCGGGTATAATTAGTGTATAGAACGGCGACGACTCAACGAAAGGTTTTATCTATGAAGAAGGTAATGGTGGTATTCGGCACTCGGCCCGAAGCAATAAAAATGTGTCCTTTGGTTCTTGAACTGAAAAGCAGAAAAGAACTTGACGTAACTTTATGCGTGACAGGTCAGCACCGTCAGATGCTCGATCAGGTGCTTGAAGCCTTTGGCATCGTTCCTGATTATGACTTGTCCATAATGAAAGACAAGCAGACATTGTTTGACGTTACCATAAATATCCTTGATCGCATTCGCGGGCTTCTTAGTGAGATCAAGCCTGACGTCGTGCTTGTTCACGGTGATACGTCCACGACCTTTGTGACGGCTCTTGCGTGCTTCTATCTGCAGATTCCAGTTGGTCACGTTGAGGCCGGACTCCGCACCTATGATATTTACTCCCCTTATCCGGAAGAGTTTAACCGCCAGGCGGTAAGTATTATCTCGAAATTCAATTTTTCTCCCACAGAGTTGTCAAAGAATAATCTTCTCAAAGAGGGCAGGGCAGCTGACACGATATACGTTACCGGCAACACAGCCATTGACGCCCTTAAGACCACTGTTCGTGAAGATTACACCCATCCGGAGCTTGAGTGGGTAGGGGATCGCCGTCTTATTATCATCACCGCTCACCGCAGAGAGAATCTCGGCCAGCCTATGCACAATATGTTCCGGGCTATCCGCCGCATTATCGACGAGCATCCCGACGTTTGCGCTATCTATCCTATTCACATGAATCCTGTGGTTCGTGAGGCGGCTGCGGAAGAGCTTGGTGACTGCGACAGAATACATATCATCGAGCCACTTGAGGTGCTTGACTTCCACAATTTCATTGCCCGCAGCTACATGATCCTTACAGACAGCGGCGGAATCCAGGAGGAAGCTCCTTCACTGGGCAAGCCCGTGCTTGTAATGCGTGACACAACTGAAAGACCGGAGGGAATCGCCGCCGGAACTCTTAAACTTGTTGGAACAGATGAAGATGTAATTTACTCCTCATTCAAGACCCTGCTTGAAGACGAGGCAGAGTACTTGAAAATGAGCCGCGCATCCAATCCCTACGGCGACGGCTTTGCTTGCAAGAGAATTGCAGACATCCTTTGCGAAAAACTGTAAAAAAACTAAACGGCAGACAAAATCTGTCGTTTTTTTATTGACGTATCCACTGGTTTTCCTGTCATATCACAGAATCGGCAGAACCATAGTTAACAGCCCCAATTGTTAATATTATACAAAAACACCATACAAAAGCACCAAAATACCTCTGTCACACAAAGCATAAAATAGTGCGGTGCTATTGAATTATTTATCAATATTTGATATAATTTATTATAAGAAAGTATGCCTTTCAGAACATAGTACAGGAGATTAATCTATGAGCAAGATAACAATAATTGGCACAGGTAGCGTTGGCTCAACAATTGCGTATACATTGGCAGTGGGCGGGCAGGCAAATGAGATCGTTCTTATCGACATTAATGCCGAAAAAGCCCTTGGAGAAGCCCTTGACATCAGACAGGGAATCCCGTTCTGCTCCCCTGTTTCGGTGTATGCAGGTTCTTACCGTGACGCGTGCGATTCTGATATTGTAATTATCACCTCCGGTCTTGCGAGAAAGCCCGGTCAATCCCGCCTCGACCTTGCGCAGACCAATGTTGACATTATGAAGAGCATAATTCCTCAGATCACCACCTATGCTCCGGATGCAACGTATATTATTGTTTCAAACCCTGTTGACATTCTTACTTATGTAATGTGCAAGTGCTCTGATCTTCCCGAAACAAAGATCATTGGCTCCGGTACGATCCTTGACACATCCCGTCTTCGCGCGAGAATCTCTGAATTCTATAATATCAACCAGCAGAACGTACACGCATACGTATTCGGTGAACATGGGGACAGCTCGTTTGTGCCCTGGTCTATTGCCAACATTTCAAATGTGCCGATCCACGAGTATCACAACGTGATCAGCTCTGAAAACAACCTTTATCCCTCTCTTAATAAGGAAGAGGTTGAAAACTATATGAAAAAGTCCGGCGCGAGAGTCATTCAGCGTAAGGGCGCAACCTTCTATGCAGTGTCTCTTTCCGTTTGCCACATTTGCAAGTGCCTGATGGCGGGAATGGACACAACTCTTACTATATCAACAATGATGCACGGTGAATACGGTATCAGTGACGTTTGCTTAAGCACTCTCAGCATTGTTGGCCGTGACGGCATAAGAGGTAAGCTTAACCCTGCACTTACAGACGAAGAAATAATGCTTCTCAGACGCAGTGCGGACAATCTTAAAACAGTAATCAAAAGCGTTAACATATGATGGGAAAGGGAACAGATATGGAATACAGAATAGAACACGACTCAATGGGCGAGGTCAGAGTACCTGCCGACAAATATTGGGCAGCCCAGACAGAGAGAAGCCACGAAAACTTCAAGATCGGCGTAGGAATTGAAACCATGCCCCGCGAGATCACCAAGGCATTTGGCGTACTCAAAAAAGCGGCAGCTATTGCAAATAACCAGCTCCGTCCCGAGAAGATGACGGACGAAAAGCTTACATATATCTCCCAGGCCTGTGACGAGGTTATGGCAGGGGAGCTGAACGACCATTTCCCACTTGTAGTATGGCAGACAGGTAGCGGTACACAGTCCAATATGAACGCAAACGAAGTAATCGCAAACCGCGCAAACGAGCTTGCAGGCAAGAAGCTGTGCCACCCTAATGATGACATCAATATGAGCCAGTCATCCAATGATACATTCCCTACAGCAATGCATATCGCGGCAGTTGAAGCGATTGAAGACAAGCTCATCCCTGCAGTAGCAAAGCTGATCACCACATTCCGCAGACTTGAGAAGATGCACGAAGGTATCACAAAGAGCGGAAGAACCCACCTCCAGGACGCAACACCCATTCGATTCTCCCAGGAGATCTCCGGTTGGAGAAGCTCCCTTGAAATGGATATCGCACTTATCGAAAAATCTCTCCCTGCACTTAAGACTCTTGCTCTCGGCGGTACTGCCGTTGGTACAGGTCTGAATGCGCCCCGTGGATTTGACACAAAGGTTGCAGAGGCAGTTTCCGAGATCACCGGCAAGGATTTCGAGACCGCAGAAAACAAGTTCCACGCTCTTACTTCCAAGGATGAGCTTGTATTCGCTCACGGCGCAGTAAAGGCTCTTGCGTGCGATATGATGAAGATCGCAAACGACGTGCGCTGGCTTGCATCCGGTCCCAGACTCGGCCTCGGTGAAATCACCATTCCCGAAAACGAGCCCGGCTCCTCCATTATGCCCGGAAAGGTAAACCCCACACAGTGCGAAGCCGTAACAATGGTAGCAGTACAGGTAATGGGCAACGACGTGGCAGTTTCAATGGCTGCATCCCAGGGTAACTTCGAGCTGAATGTATTTATGCCCGTATGTATCTACAACTTCCTGCAGTCCTGCCGACTCCTTGCAGAAGCTATCGTTTCCTTTAATGACAACTGCGCAATCGGAATCCGTGCAAACGAGCAGAAGATGCACGATAATCTGTACAACTCTCTGATGCTTGTAACGGCACTTAACCCCTATATCGGTTATGAAAATGCCGCAAAGACTGCAAAGAAGGCATACAAAGAGAACATTTCTTTGAAGCAGGCTTGCGTAGCTCTCGGCTTCCTTACGGCAGAGAAGTTTGATGAAGTATTCAAGCCCGAAGAGATGGCAGGGAATCTCTGATAAAACAGCGAAAACATAATTTGGAGAGAAGAAATGAAAATAGCATATTATCCCGGATGCACGCTGAAGAACAAGGCAAAGGCTCTTGACAGATACGCAAGAGAATCAGCGGAATTTCTGGGCTTTGAGCTCTGTGAAATAGAAAACTGGCAGTGCTGTGGCGGCGCTTATACATCCGCAAAGGACGAGATCGCTACAAAGCTGCCCTCAGTCCGCGCTCTTGCCAACGGTCGAGACAACGGCGGACGTGTGCTGACTGTTTGCTCCGCTTGTTACAACGTGCTGAAGCAGACAAATCACGAATTTAAGGTAAACGCAGATTTTGACCGCCGTGTCAACAACTATATGGCTCCCGATATGGAGTATCATGGAGAAGGAGAGGTAATCCATTTTCTTGAACTGCTCCGTGACGAAGTTGGCTTTGACGAGCTTGCGAAAAAGGTTGTAAAGCCCCTCACCGGCAAGAAGATCGCCGCATATTACGGATGTCTCCTCCTGCGCCCGTCGTGTGTGCTGAAGTTTGACGATCCCGAAAACCCGAAGATCATGGAGGACTTTATCCGCGCTCTCGGTGCTGAGCCTGTGATCTATTCCATGCGCAACGAGTGCTGCGGCGGCTATATAACCCTTGAAGACAAGTCTGCTGCAAAGAAAAGAGCAAGTGCTGTGGCAGAAAACGCCCTTGAAATGGGAGCGGACTTTATGATCACCGCTTGCCCCCTTTGCGAGTACAATATCAAGAAAAACTCAGACGAAAAAATCGAAGTTAAGTACTTCACCGAAGTGCTGGCAGAAGCTCTCGGGCTCATAGATTAAGGAGGATTTGTAATGGAACAGAAGAGAAAAGAACAGATCCTTCGAATGAGCGGAGCAGAAGTAAGAAAGTGTATGAAATGCGGAAAATGCTCTGCAACATGCCCGTCATACGATGAGATGGAATACCATCCTCACCAGTTTGTGGCTATGGTAAACGAGGGCAATATCGAAAAGCTTATGGAATCGGAATCCATTTACAAGTGCCTGACTTGCTTTGCCTGCGTTGAGAGATGCCCGAGAGGTGTTGAACCTGCAAAGGTAGTGGAGGCTGTGCGCCTTGAAGTGATTCGTCAGCAGGGCAAGAACAGACTGAAGCAGGACGACATCCCTGCAAAGCTTGACGAGGATACCCCCGGACAGCTGCTTATGACAGCAATGAGAAAGTACGCAAAGTAAAGGAGAGAGAAGATGCAAAGAATCGGTGTATTTGTGTGCCATTGCGGTACAAACATCGCGGCTACAGTTGACGTAAAAGCCGTTGCTGAAGCTCTCGGCCGCGAACCATCCGTTGTCCTTTCCGCTGAATATCAGTACATGTGCTCTGAGTCCGGCCAGAATTTGATAAAGGACGCAATTCGCGAACACGGCCTCACCGGTATAGTGGTGTGCTCCTGCTCCCCCCGTATGCACGAGGCAACATTCAGAAAAACAGCTACTGCCGCAGGCCTTAACCCATATATGGTTGAGATCGCAAACATCCGTGAGCAGTGCTCCTGGATACATAAGAATATTGAAGAAGCCACCGAAAAGGCTATCATCCTCGGCAGAGCAGCCATCGCAAAGGTACTGCTCAACGCGCCTCTTACAGCAGGAGAAAGCCCCGTTGTAAAGCGTGCGCTGGTAATCGGCGGCGGTATTGCGGGTATCCAAACAGCCCTTGACATCGCAGAGGCGGGATACGAGGTTGACATCGTTGAAAAGAATCCCACCATCGGCGGCAAGATGACCCAGATCGACAAAACCTTCCCCACACTTGACTGTGCGGCGTGTATCCTCACACCTAAAATGGTTGACTGCGCACAGCACGAGAAGATTAAGATATACTCCTACAGCGAGGTTGAAGCTGTCTCCGGATTTGTGGGCAACTTCAGCGTGAAGATCAAGAGAAAGGCTCGCTACGTTGACGAAACAAAATGCACGGGCTGCGGCCTCTGTACCGAAAAATGCCCTGTAAAAAAGGTTCCCAATGAATTCAATATGGGAATGGACAACAGACGTGCTGTATATATCCCCTTTGCACAGGCGGTACCGAAGATCGCAACAATTGATGCGGACCACTGCAATATGCTGAAAAACGGCAAGTGCGGCGTTTGCGCAAAGGTTTGCTCGGTAGGGGCTATCGACTACAAGCAAAAAGATACGATTATCGAAGAAAAGTACGGCGCCATCGTTGTTGCAACCGGCTTTAACCCAATTAAGGTAGACAAATATGACGAGTACGCTTACTCCCAGTCCAAGGACGTTATTACATCCCTTGAGTTTGAGCGTCTCACAAATGCCGCAGGTCCCACCTCGGGTACACTGCTTCGTCCCTCAGACGGAAAGCACCCTCACACTATCGTGTTTATCCAGTGCGTTGGCTCAAGATGCACACCGGAGAAGGGTAAAACATACTGCTCAAAGATCTGCTGTATGTATACAGCAAAGCACGCAATGCTTACAAGAGAAAAGTATCCCGATACAGACGTGTATGTGTTCTATATCGACGTGCGTACACCGGGTAAGAACTTTGACGAGTTCTATCGCAGAGCAGTTGAAGACTACGGCGTGCACTACATAAAGGGAGCAGTCGGCAAGGTTGTTCCCAGAGCAGACGGAACACTTGACGTTCAGGGCTCTGACCTTATCATGAACGAGCAGATACACATTAAGGCAGACCTTGTGGTACTTGCAGCGGCAATCGAGCCCGATAAGTCCGCACGCCCCCTTGCTACAATGCTCACAGCAAGTATGGACACAAACGACTTCTTCACAGAAGCACACGCAAAGCTTCGTCCCGTTGAATCTCCCACTGCGGGTATCTTCCTCTCAGGCACATGCCAGGGACCAAAGGATATTCCCGAAACCGTGTCACAGGCGAGTGCTTGCGCGGTTAAGGTGGTTGGACTTCTTGCGAAGGATAAGCTGACCTGTAATCCCTGCGTAGCTCATTCCGACGAGCTTATGTGTAACGGATGCGGTCAGTGCGCTAACGTGTGTCCCTACGGCGCGATTTCATATTCCGATAAGGAATTCAGAATGCCCGACAGAACAACAAAAATGAGAAGAGTAGCTTACGTTAATCCCGCAGTATGTCAGGGATGCGGCGCATGTACCGTTACCTGCCCGTCGGGTGCAATGGACCTCTACGGCTTCTCAAACGAACAGATTATGGCGGAGGTTGACGCAATATGCAAGTAAACGAAAAATTTGTTCCTACCATTGTTGCGTTCTGCTGTAACTGGTGCTCATATGCAGGTGCAGACCTGTCCGGTACCAACCGCCTCCAGTATCCCGCAAACGTAAAGATCATCCGCGTGCCTTGCTCATGCAGAGTTAATCCCATGTTCATCCTTCGGGCATTCCAAAGAGGTGCTGACGGGATAATTATCTGCGGATGCCATCCGGGTGACTGCCACTATACAACAGGCAACTACTACGCACGCCGCAGAATGACAATGCTGTTCTCTATGCTCGACTTCCTTGGAATCGAGAGAAAGAGAACCCGACTGGAATGGGTATCCGCTGCAGAAGGAGCAAAGTTTGCTGCAACAATGAACAGCTTTGTAGAAGAGATCACAAGCCTTGGACCGAACCGCAGATTGGAGGACCTGAGATGCAAGAAGTAATGAAGAAAAGAGCCATCGAGCTTCTCACATCCGGTGAGGTGGCAAGAGTGATCGGCTGGACTGCCGGTGAGTTTGCATATGATGCAACTCCCGCAATATTCGAAACAGCCGAAGAGATAGAAAAAGACTTCGTGTATGACGATTTCACCGCGGCAAACGTGTCAAAGTATCTTCTCAGAGTAAAGACACTGGAAGGCAAGACACTGGTGTTCCTCAAGCCCTGCGATACATATTCTCTCAACCAGCTTACAGCAGAGAAGAGAATAGACAGAGAAAAGGTTTACGTTATCGGCGTAGGTTGCGAAGGAAAAGCGGACGTAGAGAAGATCAAGGCGAGAGGTATCAGCGGTATTGTTGGTATCGAGGCTGATGGAGACAACTACACCGTAAAGACTGTATACGGAGACGAGACTGTAGCTAAAGCAGATGTAATGGCTGACCGCTGTATTACCTGCAAGTCAAAGAAGCTTGCATCATATGACGAGATCATAGGTGAAGACGGCGAAGAAATCGCAAACTGTGGAAGATTTGATCTCGTAGAAAAGCTGGAGCAGATGACCTCTGAGGAGAGATTCGAGTTCTGGCAGGGTGAGCTTTCCAGATGTATCCGCTGCAATGCTTGCCGTAACGTGTGTCCCGCTTGTACCTGTGAACAGTGCGTTTTTGATAACCCCAAATCCGGCATTGCACAGAAAGCGGCGGCTGACTCATTTGAGGAAAAAATGTTCCACATCATCCGCGCATACCATGTTGCCGGCAGATGTACTGACTGCGGTGAGTGCTCCAGAGTATGCCCCGAGCATATTCCCCTCCACCTTCTCAACCGTAAGTTCATCAAGGATATGGACGAGCTGTACGGTGAATACCAGGCAGGAGATAACGAAGACGTAAAGCATCCTCTCATTTCCTTTACATTCGATGACGCAGAACCCTCTATCGTGAGAGAAAGAGGTGCTGAATAATGAAATACATCGCTAAAGCAAGCCTTGAAAACTTTTTTGAGGCAGCATCAAAAAAGCTGAACGTGTACGTTCCTGTTGACACAGAAGGTACAAATTCAGCATACAAGAAGTGGCAGAACGGAACAAAGGTATCCGAAAGACTCCACACCACAAGAAGCGCAAAGGACTTTTTCTTCCCGCAAACAGAGAACCTTGTAGAGTTCAAGATGACGGAAAAGAAGATTGAGATCATCGACCCGAGACGTGAAACAGAAGACTTCGCTATCTTCGGAGTTCGCGCTTGTGATGCAAGAAGCTTCTCGATTCTCGACAAGGTGTTCCTCACAGATCCTGTTGACACATACTATAAAAACAGACGTGAACACGGAGTTATCATTTCTATGGCATGCCGTAGACCTGAAGAGACCTGCTTCTGTAAGGCATTCGGTATTGACGCATCTGCTCCCGAAGGAGATGTAGTGTTCACCCCTGCAGACGGCGGCTACTTCATTGAAGCGAAGACAGAAAAGGGAAGTGCATTTGTCGAATCCCTTGGCGATATATTCGAGGAAAGAGACAGCGCTACCCTTGACGAGGTTAAGGCAAAGACTCGTGAGATCATGGATAAGCTTCCTCTCGCAAATCTTGACACGTCAAAATTCGGCGGCGGAAAGACTCAGGAATTCTGGGATGACAAAAACTGGGCATCACTTTCCGAGGCGTGCATCGCTTGCGGTACATGTACATTCGTATGCCCAACATGCCAGTGCTACGATATAAAGGACTTCGATACAGGCCACGGTATCAAGCGTTTCCGCACATGGGATTCTTGTATGTACTCCGACTTCACAAAGATGGCACACGGCAATCCCCGCCTTACACAAAAGGAACGCTTCCGCCAGAGATTTATGCATAAGCTGGTGTATTTCCCCGAAAATAACAAGGGAGAATTTGGTTGCGTAGGCTGCGGCAGATGTCTTCAGTCCTGCCCAATCTCCATGAATATTGTTAAAGTAATGAAAACGCTGGGCAAGGAGGAATAACAATGAACTTTGAAACACTTATTCCCGTAATCGGCGTGGTTACTGAGGTAAGAATCGACACACCCGACATAAAGAATTTCCGCGTAGTTGGAAGAGACGGCAAGAAGCCTATCATCCACAAGCCCGGCCAGTGCGCTATGGTGTCACTCCCGGGTATTGGTGAGGCGATGTTCTCCATTACATCCTCTCCCACAAACGAAGATTATCTTGAATTTGAGATTAAGAAATGCGGTTGCCTGACAAATTGGCTTCATATGATCGAGCCCGGTCAGGAGATCACGATCCGCGGTCCATACGGTAACGCATTCCCTGTGGACGACGAATTCGCGGGACACGACCTCCTCATCATCGCAGGCGGCGTTGGTATGGCACCGGTTCGCTCTGTTATCAACTATTGCCGACACTACCGCGAAAGATACGGCAGGATCGACATCGTGTACGGCAGCCGTTCCAAGGAAGACCTTGCGTTCTACGACGAGATCGTAAACGAATGGATGAAGGACGAGCGTGATGTGCACGTCCACTTGACTATCGACCGTGAACAGCCCGGTTGGGACGGTCACGTTGGCTTTGTGCCAAACTTCGTTAAGGAGCTTGGCTTTGATACGAACAAGGTAGCTATCCTCTGCGGACCTCCGGTTATGATCAAGTTCACCCTTGCAGGACTTTTGGAGCTTGGCTTCTCCGAAACACAGATATACACCACACTTGAGCTGAAGATGAAGTGCGGTATAGGCAAATGCGGAAGATGCAACGTAGGTTCGAAATATGTTTGCAAGGACGGCCCCGTATTCAGAATGGATGAGCTTTCTGAACTTCCCGATGAGTATTGATTGAATCACACCTTAATATGGAGAAATGATATGGAAAATATGGTAAACGTGTTCTTGTTTGGTAAGAAGTATGAAGTGCCTTCAAGCCTTACCATTATGGGCGCAATGGAATACGCAGGCTATCAGCTTGTACGCGGTTGCGGCTGCCGTAACGGCTTCTGCGGTGCTTGTGCAACAATATACAGAATCAAGGGCGAGCGCGAGCTTAAGGCTTGTCTCGCTTGTCAGACCAAGGTTGAAGAGGGAATGTACGTAGCGACTTTGCCTTTCTTCCCCCTTGTAAAGCAGGTGTATGATATTGAAAAAGTACCTGTAAGCGAAGCTGTAATGATGCAGCTTTATCCCGAAATTTACTCCTGCATCGGATGCAACGCCTGCACAAAGGCTTGTACTCAGGGACTTAACGTAATGCAGTACATTGCATACGCACAGAGAGGTGACTTTGAGGCTTGTGCTGAAGAATCCTTTGACTGCGTAATGTGCGGCGTATGTTCTTCCCGTTGTCCTGCAGGTATTTCTCATCCCCAGGTGGGCGTACTTGCAAGAAGAATCAACGGCAAGTATCTTGCGCCCAAGTCCGAGCATCTTGAAAACAGAGTACAGGAAATCAAGGACGGTACCTTTGAGAAGCTGATCCAGGCGCTTATGCAGAAGCCTGTTTCCGAGATGAAAGAGCTTTACAACAACAGAGAAATCGAGAAGTAAGGAGGTGCGGCTGAAATGGTAGAAAAGAGAACAGCGGTATATACAGAAGCGATGCTTGAATCCATGAAGAAGGTAGAAGCTGCAAGAGCGGCTAATACAGCATTCGAGCCTCGCAGAATGACTGCGGAAGAAAAGGAAACACTCCTTGCTACATATCACCCTGACTACAAGCAGAGCGAGTTTGAAGTTCTGAAGGCCGGCGTAAACAAGGGTGGCAAGGTTCCCACAGAGCTTGCAGCTCTTCTCCAGGGTAAGAGCAGAATCAGCGCCTCTGACGTAGATCTCTCAAAGATCGACTATGACGTTGACGTTCTTATCATTGGTGGCGGCGGTGCAGGTGCATCAGCGGCTATCGAGGCTCACGAAAACGGCGCAAATACAATGATCGTAACCAAGCTTCGTATAGGGGACGCAAACACCATGATGGCTGAGGGAGGTATCCAGGCGGCTGACAAGCCTAACGACAGCCCTGCTATTCACTATCTTGATGCATTCGGCGGCGGTCACTTTGCGGCAAAGCCCGAGCTTCTCCGTAAGCTTGTGTGTGACGCTCCCGAAGCTATCCAGTGGCTTAACGAGCTTGGCGTAGAGTTCGATAAGACACCCGACGGCACAATGGTAACAACCCACGGCGGTGGTACATCCCGTAAGAGAATGCACGCTGCAAAGGACTACTCCGGTGCTGAAATTATGAGAACACTTCGTGACGAAGTTCTCAACCGTGGTATTCCGGTAATCGACTTCACATCAGCAATCGAGCTTATCCTTGACGAAAACGGCAAGTGTGCAGGTGCTGTACTTAAGAACATGGAAACAGGCGAGCTTCTCGTAGCGAGAGCAAAGACTGTTATCATGGCAACAGGCGGTGCGGGCAGACTTCACTATCAGGGCTTCCCCACATCAAACCACTATGGCGCAACAGCAGACGGTCTTGTACTTGGTTACAGAGTAGGTGCAAAGCTCCTTTACGCTGATACACTTCAGTACCATCCCACAGGCGCAGCGTTCCCCGAGCAGATCTTCGGTGCTCTTGTAACTGAAAAGGTTCGTTCCCTTGGAGCAAAGCTTGTTAACGCAAACGGTGAAGTATTTATGCATCCCCTGGAAACACGTGACGTATCTGCAGCATCCATTATTCGTGAATGCACAGCACGCGGTAACGGTCTTGAGACATCAGACGGACTGGGTCTGTGGCTTGATACACCTATGATCGAGCTTAAGGGCGGTGAGGGAACTATTGAGAAGAGAATCCCTGCAATGCTCCGTATGTTCGGTAAGTATGGCATCGATATCAGAAAAGAGCCCATCCTCGTATTCCCCACACTCCACTACCAGAACGGCGGTCTTGATATCACCGCCGACGGTATGACCGGGGTAGAAAATCTCTACGCCGCAGGTGAGGTTGTAGGCGGTATCCACGGCAGAAACAGACTTATGGGTAACTCTCTCCTTGATATCATCGTATTCGGTAGAAACGCCGGCCAGCAGGCTTCTGAAAAGGCGAAAACAGTAACCCTCGGTGCACTTACTCTTGACCATATCGCAAAGTTTGAAGCAGAGCTGGCAGAGAGTGGCGTTGAAACTGACGTTCAGTCTCCCAAGCTTCTCCCCGACTACACCAGAAAGGTTTAATCGGAGGCGTAATATATCATGGCATATCTTGGCGGAGTTCTTGACTCCATGTTTTCACTTATCTTTATCGCCTTTGCTATCGGTGCTGTAGGCTACCTTGTAGGCGGCATCAGCATAAAAGGCGTGTCTCTAGGTACTGCAGGTGTGCTTCTCGTAGCACTTATCTACGGTATTCTTGTGAACTATGTCCCCTCATTTACCATTGGCGGGGCAGAGATCTCTCTTTACGATCCTGCAGGATTCAAGGTGTTCTCCAATATCGGAACAGCACTGTTTGTAACAGCGGTCGGATATATCGCAGGACCGAAATTCTTCCGCACCATGAACAAGAAATCCCTTGCGTATATCC
Organism: Oscillospiraceae bacterium; assembly: GCA_015064355.1. Classification (GTDB taxonomy): domain Bacteria; phylum Bacillota; class Clostridia; order Oscillospirales; family CAG-272; genus UMGS1696. Next base: position 2,823 of record SVSJ01000021.1, on the reverse strand, counting down.
TTATGGGACTTATCGTTATCTCATCCGGTGCCCTTGTTGCGGTTGCTATTATCCTTATCTTCAAGGTTGACGCAGGTATGGTGGTAGGCCTTCTCACAGGCGGTCTTACAAGTACCCCCGGCCTTTCCGCGGCTACAGAAGGTGTGGCTGAGGAAGTATCCAACGCAGCTACCGCGGGTTACGGTATCGCGTATATCTACGGTGTGCTTGGTGTTGTGCTGTTCGTTCAGCTTCTCCCGAAGATCCTTAAGGTAGATATCGCAAAAGAGCGCGAGGCGTTTGTTGCGGCAGGTATGATAGCTGTTCCCGAGCCCAAGCGTAAGCTCATAAAGCTTGATTCTCTTGATTTTTTCCCATTTTTCCTGGCGGTTGCAGTGGGCGTTATCATAGGTTCAATCAAGATTCCCGGCATTAACTTCTCACTGGGAACATCCGGTGGTACACTGGTGTCAGGTCTTCTTTTCGGACATTTGGCCCACATTGGACCTGTTGATCTTCGTGTAAGCAAGAACAACCTTAACGTGTTCCGTGAACTGGGTCTTGTTTTGTTCCTTATTGGTGCAGGTGTTCCGGGTGGTGTTCGCTTTATCGAAAATCTCCAGCTTGAGTATTTCCTCTACGGTGTTGCTCTTACTACCATCCCTATGATCGTGGGTTACATCTTCGCAAGATACGTGTTCAAGCTCAGCATCTTCAATAACCTGGGTTCTATCACCGGAGGTATGACCTCCACTCCTGCTCTCGGTGCGCTTATCTCCACAGCTGGTACTGATGAGGTAGCGTCAGCATATGCGGCTACGTACCCGGTAGCTCTCGTTGCTGTCGTGCTTGTGGCTAAGATTATTATAATGCTCTAAAAGACAAAAAAGCTCTCTTGACTGATAATCAAAAGAGCTTTTGTTTTTATGCTTTTCTTTTTGAGTGTACTGCTACGGTTGCGGCGATCATCAATAAGTATAAGCCGAAGAGGTAGTAGGGGAAGATGTGCACGCCGACGAGCTCTGCAAGCTGGCCGAACAATGCGGGAGCGATCATAAGCCCTATCGTTGCAACGGCACCCTCCGCACCCATTACCGATTGAGAGATCTCAACTCCGAACATTTTTGGTGTAACGTACATAAGGTTAGGCCACAGAGGACCGTTACCGAAGCTGCACAGGAACATACCAATAGTCATAACCAGAGGATTGGGTGCTATGGCAATTATCGTAAGAGCAATAAGCACAAGCGACTGGCCGAGGAAGATAACCCGCCACCCGGAGATCTTCGAGGAAATGAGCCCGGCGGTCATTCTGCCGAGAGCAAGGCCAACGTAGTAGACCATTACGCAAAGAGCGGCTTTGTCAGAGGTCAGATCCATGTGTTCAACAAGATATGTACTACTCCAACCTCCGCAAACAAATTCAACAGAGCAGGAGCCAACGAAAATCAGACACATAGGGAGCATTTTCGGAAGCTTCGCCATCTCACGCACCGTGAGGGTTTTCTGCTGGATCTCAGCGACCACCTCGCCGTTGTTGACAAACTTGACTCTCTTCCAAAGAGGGAGCGACAATGCAACAACTATGGTAATTGCGATCTGTATGATAGAGACGATTCTGTAACCGCCTCGCCAGCCTTCAGCTCCCTTGATAGCATAGGAAATAAAGTAAGGACTAAGGGCAACTCCGATTCCGTAAAAGCAATGGAGGAAATTTATGTGCATTGCCTTGTAATGAACGGCGGTATAGTTGTTCAGTCCCGTGTCAATAGCACCGCCACCAAGACCGAGGGGAATGCTCAACAGGCACAGTACAATGAAATTATTTGACACGGAATAAAGAAATAGTGCCGCAGCAGTCATGGCCGTGCTTATGACAGTCACCTTGTAAACTCCGTATTTATTCAGAAGCCTTGGACTGAATAAGCTGGAGAAAAACGTTCCCATTGTAGACAAGACAGTAATGAAGCTTGCCCAGGAGATGGGAATGTTGAATTCTGAATATATCTCAGGCCAGGCAGTGCCGAGAATAGAGTCCGGAGTGCCAAGGCCGATATAGCCTATGTATATAACAATAAGAAGTAAAGTTGCCATAATATCACCTGAAAATCAAACTACCACAGTATATCAAAAGGGCAGGGGAAAGTCAAGACGAAGGAGAAATTTGTCAAAAAAATATGTAACCGTGGGGGATTTCCTCACGGCTTTGTTTTTAGCTTTCAAGCTGCTTGCCAAGGAAGCCGGCAGCTGTCTGGATCAGCTTTGCTTCAAGCTCCGGCGCGATCTTTCCGTCATTGTCCCCTGTGCGAAGAGATGCAACGCATCCTGTAATGTCGCCCTCGGTGATAATTGGCATAAGACAGCCTATGGGATATCCGCCGTCAACAATGCTGACACCACCGGCTTCAGGGGCGTGATAAAGCTGACGGTTTTCAATGAGAGACTCCGCTTCCATAGCGATCTTGCGGTCAATATACTCACGCTTGGGGAGCCCGGCGCACGCAATCACAACGTCACGGTCACAGATCACCACAGAGAGACCGCAGGTCTTGTGGAGAGTCTCCGCGTACTGACCCGCAAACTGTGCCATCTCACCAATAGGGGAATACTTCTTGAAAATGACCTCGCCTTCGTGGTCTGTATAGATCTCAAGGGGGTCGCCTTCGCGGATGCGCATGGTTCTGCGGATCTCTTTGGGAATTACGACACGACCAAGGTCGTCCCATTATGTCAAGTAGGTGCAAAAAAATTTAACGGATTCTTCAAAAAGCTCGGAGTTACAAGGGTTTGAGCTTCTTGAAGGTTGCCGCAACGCGCCTACAATGTTTCGACAGATTATGTTAT
>SVSJ01000053.1 GCA_015064355.1 Oscillospiraceae bacterium | reverse complement strand
GCGTTATCGAACTACGTTCGATGGTTGTTCGTCCGTCCAAACAAGATGAGACTCCCTCACAGGATGACAGTCAAACCCCAAACCCTGTCATTCTGAGCGAAGTACGAAGTACGTAGTCGAAGAATCTAAAGAAGATCCTTCGGCACGGGTAGAGTATATAGAAATCAACACACACAACCGAAGTTGACCCTACCCACATAGAACTTCGTTCTCGTTTTGTTCACCCTAAATCCCTACTCAAGATGACAAGATAAACCGCACGCTCGTGCAAGATGGGTTTCTTCATTTGTGCGGACTTTGGTCTCCTCATCCGTCAGACTTCGTCTGCCACCTTCTCCACAGGAGAAGGCTTGGAAAACCATCATCTCATCCGCTGACATGGAGATTTCAACAAACCTGTAGGGGAGACGTTTCGTCTCCCGTCCGTACAACTTTTGCTTTCCTCGGCGGGAGGGGCGACCCCTCCCCTACGATTTTCACGCTAACACGTAGGGGCGTTATCGAACTACGTTCGATGGTTGTTCGTCCGTCCAAACAAGATGAGACTCCCTCACAGGATGACAGTCAAACCCCAAACCCTGTCATTCTGAGCGAAGTACGAAGTACGTAGTCGAAGAATCTCAAATAGATCCTTCGATTCCGCTACGCTCCACTCAGGATGACAAAGTGCCGCAATAAACATAAACAAAAAAACGGGAGTGAGTTGTCACCCCCGTTCTGATATCACTTATCTTCTTCTCTTCGGTACTACCGCGACGACCACCGCGATAAGACCGATCGCAAGCAGGATCGCGATGACGATGCCGCCCCAATTTGTGCGGTTGTTTGCGTCTCCGTCTCCTGCGTCATCTTCCAGGCTGTCAGTCGTGCCGGTCTGATTCCCGGGAATACTGTTCTCAGGGTCAACCGTGTCGCCCGCATCCCCCATTTCACCTGACGCAAAGCCGTCGCGGGATGAGTCGCCGACACCGCCCGATCCTCCGATCATGCCGCCCATGGAACCGTCAACAGCTCCACCTGTAGTGCCGCCTGTCATTCCTCCCGCTGTTCCGCCTGTAGTGCCGCCTGCCATACCACCGGGTGTTCCGGCTGTGGCAAACGCGCTGACAGCAAGAGACACGATCACTGCTGCTAAAAGTAACGCAAAGATCTTCTTTTTCATAAATAATTCTCCTTTTATGCCAAACTGATTTGTTGCACAGGAGTATTTTTTACCGATCAGCGAAAAATATTCACTCCCACGGGAATTTTTCGAAAATAACTGAAATATTGGAATACGATAATGGAAACAAAACGATTTACAAAAAATGACGACAGCTTCATTTGCGCAGCTTGCGGAAACGAAGTTCCACCACTTGGATATACCTCACGCAATCACTGTCCGAAATGCCTCTCCTCACTTCATCTTGACATCAATCCCGGCGACCGTGCGGCAGGATGCGAGGGAATAATGGACCCTATCTCCGCAGAGCCTGACCCGAAGAAGGGTTTTATCATCATCCACAAGTGCAGAAAATGCGGCGCGATCCGCAGAAACAAGGCTGCACGGGATGACGATATGGACAAGATAATTGAGCTGACCGCAAGGCACTGATGCGGGTAAAGTGTTTCACCTCACCACAGCAGCTGACGGTAGGGACGGGGGCTTATCTCCCGCCGCTTCAAACAAACACAAACTGCACTTTTCCTCTTTTATATTTAACCGAACTTATTAATTCATCTTGATTTTTCCACTGTGCGTGGGGCACCTAAGAGGCGTCAATAGCTACGCCTCTTAGGGATCACCAGCCACCACAGGGGGAAAGAGCTCATTCCGATTGACTCGTCAATCTCCATTTCGCTGTTTCCCCCTTTTGGATTACCCCCTTTGTTTCCGTGCAGCTTTAACTTTAACTCACCCACACCAATTTTCAATATTATTTTTCGAACCTATGTGAGAAAAATTACCACACTTATTACCTCTTCACTATTACCTCTTACCTCAACCCATAACTTAACAAGCCGAGACGAAGTCTCGTGGGTGGAATCAGTTAACGCCATATTATCGAACCGTAAATATTCCACCCAGGCGTAGCAAAAACATCACTTGCCGAAGGCAAACATCACTTTTGCGTTAGCAAATACATCACTTGCCGTCAGGCAAACATAACTCAAAAAGGACCCCGAAGGGTCCATTTTTTATTTCTTTCCTTCCAGCTTTGCCTGGGCTCTCGGGGGAATGGGTTTTTCCTTGATCTCGCCTGCGCGGGAGAGTGCGATGCGGGTGAGGGTCGGTCCCACAAGCTCATACACAAGAACTGCAAACAGGGACACGTTGCGGATGATGACTCCAATCTCTCCAAGCTCCATTGCAGTCATTGACATACCAAGGGCAACGCCTGCCTGGGGGAGAAGTGTGATTCCGAGATATTTCTGAATCTGGGGCTGACACTTTGTCATTTTCGCAGACATAGTCGCGCCGCCGATCTTACCCAGTGAACGGGCAATTATGTAAACGATACCGATGAGGATAACCACCCAGTCGCCGAACACGGAGAACTCAAGCTCCGAGCCGCTGAGCACGAAGAACAGTACCATAACGGGCGCAGTCCAACGGTCAACTCTTTCCATCAGCTCTTCAGAGAAGTCGCACATATTGCAGAAAACTGTGCCGAGCATCATGCATACGAGAAGTGAGGAGAATTCAATAGTTACAGGACCTGCGTGGATGTCTATCATTGAAAGCGCAACTGCAACGAAAACGAATGCAACGGAAATGGTAAGTCTCTTACTGCGGGAGTGGAAGAATTCCTCAAGAAGATGGAACAGCACGCCGAGGATCGCACCAAGCAACAGTGATACTACTACCTCAATTATCGGGTTAACAAGAACGGAAATAAGGTCAACATGACCGTGCTCAAGCGCCTTTGCGACGCCGAAGGATACAGCGAACACTATAAGTCCCACAACGTCGTCAAGGGCAACAACGGGAAGCAGCAGTTTTGTCAGCGGACCTTCCGCCTTGTACTGCTTTACGACCATAAGCGTAGCCGCAGGCGCTGTTGCTGTAGCGATTGCACCGAGAGTAATGGCGCAGGATATGGGAAGCTGCTTCGGGAAAGCAAAATGTAAGCCGATGAGGGCAGCGTCAACGCAGAGAGTTGCCACAACTGCCTGGAAAACTGCGATAACGGTCGCCTGCTTACCGATCTTCTTCAGCTCTTCAACTCTGAATTCGTTACCCATTGAGAATGCAATGAATCCAAGGGCAACCTCGGAGATGATCTTGAACTGTTCAACATTATCGTGGTCAACAAAGCCAAGGCCTTGTACCCCGAACTGACCGAGACAGTACGGTCCTATAAGGATACCTGCTACCAGATACGCGGTAACAGCGGGAAGATTCCACAGCTTTGTGAGTCGTGACATGATAAGCCCCGCAAACATCGCAATGGACAGGGCGAGAAGGGTTTCCATAAATAATCCTCCGTAATATATGCACTATTTTTTGAAAAATTATATTCACACAAGTCAATATTATACTCTACCTTTGGTAATATTTCAAGGGGATAAGTTGAAAATATTACACAAGATAATCGCAGGTTATTTGGTTGTTTTGACGGAGAAAGAGGAGGAGATATGGGTTATGGGTGATGAGTTATGGGTTATTAGTTGAGGTAAGAGGTAATAGTGAAGAGGTAATAAGTGTGGTATTTTTTCTCACGTTGTTCGAAAAATAATATTGAAAATTGGTGTGGATGTGTTAAAGTTAAAGCTGCACGGGGAACAAAGGGGGTAATCCAAAAGGGGGAAACAGCGCGGTAGCCAAGTCACTTGTGACTTGATACAAGCTCTTTCCCCCTGTGGTAGCTGGTGATTCCTAAGAGGCGTAGCTATTGACGCCTCTTAGGTGCCCCACGCACAGTGGCAAAATTAGATAAACAGGCAAGTATAGTTGAAGATAAAAGAGGAAAAGTGCAGTTTGTGTTTGTTTGAAGCGGGATGTCGGGGACGCCATCCCCTACCGTCAGCCGGGGAATGGGGTAAAGCGGCTGGATGTACACATCAACCCAAAGGATATCCAAAAAAGCCAACAAAAAAGCCTTGTATATTTCGGCAAAGTATGATAAAATATAAGGGAATTTGCGAGAAGGAGGGAACGAAAACGGATATTCTGGAAATTCTGAAGGTCATATGCGCCACAATAATCAGCATAATCGGCGTTATATACTCATACAAAACAATATTCACCGTCATCGGCTTTTTCTTCACAAAAAAATTCAAGGCGGCTGAAAACTTACATAAATACGCAGTTGTGATCTCCGCGAGAAACGAGTCCTCCGTTATCGGTAACCTTATCGAAAGCATCAAAATGCAGGACTACCCCGAGGAGCTGGTCACAGTTTTCGTGGTTGCGGACAACTGCGATGACAATACGGCAGAGATCGCCCGTGCAAGAGGTGCTGTCTGCTACGAAAGATTCGACAAGGAACACGCCACCAAGGGCTTTGCTCTGCAGTTTTTGTTCAAGCAGATTGAGAGAGACTACGGCATCGAGAGCTTTGAGGGATATTTCGTGTTCGACGCGGATAACCTGCTCAAGCGCGACTTTATCAGCCGTATGAACGACGCATTCGACTCCGGTGAGCGGATCATTACCTCTTACCGTAACACAAAAAACCTGGACGACAATCTTATCGCCGCAGGTTACGCGCTCCATTGGCTCCGCACAGCTCGATTCGAGAGCCGCGGACGTTCGCTGCTCAACTTCTCCACACGTCTCCAGGGTACAGGCTACCTTGTTGCGTCGGATCTGTTGAAGGACGGCTGGAACCACACCTCCCTCACCGAGGACAGAGAATTTTCCACAGTTGCCGCAGTCAAAGGTGTCCGTATCAGCTATCAGCATATGGCGGAATTCTACGACGAGCAGCCCACAAACCTCAAGATCGTGTGGCGTCAGCGTACAAGATGGGCAAAAGGTCACCTCTACGCATTCACCCATTGCTTCCGTGATCTGATGAGAGGTATCGTCAAGCACAAAAAGCTGCGCCACAAGCTGATCTGCTTTGACATGAACCTGACAAACACCCCTTACTGCATGATCATGGTACCGTTGAAGCTTATCTCCGCTGTACTTGCTATTCTCACCGCTACGGGAGACACCGCTTGGTGTGAACTGGTGCTTGACATACTGAAGATCGTGATCTTCGAGCACTTCGGCATAATCCCCATAGGTCTCTTGCTGTTCATCACAGAACACAAGCGTATCCAGAAAATCTCCTTCCCGAAAAAGATCCTCTACGGGCTTACATTCCCTCTGTTCAGCATGATCGGCGATGCGGCAACCTGGGTAGCCTCTGTTACGAAGGTAACCTGGCAGCCTATCCCCCATGATGCAAAGGTAAAGCTTGAAGAGCTGGAAAAGAAAATATAAACAGAATCCCCACCGATCACTCAAATTGAGGTCGATGGGGTTGTTTTTTTGTCGCAAAAATCCCCTCGGAATTAACCAAGGGGATGATTTTGTTTAAGATGTTTCTTATGGTCTGCAAGTCATTTCTTACGGAAGAATATTTCCCGCCGCCATATAGATCTTGTACCACTCCTCGCGAGTCAATGACACCTCTGCCGCGCTCAAGCAATCCGAAAGACGGTTGAGATTAGTCGTTCCGGTAATGGGCTGCATTTTTGCCGGATGGCGAAGGATCCATGCAAATGCAAGAGTGGTCTTTGAAATGCCGTGCTCTTTTGCCACCTCGTCCATTACCTCATTAAGATGCGGGAACTTGTCGTTGTCGATAAAGCATCCTTCAAAGAAGCCGTACTGCATAGGTGACCATGGCTGTATGGTAATATTGTTCAGTCGGCAATAATCAAGCACGCCGCCGTCACGGTTCACACCGAAATTGTTGTACATATTCACATTGATGCCCGACTGGATCATAGGGGTGTGCATGATGCCAAACTGAAGCTGATTCGCGCAAAGCGGCATATCGAGAGCGTTCTGAAGCAGCTTCATCTGATACGGATTCTGGTTGGAAACACCAAAATGACGCACCTTGCCTGAGGCTTTCAGCTCGTCAAAGGCTTTTGCAACCTCCTCGGGCTCCATCAAAGCATCGGGACGGTGAAGGAGCAAAACGTCAACATAGTCCATGCCAAGTCTCTTAAGACTGCCGTTTACCGATTCAATTATATGCTCGTAAGAAAAATCAAACATCCGCCCGGGAACTATGCCGCACTTTGTCTGAATGATAACCTTATCTCTCATGGACGGAGCTATGGCTTTGCCGAACACAACCTCGCTGTCTCCTCCGCCGTAAATGTCCGCGTGGTCAAAGAAGTTTGCGCCATGCTCAAGTGCGGTGTTCACAAAGGCAGAGATCTCCTTTTCGTTCATGTCGCTGATTCGCATGCATCCTACCGCCACTGTTGGAACCTTGATCCCGCTCTTGCCGAAATCTATTGAATACATAAATCCCTCTCTGTTCTTTTAGTATATAACTTTTGTATATAACTATTGTAGCAGATACGATATGATTTTGCAATACAAAAATCCCCACCGGAACTCCGATGGGGATATTTTTGTTTATTGGTTTATCGACTTGCTCCACCGTCGGGGGATATCTCTATCATCCGACTGCAGAAAGTCGAGTATGCCTGTCCAGGCCTCTGGACTTACTTGTTAGAAATAGCTGCCTGAGCTGCTGCAAGTCTTGCGATCGGAACTCTGAAGGGAGAGCAGGATACATAGTCAAGACCGATCTTGTGGCAGAATTCAACAGATGTGGGGTCACCACCGTGCTCACCGCAGATACCAACGT
>SVSJ01000020.1 GCA_015064355.1 Oscillospiraceae bacterium | reverse complement strand
GACGAGTTCAAAAAACGCCTTGAAAGTTTTATTAAAAAGACTCGTAATGGAAAATTGATTGTCGGCTTTGGCGGAATAGACAAATATTATGGTTAAGATGTCAAATTCCAATATGTCGAACAGATAAGGAACAGAGGCTTGCCCGGGCTATTGTACGGCGAAAGCCAACGAAGCGGGACGTCGAGGACGCCGTCCCCTACGAATATATGAAAACAGTTAGATAAAACTGAATTTGAAGGTGAGAGTATGGAAGTAAATCAGAGTGTAATCTTTTCAAAAATAGATATGGAATCGTGGGAAAGAAAAGAATACTTTCTTCACTACTACAATGACGTTCGCTGTACTTACAGCATTACTGTCAACGTGGACATAACAGAAATATACAACCGAGTGAAAGAAAACAGCCTCAGACTGTATCCGACCTTGATATGGTGGATAGCAAATGCCGTCAATCATTTTGAGTTTTTGCGTTTTAATCACGACGAGGATGGCAGCATCGGATACTATAATGAAGTGAATCCGTCCTTTACCTTTATGCCGCAGGGAAGCGAGAAATTCCACGTGTTGTGGTGCAAATATGACCGCAGCTTCAAGGAGTTTTACGACCGTTGTGTTGAAGTTATGGATGCCTGTGATACAAGCAAAATGTTCCCGATGAGTGATATGCCAGGGAACTGCTTTGATATATCCTCTGTACCGTGGATAGAGTTCACATCCTTCAACCTCAACGTGTTCTCAACAGGCACACACCTGCCGCCTATTTTTACCACAGGAAAGCTGATTAAAGAGAATGGTAGAGTGAAGCTCCCGTTCTGTCTGCAAGTCCATCACTCAATTTGCGACGGCTACCACGCAGGACAGTTTTTTGACTATTTGCAAAACCTTGCAGATAAAGCAGATGGCTGGTTGAAATAATCAAATTCCAACTTGTCGAACAGTTAAGGAGCAGAGGCTTGCCCGGGCTATTGTACGGCGAAAGCCAACGAAGCGGGACGTCGAGGACGCCGTCCCCTACGAATATATGAAAACAGTTCGATAAAACTGAATTTTTCAAAGGAGGCGACTATGAAAAATCTGGAAATAAGAAGAGTTATCCTACTATTGCTTGTTATAGCTATTTCAATATTTCTCTCTTTGGTTGGGTGTACGCATAACGATGTGCCTGATGCCGGGCAGTCAGACGGTGCGACGGAATCTAATGCTCCTGTGACAGAAATTGAACCGATCGAAACCGAACCAGCGAACACCGGCACCGTTGATACAGATAATGTGAGTAATTCTAAATATACTATTCCCGCTGGAACTGAACCGGTCGAAACTGAGTCCCCCATCATCTTCACAACTGAAGAACTACAAAATTGGGCGAAATCCTGCGGAATTCTTGAATCAATTGGTGCAGAAGACCGATCTTTTGATTCCCTCGTAACTCGCGCTGAATTTGTGAAAATGCTTATGACTGCGGTATATCTGACTCCTGATAGTGAAATTGCGGAGTTTCTATCGAACTGTGATCCGAAAAACAGTTCCGATATGCAGGTTTTTGATCTGGAAGATCATTGGCTAACCGAGCAAGGATATACACGATTAGCAATAAATTTCGGACTAATACAGCGCGGTGAGTTGGGTGAAGGATTCAGGCCCGACAGCAGTATTAACAGATATGATGCGGCAATCCTCACTGCCAGAGTGTCAGGATTTGGAAAACAGGCAAATAGTTATGATTATGTAAACAACACACAATATAATGACGTTGATTCCGGTAAATATATTGGTGTGATCCGCGCGCTTACTAATGTGGGAATTTTGCAAGACTATGGAAAAAGCTTTAAAGGCGAAGAATTCATTACTCTCGAGGAAGCATGCGAAATTATTTTGCGTGCAGTAAAATATACAGAATCTGGAGAAAAGCTCAATTCTAAAGTTATCATATATCAGTATGCGGAAGTGACCGGCAACTCGGAGATGACAGAGCGCGTGCCATATGGTCAGGGACAGCTATACTTCTATAAAATAGGGGACAATCTGGAACCTTCTAATTCAAATATTGTTGAGATATCTCCAACACTTAGAATCGTTGATGGAATTATATATATTTCCGTGAGGGATCTTCTTGAAGTAGCCAAGGAACAAGAACCGTATGTGACTATAAAATGGGACGCCGATAATATTAGCGTTGAGGCAAGTTACTGTGTTGGATATATGTATTTTACTTCCGGCAAGGAGTTCACCGGATTGTCAAAAAGTTTTCCGATCAGAATGTATCGCGGTGAAATATTAGTGCCTGTTCAAGGAGAAATTGAAGGGGTTTATATGACGTGGTGCGCCAATGAATGGACAGGCCCGATATGTTCTCAATATAGCACAGCTGATGATACATTATACATAGACTTGCCAAGTGCAGTGACACCTAATAGCTGAGAATAGTAATTGGTATAAGCTGAGCGGTGATGTCAGCACTAATGTTGCCATATTCAGTTCTACCACACCCAACAAATCGAACAGATTAAGAATTCAGTTAGATATAACTGTATTTATGGAATAAATCCGAAGTTTTTACGTCTAAATAAGCAAAGGAGGTAGATGACTATGAAAAATCTGGAAATAAGAAGAGTTATCCCACTATTGCTTGTTATAGCTATTTCAATATTTCTCTCTTTGGTTGGATGTACACATGTAGATGTGCCTGATGCCGGGCAGTCAGACGGTGCGACGGAATCTAATGCTCCTGTGACAGAAATTGAACCGATCGAAACCGAACCAGCGAACACCGGCACCGTTGATACAGATAATGAGAGTAATTCTAAATTTACTATTTCCGCTGAAACTGAACCAGTCGAAACTGAGTCCCCCATCATCTTCACAACTGAAGAATTACACAATTGGGCGAAATCTTGCGGAATTCTTGAATCAATTGGTGCAGAAGACCGAGCTTTTGATTCTCTCGTAACTCGCGCTGAATTTGTGAAAATGCTTATGACTGCGGTATATCTGACTCCTGATAGTGAAATTGGGCAGCTGATATCTGAAATAACCGATTCCGAAAGTTTTTTTGCCGGTGCTATTCCGCCGGAATTGAATGAAGAATATGCGAGATTAGCATTAGACTATGGGCTGTTGAGAGAAACAGATCCGATGGTGGTTAATTTGTCTGCAAATATTACCAGATATGATGCATATATTTTGATTGCCAGAATAGCAGGGCTATCATATCAAGCAGAGCAATACAACAACGAAAAAAGACAGAATGATGGTGAGGCTGTCAGAGAATGTTTGGGTGAAATTTATTATCTGACAATGGCGGGGATTTTAGTAGGAGATAACGCTGGATACATGGAGAGCGACGAAATATCTCTTGAAGAAGCATGCGACATGCTGAAACGAACCGTTGACTACACAGAACAAGGATATAGAACTGATATAACCGTAAAAAGTGCATTAATCAAAAATAACGGAGAATATGAAGATTACGGCACAATAATTGACACAAAAATCATAGAGTGCGACGGTATAAAATACATTTCATTCTCGAAATTTGTTGAAATACCATGCAAGTTTTTCCCGAATGTTGGCAAACTTAAATGGAGCAGTACAAAGCTGGAAATGTATTTACGGTATGGGGATGATGTTTTAGCAGCACGCGGCGGATATTCGGTAGAGGTTGCAGGCAAGCAGGTTAATATTCGCGTTTCCCGAGGAGATATAATGTTGCCGGTTTATATAGACGGTGAATCATTATGCAGTGTAAATATTGGCTTAAAGTGGGACAATGTGCGTGCAATATTTGATGATAGCAGCAAAGTATTGTATGTGGATTTACCTCAAGATGATATTCCGCTAAGTTAATAAAGATAAACGTCAAAACCAAATACAAAAAGGGAACAGCGAAAACTGCTCCCTTTGTTTTCTATTGCGTATCTGTTATTCGTGGTTTTCACATACGCGGAAATCGAATGAATCGCCGGACTCAATGAACTGATAATAAGAGTTCTTTGAGAACTTGTAGTTTGTGCCGTTGCCGCCGTACTGCGCGATCACGTCGTCCTTTGTGGTAACGCCCTCAACAAAGCGGAATCCGCCGGGCAGGACAAACTCGGTCTTGCTGCTGATAAATCCAACGCCGGAAACCTGGCTGTCCTCGAGGCTCTTGCGCTCGCCGTTGCCGGTCCAGAAGAACAGGTCGATGTGATTGTCCGGGTCTTCCTTGTAATAGAACGTTACATACATTTCTTCGTCAGGGTTGCGGATCTTAGTGAGAACTCCTCTGCTGACAGCGCCGGCTTCAGGTGCCCAACCGTCGTCAAGGAATATCTGCACGTCGCAGGGGAACTGATATACAAGGCCGTTTAAGGAAACGGTGAAGTCCTCAAGGTTGTCGCTCATTTGAATGTCGGGACGTGTGGGTGCGGGTGCTTCAGTTTCTTTTGCGGAGTTATCGGATACGTTGTCCGGGTTGCCGGGGGTTGCGATGCCATCATTCTTTTCACCGCCACAAGCTGTGAGAAGAACAGCGGCAAGAAGGATCACCAGTAATTTTTTGATCTTCATATTGTCCTCGCATTTATGTAGATTTTAGCATATATGCAGTGCCGGATCGGGCGTGCATAATACTGTTTAATAGCATACACCACAAGCCCGAAGGTTGGCAAGTGAAAGATGCAACTTTTTACAATTTTTTAACAAAAAGGGAACAGCGAACTGCTCCCTCTTTTTGATTTATATGGACTTTTTTAGGATGGATGGATTTCTTACTTAAAAATCAAGGTGTACTTTGTCAGATTGCCCGCAGGGGCTTCCCTGATTAGAAATATCTCTTGAGGAGACCTTCGAGACCGCGGCCGTGTCTTGCTTCGTCGCGAGCCATTTCGTGAACTGTGTCGTGGATAGCGTCGAGGCCGTTCTTCTTAGCGCAAGCTGCGAGATCGAACTTACCTGCTGTTGCACCGTATTCGCAGTCAACTCTCCACTTGAGGTTATCCTTTGTTGTAGCCTTCATGTTGGGCTCGAGATCTTCACCGAGGAGCTCAGCGAACTTTGCAGCGTGTTCTGCTTCTTCGAAAGCTGCCTTTTCCCAGTAGAGACCTACTTCGGGATAACCTTCGCGGTGTGCGATTCTTGCCATGCAGAGGTACATACCAACTTCAGCGCACTCGCCGTTGAAGTTAGCCATGAGCTGCTCGAATATGTACTTCTTGTCTTCTTCGCTGATATCGGGGTTGTTCTTAACAGTCTTAGCGTATACGCCGTACTCGTGTTCAGCAGCGAGCTTTGCGCCATCTTCCATTACCTTGAACTTTTCGCCGGGAACCTTGCAGATGGGGCACTTTTCGGGAGCAGAATCACCTTCGTGAACGTAACCGCAAACAGGACATACAAACTTTTTCATAATAATTTCTCCTTAAATATGTTAGATATTATTTATTTTTGATTTTTTGCCTTACGCCTCAGCGCATTTGGCATTTTTTACTTTTTCGCCGCAGGCCTTACAAAGTCCTACAAACTCGATCCGCTCGCTCTCAATTGTGAATCCGGAGGAGCTTTTGATGTGATCGTCGATCTTCATACCGTCGTCCAGCCAGACGTCATCAACCGCTCCGCACATTCTGCATACTGCGTGATTGTGAGGGAAGTGTGTCACGTCAAATCTGTCTTCGCCGTCGGATACGGGGATCCGCAGGAGTAAACCGTCGTCCGCCATGCCCCGCAGCACACGGAACACTGTTGCGCGGCCGATCTCGGGATGTGTGTTTTGCAATTCCCGATACACAGCGGTAGCTGATTTGTGGCTGCCGAGAGATATCAGTGTGTCAAGTATGACTTGCTTTTGGGCGGTATTGCGGCGATGGGTTGTTTTGTTCTCCATTGCTGTCCGCCTTTCTTATTGAGACTGAATCTCATTTGCTGTGTCTATAGTATAACAGACAGAAAAGAGTTTGTCAATAGGTTTTTTGAAATTTTTTAAAAAATTTTTTGTGGGTGTTTTTGTGTCAGAATAGTGGGCGTGGATGGGGTATGATATCCTGTAATGTACTTGCAAACACAATAAGCCTATGATATACTATATATATGTAAATAGTTAAAAAATGAGAAGTAAGCAAGACTCGTTATGTAGCTACCGAACCGGCAAAAACAACTTGCCTTGAACTCTGCAGTTGATAAATTTTGAAGGGAGCATACGAATGAAACAATGTCCGACTTGTAAAATGACGGTTGACGCAAAAAACGAATGCCCAATCTGCGGCACGACATTGACATATGAGCCTATCGTAGACGCTGAAAAAGAACACATTATATTAAATAAGTATTATTGGGTCTACTTTGCAAAAACAACGTGGTTTCCTCTTTTATGTTTAATTGTATGTGTTGTTCGTGTAGCGATAGTAAGACCGCAAATATCACCACTTTTGTTTGGTATGGCAGGACTTTTGCTGATTTCCATCGTTGTGTCTATCTTTCAACGTTATTTGCCCGATTTAATTCGATGGAAATATATACATATGGGAGAATATGCAGAATTTAAAATATCCATGTGGAAATATCTATGTGCAGGGGTAGCGGTTTTGTTTTCATTCTTTGTATAATGAATCCCAACTTGTCGAACTGTTGAAACGCCAACCCCGTATGGGCGAAGCTTGCCCTAGTCCGCGGCGTACGGTGAAAACCTAACAGGCGGGACGTCGAGGACGCCGTCCCCTACGGTGAATGTTGGCTTCGCCAAATTCGCGAGGTTCCCATGACACGTGGAAACCTCGGATATCTATTATCCATTATCTTTTACTTAAACCAAAAAAGACCCCGCGGGGTCTTTTTGTTTTGTTTTAGCCAAACATGATCTGGTTTACGATGCCCTCGAGTCTTTCCTGCTTGCCGCTGCCGGGGAGCTCGGGCGCGCCCATTTCTTCAGCGTATGCAGCGAGAGTGCAAAGGTCAGCTTCGCCGTCGATGATCTTCTTGCCGATGCCTGTGCCGAAGCTTGCGTAACGGTCAGCCACAAACTGGTCAAGTCTGCCGTCTTCGATAATTGCAGCAGCCTTGAGAAGACCTAGTGCGAATGTGTCCATACCGAGGATGTAGCTCTCGAACATATCTTCCATAGTGTAGCTGGGTCTGCGTGACTTAGCGTCAAAGTTAAATCCGCCGGTGAGACCGCCCGCCTTGAGAACTTCGTACATACACCATGTTGCTTCGTATGCGTCGAAGGGGAATTCGTCTGTGTCCCAGCCAAGGAGATAGTCACCCTGGTTTGCGTCAATGGAGCCAAGCATACCGTTGATTGCGGAAATGCGGAGGTCGTGACGGAAGGTGTGACCTGCAAGAGTTGCGTGGTTTGCTTCGATGTTCATCTTGAAATCCTTGTCAAGACCATACTGACGAACAAAACCAATAGCGGTAGCTGCGTCGAAGTCGTACTGGTGCTTCATAGGTTCCTTGGGCTTGGGTTCGATATAGAAGTCGCCTGTGAAACCGATCTTGCGGCCGTAATCAACTGCCATATGCATAAGTCGAGCGATGTTTTCCTGCTCAAACTTAACGTCAGTGTTGAGAAGGGTCTCGTATCCTTCACGTCCGCCCCAGAATACGTATCCGCGACCTCCAAGCTTAACTGTAAGCTCAAGAGCCTTCTTGATCTGTGCCGCAGCGAAGCAGTATACGTCAGCGGAGTTTGTAGAGCCTGCGCCGTTCATGAAGCGAGGATTGGAGAACATATTTGCAGTACCCCAAAGGCACTTGATGTCTGTTCCCTCCATCTTTTCGAGAATATAGTCAGTGATCTCGTCAAGGCGGCGGTTTGTTTCCTTGATGTCGTCAGCCTCGGGAACAAGGTCAACGTCGTGGAAGCAGAACAGCTTGATGCCCAGCTTCTTCATAAATTCAAAGCCTGCGTCAACCTTTGCGCGTGCGTGCTCCATTGTGCCCTTTTCGCCGGCGCCAAAGGACTTGTCTGCTGTGTCGCGACCGAACATATCGGTGCCTGCTGCGCCAAGATTGTGCCACCAAGCCATAGCGAAAGGAAGGTGCTCGCTCATTTTCTTGCCGAGAACGATCTTATCGGGATCGTAATACTTGAACGCAAGAGGGTTTTTGCTCTGGGGTCCTTCATACTTTATTTCGGGGATATTCTTGAAGATCTCGCTCATTTTGTTTCCTCCTTCATGTCAGAAAACAGGTTTTTCATTGTAGGATATATTTTTTTGAAAATATGGTACTTTGTTTCGTATCTTGCGGCGATCTCGGGGTCAGGCTCAACAGTTGCGGAAACCGCAGTCAAAGCAGCAGCCGCGTCGATAACTGTGGGATACTTGCCGCAGCCAACCATAGCAAGCATTGCGCCGCCGTATCCGGGCCCCTCTTCTGTCTGGGGAATGTCAAGGGGAATGTTCAGCACGTTTGCCATGATCTTGCGCCACAGGGGGGATTTTGCGCCGCCGCCGCAGATCTTACTTCTGTCGATCTTGATGCCGAGAGACTTTGCAACCTCAACGCTGTCGCGGATAGCAAAGGCAACACCTTCGAGGACTGCAAGAACCATATCTTTGCGTGTTGTGTCCATTGTCATACCGGTGAATGTGCCGCGAGCGTTTGTATCGTTAATGGGGCTTCTCTCACCCATAAGATAAGGCAGGAAGTACACCCGGTTGTTGCCGAGGTCTGCGTCAGTAATGTCTTTCTGCTCACCTGCGTAATCGCTTGTGCCGAGGATGTCCTCGCAGAGCCACTTGTTACAGCTGGCTGCTGAGAGCATACAACCCATAAGGTGATAGCCGCCGTCTGCGTGAGCGAATGCGTGTAGTGCGTTATTTGGGTCAACGCCGAACTTCTCGGAGGAGATAAACACAGTGCCGGAGGTGCCGAGGGATATGTTGCATCCGCCTTCACCTACGATGCCTGTGCCCACAGCCGCTGCCGCGTTGTCACCTGCGCCGCCCACAACCTTGATGCCGTTAGGCAAGCCAAGCTCAGCTGCGACTTTGGGAAGGATCTCACCAACCACATCGGAGCTTTCGTAAAGGGCAGGCATCTGCTCTTCGGTCACACCGCAAATTTCCAGCATTTCCGCGGACCAGCACTTGTGCTCAACGTCAAGGGTAAGCATACCGGAGGCGTCGGAATAGTCGCAGCAGTGCACACCTGTCAAGAGGTAGTTTATGTAGTCCTTCGGGAGCATGATCTTTGCGATACGCGCGAAGTTTTCGGGTTCGTTTTTCTTCACCCAAAGGATCTTCGGAGCGGTAAATCCCGCAAACGCGATGTTAGCAGTCAGCGCAGACAGCTTTTCCTTGCCGATCTCGCCGTTGAGGTAGTCAACTTCGGCGTAGGTGCGTCCGTCGTTCCAGAGGATTGCCGGGCGGATCACGTTATCATTCTCGTCAAGCACAACGAGACCGTGCATCTGTCCGCCGCAACCGATACCCTCGATAAGGGAAGCATCAATTCCGTTGATGAGCGCGGAGAGTCCGCTCTTTACACCGTTCCACCATTCGCAGGGGTTCTGCTCAGACCAGCCGGGGTGGGGGAAGATAAGGGGGTATTCTCTGCTTTCGGTGCGGACAACCTTGCCGTCTCCGTCAACGAGAAGAAGCTTTACGGCAGACGTGCCAAGGTCTATGCCAATATAATATTTACTCTTCATATATGACAGTCCTTTTCAGATGAATTTGATTAACTACAGTATACTATATTTGTAGCGAATTATCAAGAGTTAAAGAAAAAATCCGAGTCTGCGAGAGAAGATTAACAAAAAAACGGCCGGGGAATTAACCCTCTTGCCGTTCTTTGTTCATTATTTCCATTTTCAGCAGCTCCTCATTGTAATATATGCTGCGGAGCTGTAATTCTTCGTCAAGTGCCTCAAATCCGTACATTTCCGTGAGGGTTTCCTTGTCGGAGAAGAGATTTGTGCCAAGGCCCAGTCTGTCCCCTTCGATCTTTACTCCCATAGCACCAAGGGTCGTGGGGAACATATCGAAGGAGCCGAACTCTCGATTCTTTTCTTTGATGGGCTGAACTGCGGAATTTATGATGCAGTTGTAAATAGTTCTCTCGTAGCCTTCGTCAACGTCTGCAAGGAAATCCGAATCCATTGTGAGATGGTCGCCGCTTATGATGATCGTGGTGTTTTCATAGAATGGCTGCGACTTGATCCAGTTAACGAAAGCGGCCACCTGACGGGAGGAACAGGAGAGCACGTTGGCGTACTGGTTTTCGTATTCGTTGCCACAAAGCTGACATTCGTATCCTGCAGGGAAGTGGGTATCAACGGTCAGCATAGTGAAGTTGAAGGGCTCACCTTCCTCAGCCAACTTGGTGATCTCCTCCTTGGCGTAAGAGAAAAGCTTTTCGTCTTCAAATCCCCACCATACCTCGTATTCTTCGTCCAGTCGGCCCTCTTCCTTGAGTGAGTTTATGTCAACGATCTTGTAGTTGCCGTTTTGAGTGAAATACGCCTTGCGACCGTGGAAAACAGCATCAGAGCCAACGAGCAGGGTCTGGTTGTATCCTGCGTTTGATAGGATCTCTCCCAGTGAATAAACGCCGGGCATAAAGTCCTCTTCATCACCGTAAACGTCAGCGCCAAGAGGCACTTTAATAGTAACACCGGAGGTCTGGGAGACCATAGCAGCCGCTGTCCAGGTTGTACCTGTGAACGCAAAGGCACCGCCAAGTCCGTCGGTGTTTGAGA
The DNA here is from genome assembly GCA_015064355.1 of Oscillospiraceae bacterium. Classification (GTDB taxonomy): domain Bacteria; phylum Bacillota; class Clostridia; order Oscillospirales; family CAG-272; genus UMGS1696. The sequence goes on along the minus strand of SVSJ01000020.1, from coordinate 39,200 downwards.
AGTTCACGTTGTCGTTCGCCAGCTCGGTAAGCTCCGGAATGAGATTTTCGGTTATGTTAGCTGAAACACCCGGCTCGGCATAGGTGTTTTCCATTGATTCGAGGAAGATGTAAATGAGATTTTGTTTTTCCTCGGGGAAGGTGAGGGTAACGTTTTCAGGGTCTGCGTAGTGTTCGGAAATAAAATCCGATTCTGTGGAAATAGTATACACGTAGGCCAATACGTCAAGCTGTGTGACGAAAACCACCGTGCAAACAAGGAAAACGGAGAGGGCAAGGGTGAGGGCGCGCTTCATAAAGAAACGGCAGCTTTTTGATTTGCAGTAGTCGATATATTTGCGGCTGCGTGCAAGCTTTTCCTTGATCTTGCCGTTGAGTCTGCCAGACAGAAGCAGGTACAAAAGCATTTCCACCGCCGTTGTGAGAACGGAGAAAGAGCCTACCTGCAAAAAACCGCTTAAGGCAAGTCCGCCGTGCACTCCCTGCGAGGTGGTCTTCAGCTGAAACAGGATCTGGTCAAAGCAGATCTTGTCGTATTTTCCGAGAAGCCAAATTGTCAGAAACAGGACGATGTTGCCGAGTTCTGCAATAATGAGCGCGGCGATAAGCTTTTTGCGGTCGCGCTTTTTCTCGTCCGGTTGAGTTGTTTTTTTATTTTTGGGTTCCTTTATCAAAACTAAATCCTCCGATGCGGCATCCACCGCGGTTCTCGTGGTAATTCGAATGATTATTTGATATATAAAAATAGTCACATTATACTGTACTATTCGAAATAATACAGCTGCAGTATATCACGGATATCACTCTGTGTCAAGACTATTTAACGTTTTTTCTGTTTTTGTTTTATCAGAGTGAAATATTCGGCCTATTTCCGGCCATTATTCGGAAATCTGTCTCCCAAAATTCAGAAAAACTAAACCACAGGTTTAATTGCCTGTGTTAATTTGAAGGTCAAATAACGGTTTTGAAGGCCGAGGTTTCCCCGTGCCATGGAAACCTCGCGAATTTGGCGAAGCCAACATTCAGTGATGCTACGGACAGCATCCTTGCGAATCTGCTGTGCACGTAGTGCCAAGAGGGAGGATTCTTAAGGAGGGAGAATCAGCGTCAGCCTCCCTCCTTGAGTGGACGGAGATTCACAAGAGGTGTGGACACGGAACACCTCTTGTGCGCCTCACGCGCAGTGCTTTTTGCGCCCCACGCGCAGTGCATGAAAACCTAACGAACCGAGGATGAAATCCTCGAGGGTGGGATTCTTTTTGTTCGCACAAAATGATATATCCCACCCAACCCCACGCGCAGTGCATAATTCCACACAAGAAAAAATCGCAGAAAAATCAAAAACCTACTTGTAATCAGAAAAAGAATGTGATACAATGATTTTAACCAAAAAATTCTTTAAAAAGAGGGTTAAATTATGCTTAAAAGAAAAGTTAAAGTCGGCGTAATCGGCTGCGGCGGTATCTGCCGTGGTACATACATGGAAAACATGATGTACAGATTCAGCGTTATCGATGTTGTTGCTTGTGCAGACCTCATCGACTCCCGCGCACAGTACATGGTTGACAAGTATGGCGTAAAGAAGATGACAGTTGACGAAATGCTTGCAGATCCCGAAATCGAGATCATCGTAAACCTTACATATCCTGAATCTCACTTTGAGATCTCCTCCAGAGCTATGAAGGCAGGTAAGCACGTTTACTGCGAAAAGATGATGGCTCCTACATTCGAGGAAGCTCTTGAACTGGGCAGACTTGCTGAAGAAAACAACGTTCTCTTCACAACAGCTCCCGACACATTCCTCGGCGCATGGGAACAGTCCGCACGTAAGTATCTCGACGACGGTATCATTGGTAAGCCTGTGACAATTCACGCACAGTGCACATCCCACTACAACCCCGAGACACCTTTCTTCGATCTCGCTCCTAAGTACTTCTTCTTCCCCCTCCACTACGGCGGCGGTTTCCCCTTCGACCTTGGCGGTTACTACCTCCACCAGATGATCAACCTTCTCGGTTCCATCAAGAGAGTAACAGGCTTTGGCGGCAACCTTAACCCCACTCGTACATACATGAACCCCCACCACCCCAAGTACGGCGAAGAGTTCATCGTAAATACACCCACAACTCTCCTTGCTGCTCTTGAATTTGAAAACGGCGTTCTCGGTACATTCCACATTTCTTCCGACTCCGCTAACACTATCAAGTTCCAGATCACAGGTACTGATGGCGTATTCAACCTCGGCGACCCCAACGCATTCTCTGATGAGATCTCCGTTGAACGCGCAGGTGCTGCTCCTTCTCCCGAAGCAATCTTTGCAGGTCAGATGCCCACATCCAAGATGGAAAACATCCTCGACGATGGAAACGACGACCAGCAGCTCGGCGAATACACACCTATCCAGAAGGTTAAGCTTCCTCTCCTCCACGGCTACTATGCATCCAGCCGCGGCGTAGGTCTTGCTGATATGTGCTACGCTATTCTCAACAACAGACGTCCTCGTTGCCACTACGATATCGGTCTCCACGCTATCGAAGTTATCCACGCTATCCAGGAATCCTGCAAGACAGGTAAGATCTACGAGATGACCACAAAGTGTCCTCGTCCCGCACCGATCCGTCCTTCTTCTCTTTCCCAGACTTGCCAGGAAACAACTCTCGACGACTAATCGAACATACAACAAAAGAGGTGACCCACGGGTTGCCTCTTTTTTGAGTTATATTGCTTCGCAGTGATATTCCATTTCGTGGAGTTATATTGCTCCGCAGTTTTATTGCTGGCGCAGTAGAGGAAACTTTTAGACCTTGCGGTCAAAAAGTATTTTTATTCTATTATCTTTTTTCTTGACATACACGCCTGTGATAGAGTAAAATAGAGTATAATCAAAATAAACCACAGATGAGGTAACTAATATGAAAATGGCAGTGTCATCATACAGCTTTGGTGATTATCTTTCAAAGGACAAGCTGGGCATACGCGGATGTATGGACTGGGCAAAGGAGCAGGGCTTTGAAGGTCTTGAGCTGGTTCAGCACAATCTGGAAAAATACGACGTGGACCTTAACGAGGTAGCAGAGTACTCCAAGAAAATTGATATGCCCATTGTTGCATATCTCGTTTACAAGAACTTCCTCAGAGACGGGGGCACTCGCGTGGATGACGTTGTTAAGTCTGCGATCGCAGATGTTGACAAGGCTGCTTTTGTGGGCGCGCCTATGTTTAGACACGACGTTGTCGACGGTCTCCCGCCCAGATTCCCCGGCAAGAGCTTCGACGATGTTTTCAATATGCTGGCGGACGGCACTCGTAAGGTTACAGAGTATGCGGCGTCTCTCGGAATCAAGACCTCTCTCGAAAACCACGGCCACTTTTTGAATGAGGCAGCAATTATTGAGAGGTTTATAAACACAGTAAACCACGAAAACTTCGGCCTTATGCTTGATATGGGCAACTTTCTTAATGTGGACGAGGATCCGGCGTACGCTGTGGGCAAGCTTGCAAGATACGCATTCCACGCACACGGTAAGGACTATCACTTCAAAGAGGGCGGCGTAAACGATCCCGGTGAAGGCTGGCACAAAACTCGCGGTAACAATTTCCTCAGAGGGGCGATTCTCGGTCACGGCGACGTTAATATTGCCAGAGCTATGGGTGCGCTCAGAAAGAACGGATATGACGGTTGGATCACCGTTGAATTCGAAGGTATCGAAGACAACCTCCTCGGTATTCGCATCAGCAGAAACAACCTTATGAAATATATGTGGTAATAAAATAATACATAAATAAAACCCACCCGTTGGCGTGATACTCTTAGCGGAGTATCACGCCAGTTCTATTCGCCTTAGGCGAGTGATATTGCTGGCGCAGTGATATTTGTACTTCGTCCAAGTGATATTCGCTATGCGAGTTTCGAGGCGAATAGAATATCACTGAAGCAGCAAGGCTTCAATATCACTATTGCGGTAGCAATAATATCACAAAAAAAGAGAGAGCTTCACGGTATTTTGAGATCGTGTTACCCTCTCTTCAACTATATCGCAAGTTCCGCATTTATAAAATAAATGCATTGGGCTATGCCCGCATAAGAAAAACCACCCATCATTACGGGTGGATTTTTTTGTCTTATTTCTTTCCGAAGAGGCCGCCGAGCTTGCCGAACACGTCGCCAATGTCGTCAATGGCCAGCTTTGCCTTGATTCCGTCAACGACCTGTGTGATCTTGTCGTCGGGAAGGTCCATTCCGATGATCCCTTCGATTGTTTTGATAGGGTCTGCCTTGAATTTTGCGAGAAGGTCCTTGTCTGATTTGATCTTCTCAACCAGTTCTTCGATCTTTGCTTTGATATCCATTTTATTTCCCATAACCTTTCATAAAGATTTATTTTTTCAAAAAATTAAGCCTTGTCTCCGTCGAAAAACTTGAGGGAGGACTGAAGCACCTGCGCTGTGATCCAGGAGGGATTCCAGGTGCGCATTTTGCCTCTCCAGAAGTGCATATTGTTAAGGAGATCCGGGTACCATCCCTGGAAGTAATTGGTGTGGTAGTACTGCTCGCCCTGTTCACCGATTACGGTAAAGCCCCATTCGCCGGGGTATGTGCACACGCCGTAGGTCAGAGCATTGGCAACGCAGAGGGTCATGTGCATTATCTTTTCGTTGCTGGTCATCTTGCCGTACTCGTACATTTCAAATGTGGGGAAGAACACATCAAGGTGGTGATTCTGCACGCTGACACCGGGCCAACCGAGGGAGCAGAACTTCTTTTCAGCGCACTGACTGCCCGGAAGGAATCCGATCTCCCAGAAGAATACGAATGTGAGAAGCCAGTCTGCTGCGTCGTCTGCCGCTTCTTTGTAGAACTCGTCACCGGTGGCTTTGTAAAGATCAGCCGCCGCGCAGAAAACGTAGATTCCTGCTTCCTTATCTTCGCACTTTGCGTCAAAGGTGGCGCGAGCGAAGTGACGGTCAAAGGTTCTCATGTGATATTCGTAATATCTGGAGAAGATCAGCTTTGCGGCGCTCAGGTATTCTTCGCTATCGAAGTACATTGCAGCTTTCGCGAGAGCGTCAACGCAGGGGACACCGGCTGTGTTGATAAACTGCTCCGCGGGAGTACCGTTGTGATTCCAGGTAAGGGGGAATATGCCGTCAGCAGTCAGGCTCGCGGGGTCTGTGAGGAACTTGCAAGCGCGGCGCACCAACTCTTCCCAAGATTTCGGAACTTCCTTGCCGTGATCCCGAAGAAGGGATAGGATGTCAACAAGATCCATCAGCGCCTCGCCCTGCATACGGGATGCAAGATTGGTTCCGGGGTTGTCCCAACTGCCGCCCCATTCCTTTGTGTCAACAAGATAATAGCAGCGTAGGAGACCGGGCGTCTGACCCTCGGTTTCACGAACAAAGAAGTCAACGGCTTCAACCCCGCGGTTGTATCGCTCTGTTTCACCGTAGTCGAGGCCAAGCTTTATCTCGCCCCACGCAATCTTCAATGCCTGACCTGTCCAAGCGTAGAGGAAATAGTCGGGTCTGCCGGAAAAATCGCCGAAATCGTTAGCTGTACCGAAACAGCTGTAGCCGGAGCAGTAGCTTTCTTTTCTGTATCTGCTGTCCACAACGGATTTTTTGTATTCGATCATGTCGCGGAAGGGGTGGTCGGGCTTGTTGTCGGGTTTGAGAATGCCGTAACCCAAATCAACCAGCTTGCGGAAGCCGCGACCCTCTTTTGTTTCGCCAACGTCGATAATAAAGGTCTTTTCAAGAACCTGACCGGGCTGGAGGGTGCGATATCCTCTCTCAAGGGGGAGGGGCATACCCTGGCCGCCGTACACTATGTCACGCATTCCGTTGAACATAAGGGGGCCGCTGGTTGAGGTAATGGTGTGAGCCTTGCCTTCGCCGCCGTACAGCGCACCGAGAGACCAATAGTCGTGGTCAGCACCTGTAACAACGTGAGGAACGGAAAGGACTGTAATATATCTAAATCCGCCGCCCTGCTCCCACTCGATATTTACGGCAGGAATGGGCAAGCGGTGCTCTTCAACGATAATGCCGAGGCCCTCGGTCTTGCCGATGTGCGCAACAGTGCGGTAAGGGTCGGCGCCGGGGTTGTCATTGTAAATAACGTGGGGAATCACTACCTTCTGTGTAGTCGGTGCGTTTGTTTTAAAGGTTGCGCCAAAGGTGAAACACTCAAGAGGTGAGGAGATCTTGTTTTTAACTGATACGTTCAGGCGGAGTGCGTCAGGCTCACCAAAGGAAAACTGTGCCACTCCGGAGAGAGCCTTGCAGAAAAAAGAAACAGTTACGGTTTCCGCGGCCTCTGTGATCTCGTCAATAGTGAATGCGTAGTCGATTTCCCAGGGGCGCTTTGCGGAGGCAAAGAAAAGCTCCGCGAGAGGCTGTGACCAGATGCATTCTTCACCGAAATATAAAGAAGCGGTTTTGGCTTCTTTATCAACGGAGAAAAGCTTGTTGTTGTTCTTTATAGCTAATGTAGTCATATACACCTCAAGCGGTTTTATTGTGAGATAATTTTATCACACAGGTGTGCTATTGTCAATTATATCTTTTATCTATTATCTCTTATGTATTATCTTTTATATTTCTCCTCCCCTTGCAATACCACCATAACTTGTGATATAATAATATGGAATATACCCACTATTTGTAGTAAAGGAAAGGACGGTGCGAAATATGGATCTTGAAAGAACCTCAATGCTCATAGGCAAGATGGCTGTAGACAAGCTGAAAAACTGCCACGTTGCAGTATTTGGCTTGGGCGGAGTAGGGGGACACACGGTTGAAGCACTGGTGCGCTCTGGTGTGGGCGAGCTGACTTTGGTGGACGCTGACCGGGTGGCCGAATCGAACCTTAACAGGCAGATCATCGCCACTTCCCGGACCGTTGGAATGCTGAAGACAGAGGCGGCTGCCGCCAGAATCCGTGAGATCGGTGCTGATTGCAAGCTTAATCTGCGGGCACAATTCGTCCTTCCCGAAAATATCGACACCTTCGATTTTGCAAAGTTCGACTACGTGGTCGATGCCATTGACACAGTCTCTGCAAAGCTTGCGATGATAAAAGCCTGCTACGCTGTGGGCACTCCGATCATCTCCGCAATGGGCGCAGGTAACAAGCTTGACCCGACTCAATTTGAAGTAACGGATATATACAAAACCTCCGTTTGCCCCCTTGCCGCGGCGATCAGACGTGAGCTACGCAAGGCAGGGATACCGAGCCTCAAGGTCGTGTACTCCAAGGAAGTGGCAATCAAGCCGGAATTCCAGCCGGGCGGCGCCGAAAACGAGGAAAAAGCGTTCAGAAAAGCTACTCCCGCGTCTGCTGCATTTGTTCCGTCGGTCAGCGGGCTGATCATCGCAGGGGAAGTAATAAAGGATCTGTGCAAAACGGAGATAAAAGAAAGCTTGGAAAACAGATAATAGACGAAATAATCCGTAGGGACTGGCGTCCTGGACGTCCCGTTGAATGAACATAATCCAAACAAACGAAAGATAATCATGGACGAGAAAATAATCAACAGCATACTGAAAAAATACCGCAAAGAGATCTGGGGGCCGTTCATTACTGCAATCAAGGACTACTGCCTCATTTCCGAGGGGGACAAGATCGCAGTCTGCATGTCCGGTGGAAAGGATTCCGCAATTCTTGCAGTCCTTCTCCGACAGCTGCAAAGACATTCTGACGCACCCTTTGAGCTTGAATATATCTCGATGAACCCGGGGTACAGCGAGGCAAATCTCGCACGTCTCACGGAAAACTGTCGCCTCCTCGACTTGCCTGTGAAAATGTTTGAAACCAATATTTTCTCCGTAACCGAGAAGACGGAGAAGAATCCCTGCTACCTTTGCGCCAGAATGCGCCGCGGTCATCTTTACAGCTATGCAAAAGAGCTGGGCTGTAACAAGATCGCTCTGGGCCATCACTTTTCCGATGTGATCGAAACCACCCTTATGGGTATGCTTTGGGGCTCGCAAATTCAGGGAATGCTACCCAAACTGCACAGCACAAATTACGAGGGAATGGAGCTGATCCGCCCTCTTTACAAGATCCACGAGGACGCAATAATCGCCTGGGCGAAGCACAACGGACTTGAATTTCTCGCTTGCGCTTGCAGAATGACCGAAAATGCTGTCATCGACGAAAACGCATCAAAGAGGCGTGAGACCAAAGCTCTGATCCGCGAGCTGAAAAAAACAAACCCGGACGTTGAGAAGAATATTTTTAATTCCATCCACCGTGCAAACGTAGACACCCTGGTTGGATATAAACTAAAAGACAAGCAGTGCTCGTTCCTTGACGAGTATTGATGTTTTTTTCAGAAAGGAGACCGAAATATGGAAAAAACGAATATTAACCGACTGCTTCACGTTTTTATCCCCTTTATTGCAATGGTAATGGTGCAAAACCTGCTCTTGTTACTGTTTGGGGAGGCAGGGGTAAGCGGTGTGATCCCATCCCTGGTTGCTTTTATTATTGCAGCGGCCGCAGCTATATTCATTTTTCATATAAAAACATACGAGGTCCCCGAAGAGGCGCCTGCCAAGCCGAGAAATGTGGGTGTAGTAGGCTGTGTAATGTATTTCTTCTGCACAGCGGCTATACTCATCCTCGCAATGTATGCTGTGTCCTTGGTTATTTCCAATTACTCCTCGGCACCGGCGAAAGTGACTCCCGTTTACATAGTGTCTGTCCTTGTGATCCATCCTCTTGTTGAAGAGTATATCTTCCGAAACCTGTTCTATAAGGAACTCTGCAAGCTCAGCCCCATGTTTGGTGTGATCACGCAGGCGGTTATGTTTGCAATAATCCACGGAACCATTGACGGAATGAGCTACGCCCTGATTTCGGGCATATTCCTAGGCATCGCTATGGAAAAGACCGACAAAATGTGGGTGCCCTGCGCTGTGCATATTTTCATCAATGCCCGCTCTCTTGTATATCTGACTTGGCTTGCGGAGAATAACACCATCCGCCACCAGACGGACGTTGCCTTTGTTTCAGTGGGAATACTTGCTTTGCTGATCCTTCTTATAATGAGAGGCAGAGCGGCCCTTGCGGTAGACGGACAGCAGAAAGAAACACCACGGGAGACAAAAGAAAATGACTGAAGCTGAAAGAAACGAGATCATTGCTCAAAGAGAGAGGCGGATCTCTGAAATAATCGAAGGGTATGAGACCCGGGCAGCGGAAATGCCGTATATTCTCGAGGATCGGGAGGCGGCGGACGAGTTTTATATGATGGCTGCCCTGGATCTTGCCTCCCTTGCGGCGGAGTACGACGACGTGCCGGTTGGCTGTGTTATCGTGCGCGACGGGCATATAATTGCCGCAGAGTGTAACGGCAGGGAAGTGTTTAAAGATGCAACCTATCACGCGGAAACAGCGGCTATTTCAAAAGCAGGGCGACTGCTTGGGGGATGGCGGCTGACCAGATCCACCTTATACGTCACTCTTGAGCCTTGTGTAATGTGCGGCGGCGCTATTATGTGCGCGAGAGTGCCGCGAATCGTTATTGGTGCCCGTGATCCGAAGGGTGGAGTTTACGGCTCCCTGTTCGAGCTGAACGAATACCCGGTAAACCACAAGCCTGAAGTCACCACCGGAGTCCTCGAGGAAGAATCAAAAGTAATGCTGCAGAGCTTCTTTAAGAAGAAAAGAGAGAAATAACAGACATAATCAGGAGACGAAATGGAAAAAGAACTGAAATTCCTTCCGGTAACGCCGGATGAGCTGGACAGTCAGCCGGACTTTGTATACGTAAACGGGGATGCATACGTGGATCACCCGTCCTTTGGCGCGGCAATAATCGGCCGAGTACTGGAGGACGCAGGATTCACCGTTGCAATGCTCCCACAGCCCGACTGGCGGGATACCACCGATTTCAAGAAATTCGGCAGACCGCGCCTGGGTTTTTTGGTCTCCTCGGGCAATATTGACTCCATGGTGGCTCATTATACTGCCGCCAAGAAACGCCGCAGCGAGGACTACTACTCCCCCGGATGCAAGGCGGGACTTCGCCCTGACCGTGCGGTCATCGTGTACTGCAACCGTATCCGCGAGGCATACGGGGATATACCGATCCTCATTGGCGGACTTGAAGCATCTCTCCGCCGTTTCGCTCACTATGATTACTGGTCGGATAAGGTGCGCCGCTCCGTTCTTATTGACAGCCGTGCCGACATTCTTATGTACGGTATGGGCGAGAGATCCGTTGTCCGACTTGCGCAGCTTCTTGACAAGGGAGTGCCTGTGAAAAAGATCCGCGACGTCCGCGGAACAGCATATATTTCAAAGCCCGGTGATAAGATCTTCTTCGAATGTGCCGAAGGATTTGACGAGGACGGACTCCCAAACGGCTACACTTACGATGAGCTTAAAGAAGTAAAAAAAGCCTACGCCAAGGCTTTCAAAATACAGTATTACAACAACGACTCGGTAAACGGCAAGGCTATCGTGGAGTACTATGACGACAAGATGCTGGTTGTAAATCCACCTCAGGCCCCCCTTGAGAGGGAAGAGCTTGACCGGGTATACTCCCTGCCGTACACTCGCACGTATCACCCAATGTACGAGGAGATGGGTGGTGTTCCCGCAATTACCGAGGTGAAGTTCTCCATCACACACAACCGCGGCTGCTTCGGCGGATGCAATTTCTGCGCTATTGCTTTTCACCAGGGACGCGCTGTCAGATCAAGAAGCATTGAATCCTGTGTGAGAGAAGCGGAGAAGATCGCCGCAATGCCCGATTTCAAGGGATATATCCACGACGTAGGAGGCCCCACAGCCAACTTTAGACATCCCGCCTGCGACAAACAGCTTGAAAAAGGGGTCTGCCCAGGTAAAAAGTGCCTGTTCCCCAAGCCCTGCCCCAATCTCAAAGCGGATCACTCGGAATACATCCGCCTTCTTGAGGCTATCGAGGGGGTCAAGGGAGTGAAGAAGGTCTTTGTCCGTTCCGGTATCAGATTTGACTATATGATGCACGACAAGTCTGATGCGTTCTTCAGAAAGCTGGTGCGTGATCACGTAAGCGGTCAGCTTAAAGTTGCCCCCGAGCATTGCGCTCCCAACGCCTTGATGCGTATGGGTAAGCCCGGTGTTGAAGTCTACGACAAATTCAGAGAAAAATACACCCGCCTGTCTGAGGAGTGCGGAAAGAAGCAGTACATCGTGCCATATCTTATGTCATCTCACCCGGGATGCACAATGGATGACGCGGCGCGGCTGGCTCTTTACACAAAAAAGATCGGACTTGCGCCGGAGCAGGTGCAGGATTTCTATCCTACTCCCGGTACCGCATCTACTGTAATGTACTACACGGGAATTGATCCATTTACCGGTAAGGCTGTGTATGCGGTGACTGATTACCACGAAAAGCAGCTTCAGCGAGCACTTCTCCAGTGGAGAAAACCCGATAATCGCCGCAAGATCTACGAGGCTATGAACTACTGCTCCGAAGAGGGTGTAAAAGACCTTCGCGAGCTGCTTGGTATGTCCCGCGAGGAGAAGCCCAAGGCGGAAAAGCCTGCCGCACATAGATCCGGCAATCAGAAGAAACCGACGCACAAGAACGAAAGTGCCGACAAGCACGGCAGAAGCGGAAAGCCAAATGCGAAAGGATCGCCGAAAAAGGATTCTCGCGGAAAAGTCAGTTCTAAGAGAAGCCGAAAAAAGTAAAACCAAACGTCCAAAATAACTCATCACGCAAAAGGAGACACACCTATGAAAATACTGATGGTGACAATGTCAATGAACATCGGCGGGGCAGAGACTCACATTCTCGAACTGTGCCGTGAGCTCATTGCTCTGGGACACAAAGTTACCCTTGCATCAAACGGCGGCGTTTATGCTGATATGGCGGTCTCCTTTGGAGTGGAACACGTAAAACTGCCGCTGCACACGAAAAAACCTACCGCGGTTATGAAATCATATCTGGGGCTGAAAGAGCTTATAACAAAGGGCGAGTTTGACATAGTCCACGCCCACGCCAGAATCCCCGCATTCATTTGCGGACTTCTCCACGACAGGATCACATTCACGGGGGGGCGAAAGTTCCGATTTGTCACCACGTCTCACTTGAATTTCTCGACAAATCCCCTTCTGCGTAAGATCTCCCGCTGGGGCGAGCGAGTTATGGCGGTTTCCGAGGATATCGTCGACTATATGGTGGAGGAATACGGCTACCGCAGAGACAAGATCCACGTAACAATCAACGGTATTGATACGGATAAATTTTCCCCCGACACTTCTGCAGAGGCAATTATCAGAAAGCACGGTCTCGATCCTGTAAACCGCCGTATCGTATATATGAGCCGACTTGACACGGACCGTGCGGACCCTGCATTCAGACTTGTGAATATTGCGCCGCGACTGGCTGAAAAATACCCCTACACAAACCTTGTGATCGTAGGCGGCGGTAACGAGCTTGAACGGATCCGTGCCCTTGCGGATGAAGCAAACGGCAAGATTGGCAGATCATACGTTACAGTTACAGGTGGCGTATCAAACACCAACGAATACTGCGCCGCAGCTGATATTTTCGTAGGCGTATCCCGCTCGGCTCTTGAGGCAATGGCTGGGGAAAAGCCTGTTATTGTGGCAGGCAACCAGGGTTCCATTGGCATATTCGACGAGTCAAAGGTTGACGTGGGAGTTAACACAAATTTCTGCTGCCGCGGATGCCCGGTGGCGGATGAGGAATCACTCTTTAGGGATATTTCAACTCTTCTTGATTCTCCCGAGGACACCCTCCGGGAAATGGGAAAATTCAACCGTAGGTTGATTCTTGATAGATACACCTCCCGCAGAATGGCCGAGGATTACCTCCGGATGTATGAGCGCACCCTGTCGTCTCCTGTTCCGTTTAATCTGAGAAAGGGAGACCCGGATATCGTCCTCAGCGGATACTATGGATTCGGAAACCTGGGAGACGAAAGCCTCCTTGATATAATCACTGACTCGGTGGCAGAGACGATACCCGGCGTAAAGCTGGCGGCGCTGACGAAAAATCCAAAGAAGGAAGAAGGAAGAACGGGTCTTGCGTGTATTTCGCGATTCAACGTTTTGTCTGTTTCACGGAATCTGAACAGAGCGAAAATGCTCATCTCCGGCGGCGGAAGCCTTCTCCAGGATGCTACCAGTAAGCGAAGCCTCAGCTATTATGCAGGTATAATGAAGTTTGCGGAGCAAAGCGGTGCCAAGGTCTGCGTCCTCGCAAACGGTATCGGACCTATAAATTATGAATCGAACAAAGCCCTCGCTTGCCACGTGGTAAGTGGCGCGGATTACGTTTCTGTCCGTGACGCTGACTCAAAGGCTGAGCTTGTGACTCTTGGAGTTGACGGCGACAAGATCAACGTAACTGCTGACCCGGCATTTTTGATCAAGCCTTGCGGAGAGGCTGCTCTCTCAAAGGCTCTTTCCGGACTGGGCATTTGCGGTGACTATTTTGCCGTATCTGTCAGACCTCTTAAGGGCGGCAGAAAAGGTGCGTACCAGCTTACAGACGACGATAAAAAGGTCGCACAGGAGGTATTCACCCTTTGCAAGGAGATTTCCGCAAAGCACGGTCTCATCCCCCTCCTTATCCCAATGCAAGAGGAGCAAGATCTTGAGATATGCACCCTTATATGCGAGAAGCTGACTGCGGTCGGTGTGAAAAACTCCATTTACAAGCCGGAGAACGCTTCTGAAATGATCGGTATTCTCAAAGAGGCACAGTTTATTGTGGGAATGAGACTCCACTCCATAATCTTTGCTTCATCTGCCGGCACTCCCGTTATCGGTATGTCCTATGACCCGAAGGTCAAGTCAATGATGCGCCAGCTTGGTCAGGAGTATTTCGTTGATCTCACAGGCGGCCAGCTTGATTTTGCGGTTGAGCTTATAAATGATGCGGACCTTGTTCTGGCTGACCGTGATAAGATAGCGGCAGAGCTTGCACAGAGAGCAGAAGAAATGAAGCTCTTGTGTCGTGAGGACTTAGCAAAGATCAAGGAGCTTCTGGCAAGCGCGGAATAAAGTGTGGATTGTTCACATTTTCACGGTGGAAATTGCCATTTTCGGATAATATACTAAATACCAAGATATCAACAAAAAAGGAAATACAAAAATGAAAAGAATTCTTAATAAGATCATGCTTGCGGGAATCATTCTCCTGCTCATAACTGCAGTTGGATGCCAGAAGGACGAGTTTGCACCTCCGAAGGGTATGGAACACGCGGCAGACCCCTTGGCTTCCTTCTATCTTTACGTTCCCGAAGAGTGGGAGGTTGATTACACCCGCGGAACAGGCGGCGCATACTTTAGCGATAGTGACCCCTCTTCCATTTCCGTTATGGCCTGGGCGCTTCCGAATACTGACACAAAGGTTGAGGACTGGTGGACCACCAATGTAAGTGAACTGGAAAAGGTTTTTGATGATTTTGCTCTTGTTGAAGAGAAGAACGTTACCGTTGACGAGGCTCACGGCAAGTCATATACCTACACCGCCAGCCTTGCGGGAGTTGACTACAAGTATATGCAGGTGGCGTTTGTTAAGGACGGCTCTGTGTACCTTCTTACCTACACTTCGATCCCCGAGAATTTCGATTCACACCTTGAAGACGTGGCGGAAATGCTTGAATTCCTTACGGTAAAATAATGGCAAACAGTATGGAACACTATTTCGATAATTCCGCCACAACGAAACCGTCGGCTGCGGCTATGGCGGCTCTTGCAAATGCAGCAGAGGCTTGGGGCAACCCCTCCTCTGTTCATTCACACGGTCAGCGTGCGGCGGCTGTACTGAAGGATTCCCGAAGTAAGCTGTCAAAGGCTCTGGGACTCCAGCGTTTCTCAAAGGATATGCTCCTGTTTACCTCCTGCGGTACGGAATCAAACAACATAGCGATCCTCGGCTGTGCCAGATCAAAAAAACGCACACCAAACGGCCGGGGTCTTCTCGGCACTATAATAATCACAGCAGGGGAGCACCCGTCCATTGACAACCCAGCTACCCTTCTTGAGAAAGAGGGATACGCAGTTATCCGTATTCCCACCACCGGCGGCGAGATCGACATGGACGTCTTGAATAATGCCCTTGATACCGCTCCCGCCCCCGTGATCTTCGCTTCCTTTATGCTTGTGAACAACGAGACCGGGGCAATTTACGACGTGAAACGGGCGGCAAGCCTTGTGAAGATCAAGTATCCCGATGCAACTGTTCACTGTGATGCGGTGCAGGGATTTATGAAGCTTCGTTTCACCCCTGCCACCCTTGGAGTTGACGCACTAACCGTCAGCGCACACAAGATACACGCGCCACGTGGTGCTGCGGCATTGTTTATCTCCGCGGAAACCATCAAGCGTAAGAATATCGTTCCCGTAATGCCCGGCGGCGGTCAGGAAAGCGGATTCCGCAGCGGCACGGAAAATCTTTTGTCAATTGCAGCCTTTGCGGCAGCGGCAGAAGAGGGGACGGCAAATTTCGACGAAAACACCGCTCGGGTAAAGGCTCTTCGGACATATCTTGAAGATCAGCTTCTCGAAAAATGCCCGGAGCTTCGATATAATAAGCCCGCAAACTGCCTCTCGAATATTTGCAGTATTATTTTGCCCGCGATCAAAAGCGAGACTATGCTCAACTATCTCTCAGGCAGAGGAGTGTACGTCTCCGCGGGATCAGCCTGCAGCGCATACTCCAAGAAGAAAAGCGGCGCCCTTGAGGCATTTGGTACAACTGCGGCAGATGCGGATTCAACTCTCCGCATAAGCCTGTCCTACACCAATACGGAAGAGGACATCGATGCGCTTGTCGAAGGCTTGGCTGAGGGAATAAAAGGGCTTCAGAAGAAAAGATAAAAGATAATAGAAAAAAGATATTGGTGTGAACCAATACAAGGAAAGCAAACAGAGATGAAATACAAAAACTATATCTGGGACTTTGACGGAACTCTCTACAACACCTACGTTCACGAGATCAAGGTGATGTGGGAGGTGCTGGGCCGCCACGGTCTCACCGAAACCATAAATAAGGAAGAAATGTACCGCTGGATGAGGGTGGGATATGGCAATATCACTCGCTTCCCCGGCGTAACGGAGGAGATATACAACGAATTCCGCCACGAGGGACTGAAAATTGGTGACGAGGAGCACGAGCCGCGGATACTCCCCTTCGAGGACTGTGGCAAGGTCCTCTCCGCTATTGTGAAAAACGGTGGCAGAAACTATATCTACACCCACCGCGACAAGACAACCCTCACCTGGTATCTCACAGAGTACGGTATGATCGGCTACTTCACAGATGCCGTGACATCAGACGAGCATTTCCCGATGAAGCCGTCTCCCGAAGGGCTTTTGGCGCTGTGCGAGAGAAACGGACTCGTACTGAGTGAGTCGATTATGATAGGTGACCGCATTATCGACGGAGCCTGCGGCAGAAACGCGGGAATGAGCGGAGCACTGGTAAACTATCCCCCGCACCTGCCTGACGGTAGGTCTCCGGCGGAGGATGTGGACCTTGATTACACCGCCACAAGCCTTACGGAATTTGCCTGCAAGGTTGGAGTTCGGCTGGGTGAATAATACAAATCTCACAAAGCGCTATTATAAATAAAATGAAAAATTGTTATTCTGACGTACTTTTACCCTTGAAAAAACCTAAAGAGTGTGGTATAATATAGTACAAGAGGATATTAAGTATTGAGAGTGGGCGAAACAAAGTCCACTCTCTTGTTTATGAAGAAAGGAATCAAATGAAACAAAAGAAAAACATTGCAGGCACAGTCCGCGATATTGCACAGCCTCTGGCTGAAAGTTTCGGCTACATTTTGTGGGACGTTGAATATGTGAGAGAGGGCGCTGACATGGTCCTCCGCATTACAATCGACACAGATGCAGAGGGCGGCATTACAATCGAGGACTGCGAAAAAATGCACCGCGCAATCGACCCCCTTCTTGATGAGGCTGATCCTATCGAGGGCGCGTATATGCTTTCCGTTTCCTCCCCCGGAGTTGAGAGAGTTCTCACAGAGCCCCTTCATTTCGAGAGAATGAGCGGCTGGGATGTGGAATTGAAGTTCTACACCGCAGTTGACGGTTCAAAGAGCCTCCGTGCTCGTCTTGTCGGACTTGACGGCGAGGATATCGTAGTAGAAACCGACGAGGGAGAAAAGAGATTCCCGAAGAAAGCCGTTGCTAAATGCGAAACGGTATTTGATTGGTAAACAAGATAACAGATAAGAGATATACCGCACCAAGCCTCCCTTGCTAAAGGGGGGTGGCACGCAAAACGAAGTTGTAGCGTGACGGGGGGATTCCGCCCAAAAGGCACAGCTTCTACACAAACATCACGAAAAATAAAAACTCACATAAATAACAGAAAGGTATGGAACACGAAAATGAACGCAGCGCTTTTTGAGGCTCTTGAAACGCTTGAAAAGACAAAAGGCATTCCCGTTGATTACATGCTCGAGAAGATTGAAGCAGCTCTCGTTTCCGCATTCAAGAAGGAATACGGCAGCGCTTCTGTAAGAGTTGACATCAACAAGGCAAAAAAGGACGTTAAGGTTTACCGCCGCCGCACAGTAGTTGAAGAGGTTGTTGACCCCAAGTCCGAGATCTCCTATGAAGACGCACAGGCAATCAGCCGCCGCTACGAGCTTGGCTCCGTTGTTGAAAACGAGATCAAGACCAAGGATTTCGGCAGAATCTCCGCACAGACTGCAAAGCAGGTTATTGTGCAGGGTATCAGAGAGGCTGAAAAGGACAACATTGCCCGCGAATATGAACGCAAGAAAGAAGAAGTTATCTCTGCTATCGTTAATAAGAGAGACGACAGCACAGGTGACGTTTGGGTTGACACCGGTACATCCGATGTTATCCTTCCCAAGAGTGAGCAGATCCCCGGCGAAGAGCTCTACGTTGGTGACAGAATCAGAGTATTCGTTACTGAGGTTACAAGAGACACAGAAAACACCCCCCTCGTTACACTTTCCCGTACTGCTCCCGCTATGATAAAAAGAATGTTCGAGACTGACATTCCCGAAATCACAGACGGTACTGTAATTGTTAAGGGTATCGCTCGTGAAGCAGGAAGCAGAACAAAAATCGCAGTTCTCTCCCGTGACGCTGACGTTGACGCAGTTGGTGCTTGTATCGGTAACCGCGGCTCCAGAATCGCAGCTATCGTTGAAGAGCTCCGCGGCGAAAAGATCGACGTTATCGAGTTCTCAGAGCATCCCGAAGAATTCATTGCAGCAGCTCTCTCCCCCGCAACTGTTCTTGAAGTTGAGTTTGACGGAGAGCGCACATCCTGCGTTCACGTTGCAGGCGACCAGCTCTCCCTTGCTATCGGTAAGGAAGGCCAGAATGTTCGCCTTGCTGCAAAGCTCACCGGCTGCAAGATCGACATCAAGGGTACCAAGGAAATCAGATAACCTTTTCCTGAAGGTGGAGTGAATATGGCTGTAACAAAGAAAAAAACAACTTCCCAGCCCGGCACAAAGAAAGTACCCGAAAGACGCTGTGTAGGTTGCCAGGGAACATTCCCGAAGAAAGACCTGCTCAGGGTTCTCCGCTCTCCCGAGGGTGAGATATCCATTGACTTTACGGGTAAGAAATCCGGCCGCGGCGCGTATCTCTGCAAAAACGAGGCTTGCTTCAAGAAGGCGAGAAAATCCGGCATTATCCGCCGCGCCCTTGAATGCGAGATCACAGACGAGATCTACGACGAGCTGGAAAAAGAAGTTAAGCTGGGACAGTAAATATATTATGATAGACAGATTTATCGGGCTGTGTATGGCGGCAGGCGGAGTCAAGGTTGGATTTGATTTGATCCTCGGCGAGATCAGAAGCGGACGAGCAAAGTTCGTTATCATCGCAAGCGACGCATCTGACCGTACAAAGAAGCAGCTAACAGACAAATGCAAATTTTACGGAATTAAATATTTTCACTCGGAATACAGCGGAGTCGAGATTGCGGATATGATCGGCAAAAGAGCCGTGTGCGCAGCCGCTGCATTTACGGGAAAGGGTCCTTATAAAAGTGTGCTCGAGCACTTTGAAGGAACGACGCTTACAGAAGATAGAAAGGATGATTGATTAATGGCAACGAAGTCAAATTCGATGTTCAAAATTAACCAAATCGCAAAAGACCTGGGAATTAAGCCCAAGGAGCTCACAGGAGAACTTGAGACCCTTGGTATAGCTATTAAGAGCAATTCCGCATCCCTTGAGGCTGATGAGGTAAACCTCCTTTTTGGTAGTCTTACCGCTAAAGCAAGTATTAAGGATATTGACGGATATATGAAGGGTAAGACTCAGATTACACTGCCTGAATCCCCCGAAAAGAAGGCTGCACGCGAGGCCGCGGAAGCTGAAACAAAAGCCAAGGCAGAAGCTGAAGCAAAAGCCAAGGCAGAAGCTGAGGCAAAGGCTAAGGCGGAGGCTGAGGCAAAAGCTAAGGCAGAAGCTGAAGCAAAAGCAAAGGCGGAAGCTGAGGCAAAAGCTAAGGCAGAAGCTGAGGCAAAAGCTAAGGCAGAAGCTGAGGCAAAGGCTAAGGCAGAAGCTGAAGCAAAGGCTAAGGCAGAAGCTGAAGCAAAAGCAAAGGCGGAAGCTGAAGCAAAAGCTAAGGCAAATGCACAGACCAAGCCTGCTGACAATCGCTTCCAGCCCAGAGACAACCGTGACAACAATCGCGGTCCGGCTAACAACCAGCAAGGCAACCGCTTCCAGCCCCGCGATAATAATCAGCAGGGCGGCTTTAACCAGAACCGCGACAACCGTCAGGGAGGCCAGCAGGGTCAGAACAGATTTGGCGGTCAGCAGGGTCAGGGCGGTTTCAACCAGAACCGTGACAATCGCAACCAGCAGGGCGGCTTTAACCAGAACCGCGGTCCCGCAAAGGATAAGGACTACGGCCTGGACAGAGCACCCATTAAGCCCCAGCCCAAGCCCAAGTTTGAGCAGGGTATTGAAAAGAAGAGAACAGGTAACGTGCGCGTAGTTGATACTCGCGGTGGTAACGTTGACCTTTCCAAATACGACGAGCGTCTTGAGAACTTCTCTCACGATATCGACGATACACAGTCCAACAAGCAGAAGCTGAAGAAGCAGAACAACAACCGTCCCATGGGCAAGAAGAACGACAAGGAACGTCTTGCTATGGAGAAGCTTCAGAAGGCTAACCAGGAAAAGGCAAAGAAGCAGCCTCTCAAGGTTACTATTCCCGACGAGATCTCCGTTGGCGAGCTTGCACAAAGACTTAAGGTTACAGCGGCTGAATGTATCAAGCGCCTTATGATGATGGGCGTTATGGCGACTGTTAACCAGATCATCGACTACGATACAGCATATCTTATTGCTGACGAGCTTGGCGCTGTTGTTACCAAGGAAGTTAAGGTGACTATCGAAGAAAAGCTCTTCGGTGTGGATGAGCCCGAAAACGAAGAAGATCTCGAGATCCGCGCACCCGTTGTCTGCGTAATGGGTCACGTTGACCACGGTAAGACATCTATCCTTGATGCTATCCGTCATACAAACGTTACAACAGGCGAAGCCGGCGGTATTACACAGCACATCGGTGCTTACAGAGTTGAGATCGACGGTCGTGAGATCACATTCCTCGACACCCCCGGTCACGAAGCGTTTACCGCAATGAGAGCCCGCGGTGCACAGTGTACTGACATCGCTATTCTCGTTGTAGCGGGTGACGACGGTATCATGCCCCAGACAGTTGAAGCTATCAACCACGCAAAGGCTGCGGGAGTTGAGATCATCGTTGCTATCAACAAGATGGATAAGCCTCACGCAAACGCTGAAGCAGTTAAGACAGAGCTCACAAAGTACGACCTCGTTCCCGAAGAATGGGGCGGCGACATTATGTGCGTTCCCGTGTCTGCTCACACAAGAATGGGTATTACCGATCTTCTTGAGGACATCCTCCTTATTGCTGACGTTAAGGAATACAAGGCTAACCCCGCAAAGAGAGCGAAGGGTGTTGTAATTGAAGCGAAGCTCGATAAGGGCCGCGGTCCCGTTGCGACAGTTCTCGTTCAGGACGGTACCCTCAAAGCAGGCGACATCGTTATTGCCGGCACATCTGTTGGTCACGTCCGTGCTATGACAAACGATAAGGGCAGAACCCTCAAGGTTGCCGGTCCTTCCGTTCCCGTTGAGATCATTGGTCTCTCCGAGGTTCCTATGGCAGGTGATGAGTTCAACGCTGTTGAAGACGAAAGAATGGCTCGTGAGCTTGCAGAGCAGAGAAAGATGAAGGCTAAGGAAGAGCAGTTCAGACTTAACGCAAAGGTAAGCCTTGACGACCTGTTCAGCCAGATCGCTGCAGGTGTTAAGGAGCTTAACATTATCGTTAAGGCTGACGTTGGCGGATCTGCGGAAGCTGTTAAGCAGTCTCTCGAAAAGATCTCCACAGACGAGGTTAAGGTTCGCGTTATCCACTCTGCCGTTGGTGGTATCAGCGAGTCCGACGTTATGCTTGCGGCTACCTCCGGTGCTATTATTGTAGGATTTAATGTTCGTCCCGACAAGTCTGCTCTTGACTCTGCGGAAAGACAGGACGTTGACATCCGCACATACCGTATCATTTACGAGTGTATCGAAGAGATCACCGCAGCTATGAAGGGTATGCTCGCTCCCACATTCAAGGAAGTTCTCCAGGGCCACATTTCCGTTCGCCAGACCATTAAGGTTCCCGGCGTTGGTATGATCGCAGGTTCTTACGTTCAGGACGGTAAGGTAACTCGCCAGTCCCAGATCAGAATCGTTCGCGACGGTATCGTTATAATGGAAGACAAGATCTCCTCCCTCCGCCGCTTCAAGGACGACGTTCGTGAAGTTGCTGCAGGTTACGAGTGCGGTATCGGCCTTGAGAAGTGCCTCGACATTCGCGAAGGCGACGTACTCGAAGCATATATCATGGAAGAAGTAGCCAGATAAATGAAATAAAAAAGAGACCTTCGGTTGAAGGTCTTTTTTGATTAAATCTGTTCGACAGACTTTGCCTACGCGGTTGGCATACAACAGCACTACGCGTGAGGCGCACAAGTGTACTCGAGCCGTACCCCTGTGATCCCCGGCTTTTAAGAGGGAAGGCGAGCAAGCTCGATTCTCCCCTCTTAAAAATCTCCTCTCTTGACAATACGTGCAGCCGTACAAATAAGTCTTCACTCTCGTTGAAAACAGGAGGGATTCTTAAGGGAGGACAGGCTTTGACTCTCCTCCCTTAAGCGGCAGGTGATTCATCCGAGATTCGCAACGCGAACTCGATGAGTTGCTTCGCAACCTCGGAAAGAGAGCCTTGACGCGGAGGCCTCTTATGTGCCTTGCGCATAGCCTGGGTGGGATATATAGAAAGTGCGAACAAAGAGAATCCCACACTCGAGGATTTCATCCTCGGTTTGTTCGGTTTTCATGCCCTACGCGTGGGGCGCAATCTTTGCCTACGCGGCTGGCGCACAGGGATACTCGTGTCGTACCCCTGTGAACCCCGGCACCAAAGAGAAGAGGAACACTTGCGTGTTCTGATTCTCTCCTCTTTGGAATCTCCTCTCTTGGCACCACGTGCAGGCGGAATTCGTTAGTTTGCCTTCCGTGGCTTCACCAATTTAGTAAGGCTAAATCGTTAGTTCAGGTTCAAATTAACACAGGTAATTAAACCTATGGTTTAGTTTTTCTATATTTAGAAAAGCAAATGTTTGAGAAAATATCCGTGACAAATCGAACCGAGGCGAGCAAGTTTTCACTATGCGTGAAGACTGTAAGCCACGGACGACCACACTAATAAGCTTCTACTCTCATTGAAAGCAAAGGGGGGTTTCTTAAAGGGGGAAATTGAGCCTGCTCCTTTCCCCCTTTAAGTGCCTGGATTCATAAGGAGGTGGCATGAACCTCCTTATGTGCCTTGCGCATAGCCTGGGTGGGATATACAGTTTTGTGCGAACAAAGAGAATCCCACCCCCGAGGATTTCATCCTCGGTTCGTTTTGGTATATGTGTTAGATGGGATATACAGTTTTGTGCGAACAAAAAGAATCCAACCCTCGAGGATTTCATCCTCGGTTCGTTCGGTTTTTATGCACTACGCGTAGTGCTATTACACGCCCCACGCGCGGTGTGAAAAACAAAAAAAGACCCCTGTGGGTCTTTTTTATTTTATGGGAATAACCGGGCTGCCGGTCGCTTCATTTGTGATCTCTGCCACAAGAAGCGCCGCCTTTGCGGACATTGCGTGGCAAAGCCCCTGACAGTTCTTTTTGAATTCCGTGGCAACGTCTATTGTTTTCCAGTCCACCTCGTCTCGCGTGCCCGGGTTGAATACCAGCATTACTCCGTAGGAAACCGACAGAGTGAATGGTCCTTCCGGCTCGAAGCGGAGCGCACGGTTGTAGGTAACCTTGAAACCGGTCTGTCCAACAAGCTGGGCAACTATAGTGTCTTTTACGCCAAGCTGATATTTGCCGGTGCCTTGTGCGGGACGCTGGGTCTCAAAGCTGATATTCTCAAGAAGAAATCTTCTCTCTGCCAGGAAATATCGGTTAAAGTTAAAGTCTGTTCCGTTTTGTTCAAAGTTTTCCATAAACAACTCCAAGAAGATTATTTGTGATACTTTCCGCCTGCGGATATTTCCCCTGCACGGTAGATCTGCTCGAGAAGCATTACTCTAAACAGCTCGTGGGGGAAGGTCATGGGGGAGACGGACAACTTGAGGTCCGCACGGCGTTTCACCGAATCGTGAAGTCCGTGAGACGATCCGATAATAAAGCAGATCTCGCTTACCCCGCGGTTGGCGGTGTCGCCGATGTATTCAGCGAACTTTTCCGAGGACATAGTCTTTCCCTCAACACACATTGCACATACTGCGGCGCGGGCAGGAATCTCCGAAATGATCTTTTCCGCTTCTTTTGCCAGAGCCTTTTCGATCTCTGCCGGTGAGGGGTCTGACGGTGTAGCCTCGGGCTTGGGTTCAACTACCGTGAGCTGATAAAACCGTGAGATACGGCGGGAAAATTCAGCGCATGCATCCTTAGTATACCCCTCGGTCAGCTTGCCCATTGCGATAATTTTGATCTTCTGCATAGTTTTCCCCCTTAACCGATGATGTAAAGCTCAATATAGCTTATGGCAAAGGTGAGGATCAAGGGGAAGAGAACAAGGAGAAGCTTTTGCGCCTTTTCCTTGCGCTCCGGTTGCTTTGCGAGAAAATCCGCCTTTTGCTCATCTGTCAGCTTGTCGGAAAGGTCACAGGCGGTGAGTGGCTCTTTATTGAAGGTGTACCCGTTTAACACAAAGTACGCCAGAAACAGCCCGATTATCAGCGCGGCGTAAATGCATGCTCCTGTTATATAGATCCACAGCATACCTGTCCGCTCGGACACCTCGATTATTATTCTGAGAAGAACAAAGGATATTATGAAGTTTATTACAAGAAAAAGGAGCTTTTTCAGAGGGAATTTCGGTTTCATATTTTCTCCAAAGAAATAATTACAGAACGCGGCAAGCGCCGTTCTTGCGAACACTGAGAACGTGGCAAGCACCCTGGCCAAATACTGCGTTCATCTTTGCTGAATAAGCGTCAGTCAGCTCTGCCGGAACAAAGGCCTGGATAGTGCCTGCAAATCCGCCGCCGTGCACTCTGCAAACACCACTTGTTCCCCGGAGGAATTCTTCTGTTATGTAAAGAGCCAGAGAGAGTCCCTGTTCTTCCACGTTTTTGGTGGTGTAAACGTTCTGAAGGTACTTGAAGCTGGAGTTGCCGGATGCGGTCACACCTGCCTTGAATCCTTCGATATCTCCTGCCTTGAGGGCTGCAACCTGTGCGGTAACACGGTCGTTTTCGTCAAAGAAGTGGAACGCACGCATAATAGCTCGGTCGCCAAGCTCTTCTCTTACACCGGAGTCTGTGCAAATAAGATTTGTGAGAGCCTCGCGGCTTGTTTGACGGAGCACGGGTACACCAAGCTTTGCCGCAACCTTCTTCATTTCGCCGGGAACAGATGCGTAATCCTCGTTGAGGTCCGCGTGGTTACCGCCGGTGTTAACGATGCAGAGGCGGTATCCGGCAGAGGTAAGGTCAAAGTCCATTTTTTCGATTACAGGGGAGCCGAGAGTTTCAAAGTCAATGGTGATGAATCCGCCGACAGCGCAAGCGGTCTGATCCATAAGTCCGCAAGGCTTGCCGAAGAATTTGTTTTCAGCAAACTGCGCCATTTTCGCAATCTCAACGTTTGAAACCTTGCCATCGTTGTAGAGATAGTTGAGAATATTACCAACCATAACCTCGAAAGCGGCAGAGGAGCTGATACCGGAGCCCTTCAGCACGTTTGATGTGGTGTAAGCGTCAAATCCGCCAACCGCGTATCCTGCGTCAAGGAATGCTCTTTCCATACCTGCGATAATTGCGGCAGAGGTGAAGAACTTGTCTGCGTCGGGAGCTTCTGCTGCTGCGGGGGCTACAACATCCTCGGGGAATCCTTCGGATTTGATTCTGATAACGCCGCCCTCAGTCTTCTTTGCAACTGCCAGAATGTCAAGATTCACGCTTGCGGCAATAACCTTACCGAAGTTGTGGTCAGTGTGGTTGCCGGAGATCTCGCTTCTGCCACCAACGGAGTAGAGGGAAATATCTCCGTCTCCGTAAAGATCGGTGAAGGAGTCAACTGCGTTTTCGTAGCGGGTTCTCTGGTCGCCGAGCTTGTCTTCGGGTACTGCAAGTCCGTTTGTAAGGGTGGTGTCGATTCCACCGTCTCTTATAACTTTTTTGATTTCAGCTGCTGTCATAGTAGTGTTTCCTTTATGTATAATTGAGTTGTTTTGTAAGATAAGGCATATTGCATCAATGATATTATAGCAGAGAGAGGAGGGGGTGTCAATGGAAAAGGAGGGGATTTATTATTAATTTCCGTGCCGGGAGCGCCTCACAAACACGAAAAAACCTAATAAAAAGGCAAAAAATAATTGTAAATATTTATTTTTTCTTATAATAGATGTAGATAAACGCGAAAGAGTGTGGTATAATATACTTTATAATAGTCTTACTATGGGTTAGTATACCAAAAAATGCGGATGCGGCTACAGCGTATCCCAACATAATTTTAGAAAGGCTGACTTGATTTATGACTAAAAACGTTAAAGATAAAAATGACGTGAGAAAGGCGCGGCTGGAAAGTGTCCTTATTGCCGGCGGAAGCGGTATTTTGTGCTTGGCATTGGCAACGGTTCTGTCTGTGTTTACAAAGGTCAATCCCATTGTCTGGGGAGTCCTTGCCCTTGTCGTTCACGCAGGTATATGTATTAGCGCGTATCTGATCATCGAAAAGATCAGGGGCAGAGATGTAATGGACGAGACCCTGGCCCCTGTTATGGGACGCATTATGTATGATGCTGTGCTGAAGATGCAGTCGCCTGTGTTTATTTGCAATTCTGCCGAGCAGATCCTCTGGTCGAACAGCGCTTTTGAGACCCTGCGCGGTGAGAAAAGCAAATCCCACAGAGTTACAGTTTCGGAGATCTGCGGAGTATCCCTTACAGATATACGAAACGACAGAAGCGAGGCGGGTGCCCGTTTCTCCATTGGAGAGAGATCCTTTACAGCTAAATATCATCACATAAAAACCGAAGAAGACGATTTCGCTCTGATAATCACCACAGAAACCACTGAAGTTGATATGATAAGCGAGAAGATGGCAGGGGACGAAGCGGTTGTATGCTACATTATGATCGACAACCTTAGCGAAATGATGCAGTACGACAGTGAGCAGTACCGCCCCGCATCCTCCAAGATAGACGAGCTTCTTCGCTCCTGGGCTGACGAATACAACGGTATTCTCAAGGAGTTTGAGAGAGACAAGTACCTGTTCATCACCGAAAATCGGGTGCTGGACGAGCTTATCAGTGAAAAGTTCGAGATCCTCGACCGTGTTCGCGGAGTTAAGGTTGGAGACACAAATCTGCCCTTGACTATCTCTATGGGCGTGTCTGCGGTTCACGGAACATTCGAGGACAAGGAAAGGGCGGCACATGCGGCTCTTGATATGGCTCTCCAGAGAGGCGGCGACCAGGCGGCGGTTAAGAGCGACGAATCTATGGACTTCTACGGCGGGGTAACAAAGACCGTTCAGAAGAGAACCAACGTCCGTGCGAGAGTTGTTTCCAATGAGCTGATGGCTGCAATGAAGAGAGCAACCAACGTGCTTATTATGGGCCACAAGTACGCGGACTTTGATGCATTCGGCTCCTGTGTAGGCCTTGCAAGAATCGCCATGTTCTGCGGTGCAAGGGTCAACATCGTTATAGATATGGCTGATGCCAATCTTCTCGGCTGCCGCAAGCTCCTTGAAACGGAAGAAATATTCCGCGGCGTGCTTATTGACGGTGCAACTGCTCTCGACACTCTCGAAACCGGCACTTTGGTTATCGTGTCAGACGTGAACAACCTGACTATCGCCGAGATGCCCGAGCTTGCTTACCGCACGGACAAGCTGGCAATCATTGACCACCACAGAAAAACATCCGAGTTCGAGAACGAGCCGGACGTTGAGTATATCGAGCCTTCCGCTTCTGCTACCTGTGAGCTTGTGGCGGAAATGCTGGAGCAGGTTCTCCCCAAGGATTATCTCTCCGCGGCTGAAGCAAACGTAATGCTGGCGGGCATCACCCTTGATACAAAACAGTTCACGAAGAACACCGGTACGAGAACTTTCTCCGCCGCTATGTATCTCCGTGACCGGGGGGCTGATCCTACAGTGGTTCAGGAGCTGTTCAGAGAAAGCGTTGACGATTACAAGCGTGAAGCGAAATTCCGCAGTAACGTGGAAACCTACAAGGGCGTGTGCGCTATCACTGTGGTCGGCGATGATGACGAGGCGGACGGATCCTACAGAATTATCGCGGCAAAGGCGGCTGACAATCTGCTGAAGGTTGAGGGAATCAAAGCAAGCTTTGCGGCTGTGCGTATCGGTGACACGGTTCACATTTCCGCACGTTCCGCAGGTGAGCTTAACGTTCAGCTAATTATGGAAGAAATGGGCGGCGGCGGTCACTTCGACGGAGCTGCTGCGCAGGTCAAGGAATCCACAATGGGCGAGATCATCGCAAGACTTAGATCCGCCATCGACAAGTACGTCGCGTAAGGACGAACTTATTTATCAGGAAAGTTTTTGAAGGTTCCAAGGAAACTTTTTTCAAAAAGTTTCTTTGGCAGAGTTTGAGACAGAGTCTCAACATAAATAGCATTTTCTATACAACGGAGGATATAACAATGAAAGTAGTACTTTTACAGGATGTTAAAGGACAGGGCAAGAAGGACGAGCTCATCAACGTTTCCGATGGATATGCGCGTAACTTCCTCTTCCCCAAGAAGCTGGCTGTTGAAGCTGATGCAAAGATCCTTAACGATATAAAGAACAAGGAAGCAGCAAGACTTCGCAAGATCGAGCTTGAGAAGCAGGCTGCAAGAGAAACTGCCGCTGCACTCCAGGCTCTTGTTGTAAAGATCAAGATCCAGCAGGGTAACGACGGCAAGTTCTACGGTTCTGTTACCACCAAGGATATCGCTGAAGCACTTCTCGCACAGCATAAGATCGAGATCGACAAGCGCAAGATCGTTATGGCAAATCAGATCAAGGCATACGGCTCATACACAGTTGACGTTAAGCTTTATCCCGAGATCTCCGGCAAGATCAACGTGCTGGTACACGAATAAGCTGCCCGGCGCAGTTATATTCGACTTCGTCGAGTTATATTTGACTTCGTCAAGTGATATTCGACTTCGTCGAGTTGTATTTGACTTCGTCAAGTTGTATTCGACTTCGTCGAGCTATGGTTATTTTAGCCTGACGGCAAAAAGTGTTATGTTATTAAATTAGTCAGCATTTATTAAGAAATGAATTCGGAGGAGCCGTAATGAATACGGATTTTGATAAACTGGAGCGGCGGATGCCGTTCTCACTTGAAGCGGAGCAATCCCTTCTTGGCTCCATTCTAATAAAGCCTGCGTGTCTTGATGATCTTGTTGCGGTAATCAAGGCGGACGATTTCTATCTCCCGGAGCATAGCCAGATCTTCACCGCTATGCAGTCTATGTATCTGAAATCAAAGAACATAGACGTGGTCACCCTTATTGAAGAGCTTGTTCAGAGCGGAACTTACGATGAGGCCGGCGGACGTGAATATCTCAAGCTTGTTGCAGAGGCAGTGCCCGCGGCAGTAAACGCTATGGACTACGCCAAGATCGTGCGCGACAAGGCAGTGCTTCGTCAGCTTGTTGAAGCAGGTGAGGATATTGCTGAAGCGGCTTACGCAGGAGATGACGATACAGAGGCCCTTGTTGAATACGCAGAGGGCAAGGTTTTCAGAATTGCCGAAGGCAGAGAAAACAAAAGCTTCGTACATATCCGCGACGCCTTGGTTCAGGTTTACGACCGACTCACAAAGCTTTCCCAGGATCCGGATGCACTTCGCGGAACCCCCACGGGATTCTCCGCCCTTGACAACGTTATCGTTGGTATGGGTGACTCTGACCTGGTTCTTATCGGTGCCCGCCCCGGTATGGGTAAAACCTCATTCGCAATGAATATTGCAACAGAGGCGGCTATCAAGACCAAAAAGACCGTTTGCGTGTTCTCTCTGGAAATGTCCGCTGAACAGCTTGCAAACCGTATGCTGTCCAGTGAAGCGCAGATCGACAGCTATAAAATGAGATCCGGTGAGCTTAGCGGCGAGGACTGGAACGCCATCGCTCATGCCTCATCACGCCTTTCCGAAACTGATATTCTCATTGACGATACCCCCGGTATTTCCGTTACTGCAATGAAGTCAAAGCTTCGCAGAGTAAAGAACCTGGGTCTGGTTCTCATCGACTACCTTCAGCTTATGCAGGGAGACCGTCGGAACGATAACCGTGTTCAGGAAGTCGGCGACATTTCAAGAGGTCTGAAGCTTCTGGCTAAGGAGCTTGGTGTACCTGTGGTTTGTTGCGCGCAGCTTTCCCGTGGACCTGAAAACAGACCTGACAAGAGACCTATGCTGTCCGACCTTCGTGACTCCGGCGCAATCGAGCAGGACGCAGATATCGTTCTGTTCCTCTACCGTGACGAGTACTACAAGGACGCGACTACTGACCAGTCTGTTGCAGAAGTGATCGTTGCGAAAAACCGTCACGGCTCACTTGACAAGGTAAAGCTTGGCTGGATCGGCAGATACACCAAATTTACCAACCTTGCAAGAGAAACAGAAGCCTGAGGGGCAATTAATTTGGAGTAATAATGCAAATACTACCGAAAATAAACTCGCCCGAGGATGTGCGTGCCCTTAGCCAAAAGGAGCTACCCATCCTCGCCGGTGAGATACGGCAAAAAATAATCGAAACGGCGGCGCAAAATGGCGGTCATCTTGCATCCAACCTTGGAATAACGGATACGACTGTTGCTTTGCACCGCGTCTTTTCATGCCCTGACGATTCCATTGTGTTCGACGTGGGTCATCAGGCATATGCTCACAAACTTTTGACTGGCAGACAGGCAGAGTTTTCCACCATTCGTCAAAAGGGCGGGCTGTCGGGATTTACAAACCGTGGCGAAAGCTCTTATGACACCGTTACAGCGGGACATTGCGGCACATCTCTCTCAACTGCGGTTGGAATTGCTGAAGCAAACCGGCTTGCGGGTCGTGACAACTGGGCCATAGCGGTGATCGGCGACGGCTCGTTTACCAACGGAATGGTGTTTGAAGCACTTGAGCAGATCGCGGCGAAGAATCTGCGGCTCATAATCGTGCTAAACGATAACGAAATGTCCATTTCCAAAAACGTGGGCGGATTTTCTGCTTACCTCTCCAAGATCCGCACTTCGGAGAGCTACTTCAACTTCAAAATGAAGATCAACGGATTTCTCCGCGGCATTCCTCTTATAGGAAAAACCGTTGCAGTTGGCGCGTACAAGGTCAAGGAGTTTGCGAAAAGACTACTCGGCGCCCAGACCTGGTTTGAGTCTTTGGGACTTGAATATATCGGTCCTGTTGACGGCAACAACATAAACAAGATGATAAGCGTTCTCGAGGAGGCAAAGTTTATGGCCTGCCCCGTGATCGTGCATATAAAAACGAAAAAAGGACTTGGCTACGCCCCGGCAGAGGAGCATCCCGAGCGGTATCACAGTACCGGTGGATTTGCTCTTGACGGAAATGAAGACAAGCCGAAAAAACGAACCTTTACCGACCAGGTGTCTGACACCCTTTGTGAAATGGCGGCGAAAAACCGTGGAATCGTGGGCATTACTGCGGCCATGACTGACGGTTGCGGCCTTGGAAATTTTGCGGGAATATTCCCGGAGAGATTCTTTGACGTGGGAATCGCAGAAGAACACGCGGTCACAACTGCGGCAGGTCTTGCCATCGGTGGAGCTAAAGAGGGCATCCTCCCAGCGCTTGTTATGTATTCCACGTTCTCCCAGAGAGTTTTCGACCAGCTTTGGCACGACGTTGCCCTGCAGAAGGACGTGCATATTATGCTTCTATTAAGCCACGCAGGCCTTGTGCCCGGTGACGGAGTTACACATCAGGGAATTTTCGACGTGTCCCTTCTCACAAGGATTCCCGGTGCGACTATTTACTCCCCGGACGATTTTGCAGCATTCCGTACCTCAATGAAGGACGCGGAAATGGGCAGCGGTTTGACGGTGGTCAGGTATCCCAAGGCAGGGGAGGCGAAATACGACTGCGAATTTACCGAACACGGTGAGTGGAAATCCATGGGCAACGGCAAGACTGTCATCGTAACCTATGGTAGGATCGCAGAGAACGTAGTTCGGGCGGCAGGCATGGCAGAGACTGACACCACCGTTGCAGTACTGCGCAGAATATATCCCTTACCGCAGGATGAGGAATTTAAAAATCTCATAAATTCAGCAGAGCGCGTGCTGTTCGTTGAAGAATCTGCGCGGTCCGGCGGAATAGGAGAGCATTTGGCGTCGGCTGACTGGGTAATGCCCAGAGTTGAGATCAAGGCGATTGAAGACACAATGATCCCCCACGGAGATCTTGGGTACTTAATGGAGTACACAGGACTTGACCAGGAGGGAATAAGAAAAATTATAGATAAGAGATAAAACAAAACGGTGGAGTGCCAGTTGACATTCCACCATTTTTTTGTGTATATAATTTTTCCCGCAAATGCTCTCTTACTCAAGGTCTGCGAGTTCTTCTTCCTCGGCGTAGAGAGACATAAGTATGTCCTCTGCGGTGATCTTCCGATCAGTAAGCTCTGCTGCGCGGATATAGTCTGTTGCCGCTTCGCCAAAGAGCAGATCGTCGATCTCCACGATCTCTTTTTCCAGCTTTGCGATCTCGCGTGCAACTTCAGCCTTGCGCTTTTCAGCCTTGCGACGCTCCGCGTTTGACCGTTTCCGCTCCAGGTATTCCTCCTTGCCTTTTTGCTCGGCAGGCTTGTCATCCTTGAAGTATCCCTCGGCAGCCCGTGCTTCCTTCCAGGCCATATATTCGTCGTAGTTTCCGTTGAATTCTCTGCCACCTGCGCCCAGATCAATAAACCTTGTTGCAAGCTGACGGGAGAAATAACGGTCGTGAGACACGGTGATTATAGTTCCGTCAAACTCACGGAGGGCATTTTCAAGTGCCTCGCGTGATTCGATGTCCAAGTGGTTTGTGGGCTCGTCAAGGATCAGTAGATTCATTCGTGAAAGAATCAGCTTTGCCAGAGTCAACCGTGCACGCTCACCGCCCGAGAGGACTGACACGGATTTTTCAATATCGTCGCCCCGGAACATAAAGAGGGCTAGGGTATTGCGGATCTCTGTTTGGGTCAGATTGGGGTAGGCGTTCCACAGCTCGTCAAGAACTGTGTTTCCTTCGTCAAGATTCTGGTTTTCCTGATCGTAGTAGCCGACAGTTACGTTGTAACCGAACTCGATCTCTCCGGCAAGTGGCTCAAGCTGACCGAGGAGTATCTTGATAAACGTAGACTTTCCGCAGCCGTTGTGGCCTGTGATAAACAAGCGATCCCGCTTTTTTACCATAAAGGACACATTCTTGAAGAGGATGTTCTCCCCAAATCCCATAGTGAGATTTTTGATCTTCGCTACGTCGTTGCCCGATTCCCCGGAAGAGTGCAGGGCAAAGCTGATGGATTTGGGGGCCGCCTTTGGTTTTTCAACCTTTTCCATTCGGGCAATCGCTTTTTCTCTGGATTCTGCGGCGATGATATTCCGCTCACGGTTCCATCGTCTCTGCTGCTCAATGTAAGCTTCAAGCCGCGCGATCTCCTTTTGCTGAAGATCATATCTCTTTTCCTGTTCCTTGCGGAACTTTTCTTTTTCCACTACGTACTGGGAATAGCTGCATTTATAAAGCTTTGCCCGCTGATTCTCGATGTCGAGAGTCTTGTTTGTGACACGGTCAAGGAACAGTCGGTCGTGGGAAACAAGGATCACGGTTTTCGACTTGTTGTAAGCTGCCAGATGATTCTCCAGCCACAGCATTGTGTCGAGGTCCAGGTGGTTTGTGGGCTCGTCGAGGATGAGAATGTCAGGCTCACGGGAAAGGAGTCTGGCAAGAGCGAGTCTCGTCCTCTGACCTCCGCTCATGCTGGTAACTGGAAGATTCCAGTATTCTTCGCCAAATCCAAGATTTTCAAGTATACTGCGGCAACGGGACTGATAGTAAAGGCCGCCGTCGCGGATGTAGCGGTTGTTCAGATTGTTGTACTCGGTGGAAAGGCGATTCAGGGTCTCTGTGTCGTCGGGAGACGTGCGGTCAAGCTCTGTTTGGATCTTCGCCAGTCGCACTTCTGCTGTACAAAGCTCCGCAAAAACAGCGTACATCTGACCGAGTACTGTGTTGTTTATAGGGGAGTCCGGACCACCGTTTCCTTCAATTATATTAAATGCGTCGTCCTGGTGGAGCATTCCCACAGTTTTATCCTTGGCAATGTACACGTTTCCCTCGTCGGGCTCGTACTCGCCGCAGAGCATTTTCAGAAGTGTGGACTTGCCGCTTCCGTTTACTCCCACAATTGCAAGGCGATCCCCTTCCTCTAAGGAGAAGGATACGTCTGCGATTATTTCTCGTGTGCCGATCCTGTATGAAAGATCGGTAGTGCTTATGGAGATCATTGTGTTTTCCTTGTGTTAGTATTAATAAATCTAAAGGCGAACATTGTCCGCCTTTTTTGATTATTGGTTTGTGGATCAATAGCCGTAGCCGCTGCGGTTGTTACGGTTGCCGCTGTTTTGTGGCTTGCGGGGTGTGCCGTCAGCGTTGTACATCTGATTGGGGTTTCTTCTCTGACCGGGATTCTGCGGTCTCTGCTGCGGTCTCTGCTGCTGGGGTCGGCGATTGCCGTTACCGTAAAGTCTCTCGTCATAATATGTCTGCTGCGCGGGATTGTACTTTCCACGGCGGAAAACATATCTCTGAAGAAGAGCTGCCGCGTCATCATTGAACATAGCCACAACGAAGAGGATAACAAAGGCTGCCAGAGCAAAGAGAGCTATGTAAAGGATCACTTTCAGGATTGTTACGATAACCTTGCCTGCGGTAGTGCCTTCGTTTTCTTCATTATTATTTTCATTTGTGTCGTCTGCCGGGGTATCATCTGCCACAGGTGCTTCGATTCCGTCCTCGAGTTCGGAGGTCAGCTTGGAAAACGCCTTGAGCACACCGGAGTCAATATTTCCTGCGGCGAAATCGTCTTCAAGATAACCGTCGCGGATAGCTTCGATGTCAGCGTTGGTAAGCTGGTTTTCAATGCCGGTACTTTGAACTATGTAATAGTTCTCGTCCTCTGCTGCAATAAGAATAAGCACGCCTTCACCAAGCTTCCACTCGGTGTAAAGTCCCCTGGCATATTCAGCAATCGAAACGTCTCCCGTGGTCTTGACAGCGCATACTGCGATTGTAAGGCCGGCGTCTTTCTTGAGAGTTTCGTTTGTCTTGTTAATCTGGCGGATTGTGGACTGTGCAAGAACTCCCGCTTCGTCTGCTACATAACCGTCAGCCTTGGGATATGCCGCAAAGGTGGGCAAAGCAAGGGCACAGACCGTTATTACGGCTATGATAAATGTAAGTATGCGGATATAATTATTTCTTTTCATAGCGTTTACCACTTTTTTATGAATTTATGCCGATAAGCTTTGCTTTAAGCTCGGATTCGATTCTGCCAAGCTCTGCTTCCGCCAGGGCTCTCTTGTCGCGGCCTTCCTTCTGAATATTCTGGATCTCGTCAAGAGTTGCGATAAGGTCTGCGTTGGTCTGGGTGAGGGTTTCGATATCCACGATACCGCGCTCCGCTTCCTTGGTGATCTCAACAGTTGCCTGCTTCAGTGCAGATGCGTTCTTTTTGAGAAGCTCGTTTGTCATATCGGTAACAGCGCGGCCAGCTTCCATTGCCTGACGGGAATGCTCGATTCCCAGCGCAATAACCATCTGGCTCTTCCAGAGAGGAATAGTGTTCATGATAACTGTCTGGATCTTTTCGGTCATCATGGTATCATTGTTCTGCACCAGTCTGATCTGAGGAGACATCTGAATGGATACCATACGGGTAAGCTCAAGGTCGTGGAGCTTTCTCTCGAAGCGTACGCACTGCTCCTCGAAATCGTTTGCAGCCTGTGCGTCTTCAGGAAGACCGCTTGTCTTTGCTTTTTCCTTCAGCTCAACAAGGGTAGTAGCGCGTTCCTTTTCAAGCTTCTTCTTGCCGGCGATGATATACATTGACAGCTCCTTGAAATAGGAGAGGTTCATTTCGTAAAGCTCGTCGAACATTGAAATATCCTTGAGAAGGGTGATCTGGTGTTGCTCGAGGATTCCAACGATAGAGTTTACGCTGCTTTCGCATTTGTCATATTTCAGCTTGATATCCTGTATTTTGCGCTTTGTTGATCTGAAAAGCTTTTTGAAACCGGTGTCGTTTTCGGCCTCGTCGTTCATTTCGCGAAGATTGGAGATAAGATCGGTCACCATTGTGCCAACCTCTCCGAAGTCTTTGTTCCTTACGCCGCCGAGGGCTGTATCGCTGAAGTCGGAGATCTTTTTCTGGGCAGCCGCGCCATATCCAAGGATCATAGCGGAGTCGGTGATGTCGATCTGCGCCGAGAAATCGTCAATGACCTTGCGTTCGCTTTCGGTGAACTGGGATTCGTCGAGCACCTTTACCTGCTCTGCGGGGATTTCTACCTTGGGAGCTTCTGCTGCTGCAGCCGCTGCGGTTGCCGGTGTTGATATTCCGGCGGTAGGATCAAGAGTCAGCTTGATTTCGTTATCCATAGTATAGTCTCCTTATATATTGATTTATTTTATTTCTGAAGTTTTTTGTTATTCGGGGTCGTTTACTGCGTCTGCTGCGATGGCGGGAAGCTGGATCATTCTATCCACAGCAAAGATTGCAACTGCCAGATACACGCCAAGTCTGAAGAGGGGCAGGTTGGGGTCGGCGGAGTTTGAAGAGAATATTCCGTAAATGATTCCGCCAAGTGAGAAGCCCAGGGCAAGGGATGATGTTACGCAGGAAGAGAAGATATACAGAACGGAAGTTACTCTCTTTGCGGGAACACCGAAGGCGAGGCGAGTTTCTGAAATTAGAATCAGAATTACAGCGGCCTGCATTATTGTTGTAATATTTCTGACGGGACCGTTCAGAGGCTCGGAGAAATCGAAATAGCACGCGAACATTGCGGCATTAACGGAGAACAGGCCCAGAATGGATGCGATCTTGTGGAGGAGGCCACCGCGATATTTCTTTACGCAAGACATGGCAAATGTGAGTGCGATAAAGATGCAAAGGAGGCCGCCCAGCTTTTGCATGGGGCTGATGATCTGCTCAGGTCCAACCCTTGTTTCAGTGATGAGGGTACCTATGCACATTACAGCGCAAAGGATGGTTGCGAACAATCCTGCCGGAGAGGGAATGGGGGATTTTGCGATTGCCAATGTCTTCATAGGAATAACGGCCAGAATGGCGGAAATGGCAAAAGCGATGACTCCTGCGCCTGCGAATATCCAGAACCAAACGGAATCGCGGGCAAAATGGTGAATGGAGTATTCAAAGTCTCTTTTCATAGCCAGGAAATATCCGATGGCGATGATGATTCCCAGTGCCGGGAGGATCGGTGCGGCTTTTTTATATACGCTTAAAAATGCTTTTCTCTTCATGGCAAAGGCCTTTCAATAACTTACCTAAATATACATTATATATAATACCACAAAATGCGGCAAATAACAAGGGGGTAGGGGGATTTTTTGCGTGTATTACTTGAGTGGTTAATCAAACCTATGGTTTAGTTTTTCTACATTTAGAAAAGCAAATGTTTGAAAAAATACCTGTTCCAAATCGAACCGAGGCGAGCGAGTTTTCACTATGCGTGAAAACTGTAGGCCACGGACGACTGTACTAACGAGTTTCCACTCTCGTGGAAAACAAAGGGGGAATTCTTAAAGGGGGAAATTGAGCCTGCGTCTTTCCCCCTTTAAGTGCCTGGATTCATAAGGAGGTGGCATGAACCTCCTTATGTGCCTAGCGCATAGCTGAAATGCACTACGCGTGAAGCGAGTTATGTGCTGTTCGCACGGAACACAGGAATGCTCATGCCGCATCCCTGTGAACCCCGGCACCAAAGAGAAGAGGAACACTTGCGTGTTCTGATTCTCTCCTCTTTGGAATCTCCTCTCTTGGCACAACGTGCACAGCAAATTTGCAAGGATGCTGTTCGTGGCTTCACCAATTTAGTGAGGCTAAGTCGTTAGTTCAGGTTCAAATTAACACAGGTAATTAAACCTATGGTTTTGTTTTTCTAAATTTCGAAGGGTAAAACCATATAAAGAGGGTTGGAAATGCGATGTTGTGCAATATATACAAATTATCGCCGTAAACTTCGTCAAAAATTCTACGCACAAAATTCTTGCCGATTTTTATAAAAACCTTGATTTTATTTAGTATTTATGGTAAAATAGCTCTGCTTGATGTGCGAAGAAGCGGGAGGTTGCTGCTTTCGTCAAATACTGTCAGACGAATTGCAGGTAATTTCCGTGGAGTATGTCCGAGTAATCGGGCGAAGACGAACAGTCTCCCCGTGTATGACGGGTTTTACAGCGTGGCAATAGTCTCGCTGTGTTTACCGAGCCCTGCGATCCTAGCGATTCCCATGGTTCGGATTCATTAAGTACCCGCTCGACACACCCGGAGCCGTGTTCATCGCCTCAAACTATTATCAAAGTATAGCTCAAAGGAGGCAAACAAAATGGCAGTACAGGAAAAAATCAGAGTTAAGATCAGAAGCTACGAGCACACACTCGCAGACCAGGCAGCAGCTAAGATCGTTGATATCGCAAAGCGCAACGGCGCAGAAGTATCCGGTCCTATTCCGCTTCCTACTGAAAAGGAGATCATCACAATTCTCCGTGCGGTTCACAAGTATAAGGACAGCCGTGAGCAGTTCGAACAGAGAACTCACAAGAGACTCATTGAGATCAAGAAGCCTTCCCAGAAGGTTGTTGAAGCTCTCATGAGCGTTGAACTCCCTGCTGGCGTTGACATCGACGTTAAGCTCTAATCCAATTAACACTGAAAAAGCTAAACCGAACACCGTACAGAGCAGTTAAGGAACAGCGTCTCCTGCGCAACTTCCGAAAGCTTGATGGCGGTCGGGTCAAGTTGACTGTACCGGGTAGCTCCGGTAAAATTCAAGCGGTCAACCAATAACCTATAATAGGAGGAAGATTTCGATGAAAAAAGGTATCATCGGAAAGAAGCTGGGAATGACACAGATCTTCATGGAAGACGGATCTGTAGTCCCGGTGACTGTGATTGAAGCAGGTCCCTGCTCCATTACACAGAAGAAGACAGTTGAGACTGACGGCTACGAAGCTGTACAGCTCGCATTCGAAGACATCCGCGAAAAGCTCGTTAACAAGCCCGCGGCTGGTCACTTCAAGAAGGCTGGCGTAAATGCAAAGCGTCACCTTAAGGAATTCCGTCTCGAGGACATTTCCGCAATGAACGTTGGCGATGTAATAGCCGCCGATACCTTCGCATCTGGCGATAAGGTCGACATTACAGGTATTACAAAGGGTCACGGCTACAGCGGCGTAGTAAAGAGATGGAACTTCAAGATCAAGAGAATGACACACGGCGGCGGCCCTGTTCACCGTCACGGCGGTTCTCTCGGTCAGAACTCC